>NZ_JBHVGZ010000035.1:0-2055 GCF_042800355.1 Streptomyces sp. NPDC057623
AGGACCCTCAGCAAGTCCTATCGTTGCAGGTCAAGGGCACTTTCCGTGTTTCTGATCAACTCTTGGACAGCCCACCTCGTGAAAGCGCGAGGTTAGGTGCCAACGAGATCTTCAAGTCGGGCCAGTCGATACCGCCCGGGGCCGATTTCGCCGAGATCCTGCGGCGGCAGGCCGCCGATTGCGAGCTCATGTGCGTACTGATCGGGCCAGGTTGGCTCGACGCGCGGGGCGAGGACGGTGTGCGGCTCCTGGACCGCGCTCACGACTGGGTCCGCCTGGAGATCGCGACAGCTCTGCGGGCGGGGAACCGCGTCGTCCCGGTCCTTCTGGGTGACGCGACGCTGCTGCCCGACGCCTCGGCGCTGCCGGCCGAGATCGCGGAGCTGGCGCGCCTGCAGTTCGTCCGCGTTCCGGAGACCCATCTGCCGGACGGGCTGGCGCACTTGGGCGAGGCGCTGACCGCTCTCCTGTCCGACGCCGATGCCGATGCCGATACCGCTCTCGAACCCGGGAACGGCACGGCGCCGGCCGCCGATCCGGAGCCGTCGGTGACCATGACGGCCCATGTGTCCGGCGGTGGCAGCGCCTACCAGGCGGCCCGTGATCAGACGATCAGGCTGGCGTGAGGGGCGGGCGGACGATGGATCATCCCGGAGCAGACGGTGCTCATCGGATCGGGCCGTATGCGCTGCTCGGAAGGCAGAGCACGGTCGGCGGGGGCGAAGTGTTCGCGGCCCGCGCGGACGAGGGGCAACTCGTCATGGTCACGGTCGTGGGGCCCGAACTCGCCGCGGACCCGGGTTTCCGGGACCGGTTCCGAGCCGCGGTAGAGGCGGCACGGACGCTGTCCGGCGCCTTCCTCGTGCCGGTGGTGGATGCCGACGCCGACGCGCCGGTTCCCTGGCTGGCGACCGAGTTCACCGCCGGACTGCCGCTCCGACAGGCGGTGGACCGGCACGGCCCGCTGTCCGAACCGGCTCTGCGAGTGCTCGCCGACGGACTCGCCCGGGCGCTGACCGCGCTCCACGCGGCCGGGACGGTCCACGGCGAGGTGAGCCCGGACTCGGTGCTGCTCACCATGGACGGGCCCCGCATCACCGCCCTGGGGATCACGGGAGCCACCGGCAGTCCGGCACCCTCACCGACGGACGACATGTCCGACCTCGGGTCGACCGTGCTGTTCGCGGCTTCCGGAAGCGAGCCGGACACGGACGCTCTCCCCGTGTCGCTGCGCGACGTCATCGGCGGCTGCCTGTACCCCGAACCGGCGGACCGTCCCACCGCCGAGCAACTCGTCGACTACCTGAGACATCAGAACCTGCCGACCCTTGAGGGCAGTTGGCTGCCGCCGACGGTGACCGCCGACATGGCCGCCGCGGTCGCGGCGATGGGATCGGTGTCCGCCGGGGGCGGCGGCCTGGGCCCGTTTCCTCCTCCGCCGGTGACCGCTGCCGGCACGGGTGTCAGCCGCCGCAAGCTGATCACCGGTCTGGCCGGGGGTGGGGCCGTACTCGGCGGAGCCGCGGCGGCACTGGCCTTCTCCGGCGACTCGTCGTCTGCACCCGGCGGCCGGGCCGACGGGTCCGGGTCCACTGCGCGGCCTACCGCTCCGTCAGGCGTGCGCTCGACGTCGGCCTCCTCCGCGTCGCCGTCCTCGACGGACGGACCGGAAGCGATCGTTCTGGCCGGACCCGACGCCGCCAAGGCGTGGACGGGCGCCGGAAAGAACCGCCCCAAATGCCTGGAAGCGTCCGACAAGGTGGTCATGGTGGTCACGGACACCGCCACGTCCTTTCTGGACGCCACGACCGGGAAAGCCGCGTTCTCCCCGCTGAACACGACCGTCTTCTTGGGCACGGGCATGGACAGATACCCGACTGCGTACGCGGACGGAGTGTTCTACCTGCTCTGCGACACACCGAGTGAGACAGGCTTGATGGGGGGGGTCGACCCCCCCAAAGGGGAAGGGGAATGGGAGACCACTGTGGTCCCCTGCGACCCCCGCTATCGCTTTGAGGCGCCTACGTTTATCCACCAACCTTCTGTAGTTCCCAG
>NZ_JBHVGZ010000035.1:2065-39166 GCF_042800355.1 Streptomyces sp. NPDC057623
ACCGTGATGGCCGACGTCGATCCCGGCGGCGGCTCGGATGCGCCGATGTTCATCAGCAAATATGTGGCAGTCGCAGGGAACACGGTCTATGTATGCGGGACGTTGTCTCAGCGGAATTACTCCGCCGAGTCTGCGACCACCGGCTACATCCGTGCGTTCAACGCCGCGAACGGCAAGCGACGCTGGCAGGTCAAGGGCACGGACATCAACAACGTGCTCGTGCCGCCCTCCGGTACTCACCTGCTGGCCACCTCGGCCGTTGTGGGCAAACCCGGCCGCGTCCAGATGATCGACGCCGGCAGGAAGGGCGCCCGCGGCTGGAACGTGTCCGTTCCGTACGCCGGGTCCTACTTCTCCACCGGCTGGCCGCTGACGTGCTACGCCGCCGGGCTGTTCCTGTTCGCCGGCGGCAACGGCGAAACACTGTTCGCCGTCGACACGGCCACGGGCAGCGAGAAATGGCATCAGCGCTTCAAGGCGAAGAACGGGGACCAGGTCCGGATCGGCACCCCGTTCTCCAGCCTGGACGGTGCGACCGTCTACGTACCCGTCGGTAGTGACCTGGCCGCCATGGCCGCGGCCGACGGCACGATCCAGTGGGTCGCGAAGGTCGACGGGGCCAGCGACATCGGCACTTCCAACATGTTCAATGCCTCCCTGCGGGTTTCCGGCAGGAGCGCGCAGTGTTCGGCCGACACCGTCTTCGCCACCGACACCGCCAAGACGCTGTGGGCCATCGACGCCGCCACCGGCAGGGCCCGGTGGAAATACCGCGACCCCGGGCAGCCGGACTGGGGGTTCCTGTGGACGGTGGGCGGCGACCGCGTGTTCATCGCCTCCCACCTGACCATGACCGCGATCGCGGCCCACGGGCGGTAAGGGACAAGGAGAAGACATGGAGACGAGTGTGGAACTCGCCGGCCTGGCATCGGTGGCCGCGGCGCGCCTGATCGATCTGCTGGCGACGGACGGCTGGGCCGCGGTCAAGTCCTCGGTCCTGTCGCTGTGGCGGTCCGCGCATCCGGAGCGCGTCGAGGAGGAACTCACCGATGCGCGCGGCGAGTTGATTCAGGCGCAGAGGACGGGGGACGGCCAGGAACTCCAAGGGCTGCTGGTCGCCGAGTGGCAGGCCCGCATCATCCGGCTGATGGCCACGCGACCGGACGCCGTCGACGAGCTGCGCTCGCTGCTGGGCGGGGAACTGCGCGCCGCCGAAACCCCGGAACAGCAGATCACGGGCTCGATGACGCTGGAGGCACACGTCTCCGGCGGCGACGCGTTCCTGGCCGGCCGGGACATGACCGTCACCAGAGGCGGACAGGCGTGACGGAACACGACACCGGGGCCGCGCCCCTCGACGAGCCCACCTCCGACGGGCCCACTCCCGACACGCCGCCCCTCGACGAGCCCACCTCCGACGGGCCCACTCCCGACACGCCGCCCCTCGACGAGCCCACCTCCGACGGGCCCACTCCCGACACGCCGCCCCTCGACGAGCCCACCCCCGACGAGCCCACCTCCGACGAGCCCACTCCCGACACGCCGCCCCTCGACGAGCCCACCCCCGACGGTCCGCCCCCCTGGCAGCCGAAACGGCTGGAGGCGACCGTGACGGGAGGCGGCAGCTCCTTCATGGCCGGCCGCGACATGCACATACGCGTCGGCGACGAGGGACGCAGAACCGTGCCCGGCCCCGGCGCCGCCCAAGCGCTGTGCCCGTACCCGGGCTTGGCCCCGTTCGGCGCACGGCACAAGCAGTGGTTCTACGGCCGTGAGCGCATGGTCCATCTCGTGTGCGAGCGGATGGACGCCCGGATCGGCGAGGGCGGCCCGCTGGTGCTGATCGGCCCCTCGGGAGCCGGCAAGTCGTCCCTGCTCGCGGCCGGAGTGCTGCCGGCCCTGGACGACGGCCGGCTTCCGGTGGAGGGCTCCAGAACCTGCCCCCGGCTGCTGCTGACCCCGACGGCGTCCCCGGCCCTGGCCCTGGCGGCCGCCGCCGGGCTGGACGCCGAGACCGCCCGGCGCACCGCACCGAAGTGGCGGGCCGATCCCGCGCAGTGCCTTGCCGACCTGCGCGAGATCAGCGGCGCCGGCGATCCGGCGCCCGTCGGGGAGTCCCCCTCCGTGGGCCTGGTCGTCGTGGTCGACCAGTTCGAGGAGGTCTTCACGGCCTGCGGCGACGAGACCGAACGGCAGTGGTTCATCGACGTACTGGACCGTCTGGCCCAGCCCGCGGGCGGTGCGGTCGTGGTGCTGGGGGTGCGCGCGGACTTCTATGCCGCGTGCACGGCCCATCGGCAGCTCCGGGCGGCGCTCCGGGCCGGGCCGGTCCTGCTGGAGCCGATGACGGAGGACGAACTCAAGGAGGCGATCCGCCGCCCGGCCGCCAGCGTGGGACTCGACGTGGAAGACGGCCTGGTGGAGGTGCTGCTGGCGGACCTGGGCGCGGTCGGGGGACCGGTCGGTACGAGCAGCACGGGCCGGCTGCCGCTGCTCGCACACGCGCTGCGGGCCACCTGGCAGCAGCGCCACGGCCACACGCTCACGGTGGACGGATACCGGGTCACCGGCGGCATCCAGGGCGCCATCGCCACCACGGCGAACAGGCTCTACGACACCCTGCCGCCGCCCTGCCGCGAGGCCGCGCGGTGGGTGTTCCTGCGGCTCGTCATCGTGGGACGCGACGCCGACGACAGCCGCCGCCGCGTCCGGTACGACGAGTTGCTGCGTCACGCGCCGGACCGGGAAGCGGCCGAGAGAGTCCTGGACGACTTCACCAATGGCCGGCTGCTGACGCGGGACCAGGACGACACGGTGGTGATGACGCATGAGGTGCTCATCCGTGCCTGGCCCCGGCTGCGGGGCTGGATCGAGCACGACCGCAACGGGAACCTCGTACGACAGGATCTGGAGGACGCGGCCGCGCTCTGGGAACAGGCGGGCCGGGAGGCAGCCGCGCTGTACCGTGGCAACCGCCTGGAGGCCGCCCGCGCCTGGGCCGACATGCACGGGCCGGAACTCAGCGACGCCGCCCGGTCATTCCTGGCAGCCTCCCGCCACCACCAGCGGCGCGGGCAACGGCTCCGGCGCGGCGCGGTCGCCGCCATCACCGCCCTGGCCGTGGTCGCCTCGCTGGCCGCGGTGTTCGCCTTCCAGCAGGAGTCCCAGGCCCGGGAAGCCGCCGCCCAGGCCCTGCGGGACCGCAACCAGGCCATCAACGCCGCCGTCACTTCCGCGTCCGTGCAACTGGCGCCGACCGATCCCTCGCTGTCCGCTCAACTCGCGCTGACCTCCTACCGCATGGACCCGACCCCGGAGGCGGCGTCCCGGCTCATCTCGACCGAGAACACACCGCTGGCCACCCGGCTTCCCGGCCCGCGCGGCGCGCGCGGCGCGGTGTACACCGTGGCCTACAGCCCCGACGGGCACATGCTGGCGGCCGGGAACGTCTACCAGAACCTCGTCCGGCTGTGGGATGTCTCCGATCCCAGCCGTCCGGTGGCGCTGGGCGAACCCGTGCCCGTGGACCGTTCCGTCGATTCGATCCTTTCGCTCGCGTTCAGCCCGGACGGCCGGGTGCTGGCCGTCGGCGGCCACGACAACCAGAACGGCGACGCCGGTTCCGGCGGATTCGTCGACCTGTGGAGCCTGACCAGCCCCAGCCACCCGGACCTGCTCGGCCGGCTGAAGAGTCCCGGCGTCAAGGGCCTGGACGCCGCGACCACCATCGAATCAGTGGCGTTCAGCCCCGACGGCCGTACCCTGGCCGCCGAATGGAACGCCGGACTCGTCAGCCTGTGGAACGTCGCCCGCCCCGACGACGTCGACCCCGCGGGCGAGCCCCTGAACCTCGACTGCCCCGACGTCTTCGCCACCAGAATCGCGTTCAGTCCCGACGGGCGAACCCTGGCCGCCGCATGCGACGACGACGGCGGCACCATCCGCCTGTGGAACACCACCGACCCGGCCCACCCCGTCCGCGGCCGTTCCCTGAAAGCCGGGGACGACGTCAACTCCCTGGCGTTCAGCCCCGGCAGCCGTATCCTGGCCGCCGGATCCAGCGACAGCAAGGTCCACCTGTGGAAGGTCGCGGACCCCGGCCACCCCGCCCCCCTGGGCAAGCCGCTGACAGGTCCCGTCCAGACCGTCACGTCGGTGGCGTTCAGCCCGGACGGCCACACCCTGGCGGCCGGCAGCGCCGACCGCACCATCCATCTGTGGAACGTCACTCGCCCCGAGGCCATCAGCCCT
Organism: Streptomyces sp. NPDC057623; assembly: GCF_042800355.1. Lineage (NCBI taxonomy): Bacteria > Bacillati > Actinomycetota > Actinomycetes > Kitasatosporales > Streptomycetaceae > Streptomyces > Streptomyces sp. NPDC057623. The sequence continues at coordinate 6,317 of NZ_JBHVGZ010000035.1, forward strand.
CTGGGCCGGCCGCTGACCGGGCCCGGCGACGAGGTGACCGACGTGGCGTTCAGCCCGGACAGCCGCACCCTCGCCGCCGGGAACAGCGACGGCAACGTCGATCTGTGGAATCTGCCGCCGACCCGGATCATCGGCGCCGGCGGCAATGTGGCATCCGTGGCGTTCAGCCCCGACGGCGACACCCTGGCCGCCGGAAACCAGAACAAGACCGTCTCGCTGTGGAACACCGCCGACCCCCACCACCCCGTTCCCCTCGGTGATCCGCTCACCGGTCCCAAGAAGCCGGTCACCGCCGTGGCGTTCAGCCCGGACGGGCGCACCCTGGCCGCGGGCGACGGCGCCGGCACCGTCACGTTGTGGAACACCGCCGACCCCAGCCGTCCCGTTCGCCTCCGGGAGACCCTCACCGAGGCGAAGGGGCTCATCTTCTCCCTGGCGTTCAGCCCCGACGGCGACACTCTGGCCGCGGCCGGCGACCACGCGCTTGGCATGATCGCCCTGTGGGACGTCAGCGACCCCGCGCACCCCGAGTCCCAGGGCGGCATCTCCAATGACCACACGAGGTCCGTCCAGTCCCTGGCGTTCAACCGCGACGGCTCGATGCTGGCCGCCGGCGGCGACGGCAGCAACGGCGAGGTCGGCCTGTGGCGTACGACCGACGGGGTCCGCTTCGGGCAGCCGATCGAGCAGCCGACCGGCACCAGCACCTGGGTGGCGTTCAGCCCGGACGGCCGCACGCTCGCCACGGGGAACGACCGCGGCATCGTCACCCTGTGGGATGCCACCGACCCCAACCACCTCACACGTAGGGGCAGTCCGCTGACGGTACCCGGCGGCAGCCTGTGGTCGGTGGCGTTCAGCCCGGACGGGCGCACCCTCGCGGCGGCGGGCCACACCGACAACGGCACCATCAACCTGTGGAACGTCACCGATCCCGACCACCCCACCCCCATCGGCCGACCGCTGACCGTGGAGACCGGATTCGTCGCCGTTCTGGCGTTCAGCCCGGACGGCCACACCCTGGCCGCCACCACCGACGACGGCGTGGCCACGCTCTGGGACCTGAACGTCAAGTCCGCGATCAGCCGCATCTGTGCCGGGAGCTCCGGCGCCCTGAGCCGACAGCAATGGAAGCGATACGTCCTCCGACTGCCGTACGACCCACCCTGCGGGACCACCCAGTAGGGCCTGGTCAGGTTGGTATCGGCGCCGGCATGTCGCGGTGACAGATGGGGCAGGCGCCGCCGCGCGCCCGCGCGGTTTCGCGGTTCTTCACGGTCCGGGCCGGCTCGGGGGAGACGGGGTCCACGGGCCGGGGCCGGGGACCACGGCCGCCGGCCCGCGTTCTCCCAGGCCCAGCAGGACAGCTGCCGTATCTCCCAGCTGCCGTATCGCCCCCGCCCCGCGTGAGCCCCGTCTCACCTGGGCAGCGCCACTTGGCTATGCAACGAGTTGCATAGAAGGATCGGGGGCATGGCGCTCGAGCACGCGATTCTCGTCTCCCTGCTGGAGAAGCCGGGTTCCGGCTATGAGCTGGCCCGGCGGTTCGAGCGGTCCATCGGATACTTCTGGACCGCCACGCACCAGCAGATCTACCGCGTACTCAAGCGCATGGAGAGCGAGGGCCTGCTCGCCGTCCGTGAGATGTCACAGCAGAGCCGACCGGACAAGAAGGAGTACTCCGTCGTCGGCCCCGGCCGCGCAGCGCTCTCCCAGTGGCTGCACGAATCGATCCAACCCGAGAGCATCCGGCACGAACTCGCCGTGAAGATCCGCGGCGCGGCCTTCGACGACCCGTCCGTGCTCATCCGTGAGGTCGAACGGCACCGCCAGGTGCACAGCGACCGGCTCGCGCACTACCAAGCCGGGGAGCTGCGTGACTTCACCGGGCCGGAGGCGCCCACCCCGCTCGACGCCGGTCAGGAGCTTCAGCATGTCGTGCTGCGCGGCGGCATCGCGTACGAGCGGATGACGGTCGCCTGGCTCGACGACGTACTCGCCACCCTCCGCCGGCTCGGCACGCCCCACCCGCATGCCTGAAGTCCCGGCAGCCGCAACCTCCAACCCTCAACCCTCAACCTTCGGAAGGCGGACCTTCATGGCCGACTCCCTCCTCTTCAACCCCCGCACGTACGACCCCGCGCAGTTCGACCCCGAGACCCGCAGGTTGCTGCGTGCCACCGTCGACTGGTTCGAGGACCGCGGCAAGCGCAGGCTCATCGAGGACTACCGGACCCGCGCCTGGCTGGCGGACTTCCTCGCGTTCGCGGCCAAGGAGGGACTGTTCGCCACCTTCCTGACCCCGGCGGCCGCCGCCGGCAACAAGGACCAGCGCTGGGACACGGCCCGGATCGCCGCCCTCAACGAGATCTTCGGGTTCTACGGTCTCGACTACTGGTACGCGTGGCAGGTCACCATCCTCGGTCTCGGACCGGTCTGGCAGAGCGACAACACCGCGGCCCGCACCCGCGCGGCGGAACTCCTCACCCAGGGCGAGGTGTTCGCCTTCGGCCTCTCCGAGAAGACGCACGGCGCCGACATCTACTCCACCGACATGCTGCTGACGCCGGACGGCGACGGCGGCTTCAGGGCGACGGGGTCCAAGTACTACATCGGCAACGGCAACGCCGCCGGCCTCGTCTCGGTCTTCGGCCGGCGCACCGACATCGAGGGCCCCGACGGCTACGTCTTCTTCGCCGCCGACAGCCGCCACTCGGCCTACGACCTGGTGAAGAACGTCGTCGACTCCTCGAAGTACGTCAGCGAGTTCCGCCTGGAGGACTACCCGGTCACCCCGGACGACGTCCTGCACACGGGCCGCGCCGCCTTCGACGCCGCCCTCAACACCGTCAACGTCGGCAAGTTCAACCTCTGCACCGCCTCGATCGGCATCTGCGAGCACGCGATGTACGAGGCGGTGACCCACGCGCACAACCGCATCCTGTACGGCCGCCCCGTCACCGCCTTCCCGCACGTGCGCCGCGAGCTGGCCGACGCGTACGTCCGCCTCGTCGGCATGAAGCTGTTCAGCGACCGCGCCGTCGACTACTTCCGCTCCGCCTCGCCGGACGACCGCCGCTACCTGCTCTTCAACCCGATGACGAAGATGAAGGTGACCACGGAGGGCGAGAAGGTCATCGACCTGATGTGGGACGTGATCGCCGCCAAGGGCTTCGAGAAGGACACCTACTTCGCCCAGGCCGCCGTCGAGATCCGGGGGCTGCCCAAGCTGGAGGGCACGGTCCACGTCAACCTCGCGCTGATCCTCAAGTTCATGCGCAACCACCTCCTGAACCCGGCCGAGTTCGAGGCCGTGCCGACCCGGCTCGACGCGGCCGACGACACGTTCCTCTTCGAGCAGGGCCCGGCCCGCGGCCTCGGTTCCGTGCGCTTCCACGACTGGCGCCCCGCCTACGACGCGTACGCCGGGGTGCCGAACGTCGCCCGCTTCCGGGAGCAGGCCGACGCCCTGTGCGAGTTCGTCACCACCGCGGCCCCCGACGAGGAGCAGAGCCGCGACCTCGATCTCCTGCTCGCCGTCGGCCAGCTGTTCGCGCTGGTGGTGCACGGCCAGCTGATCCTGGAGCAGGCCCGCCTGACGGACCTCGACGAGGACGTGCTCGACGAGCTGTTCTCCGTCCTCGTCCGCGACTTCTCCGCCTTCGCCGTCGAACTGCACGGCAAGGACTCCGCCACCGCGGACCAGCAGCGCTGGGCGCTCGGTGCCGTCCGGCGCCCCGTCGTCGACGAAGCGCGTTCGGGACGCGTCTGGGAGCGTGTGGAGGCACTGTCCGCGGCGTACGAGATGGCGCCGTGACAGCAGGCTAGGGGGCTCGTCGACATGTGACGGCCAAGGCGCCCCCGGAGTGGTAACGCTCGTACCCCGGCCCTCCGCGGGACCTGCCGCGCGGAGGGCCGGTTCGACGCCGGGTCAGTCCCTGCCCGGCAGCGGTCCGGTGCGTGTTCCCGAGGTCTCCATGTCCTCGTACGGTGAGGACTCGTGCTCGGTGCGAGGGGCGAAGTAGTCGGCGTCCTTCGGCCGATGGGCCGCCGGGCGGGGACGCGGTGCAGGCTCGAGGTGGGGTATGTGCTTCGAGCAGTGCACATACGCCTCCTCCACCGTGATGTGCACCCAGAACTCGGGCCTGCGTCCAGGAGCGGTGTCCACGGGAAGGCCGGGGTAGGCCCGCCGCTGGTCCTCGTCCCGGTGGAGCCGAGCCGCGCCATTGACGTGCAGGCCGACGTGGTCATGGGTGAAGTCGACGAAGAGCAGTCCGATATGCGGGTTCTCGGTGATGTTTCCCGCACTGGCGAGGACACCGTTCCCGCGGTACTCGGGGTAGGTGAGGGTGCCGTCGTCCAGCACCGTGACGAAGCCCGGGGGACCGGCACGGAAGGTGACGTCGCAGGCTCCACCGGCGTCCGACGTGGACAGGAACGCCATCGTCTGCCGCCCTATGAACTCCACCATCTGCGGGGTGAGACGGGGCTGCACCTGGCGGTCGTAGAAGGTGGCGGCCTGGTCGGCCGTACCGAGAAGCTGTTGGAGGCGGCGCTCTCCGGTGGAGCCGGTGGACTCGTGGGTGTGGTTCACGGAACGCGCTGCCTTCCTATGGCCTTCAGCTGGGCGTGGGGAGCGACGGCACTCTAACCCCGTATGGAGCACGGTGTCGTGATCCGAACTGATGGGCGATTCTCAATCTCAAGCGCTTCCTGTCAGGTGCATGGTGCAAGATGCCATGCTCTGTGCACATGAACAGACGTAGGCCGACGGGCTGGCTGTGGGCGTGCGTGTGCGCCGCATCGTTGGCGGCAGTGGTGGCGTGGGGTTCGCGAGGGCTGAACCGGGGTGATGTCGACCCGGTCGGCGCGGCGCTCGGCTTGGCGGGGCTCGCGGTCGCGGGCTGGTCGGGGTGGATGTCCTGGAGGGGGCTTCGCCACCAGGAGACCGACGCGGTGGCGATGGCGGGCAGGCTGGCGCAGGCGGTGCTGCGAGCGGAGACCGAGGCGAGGACGCAGTTGCTCGGCGGGGACGGTACGCCGGTCGATGTGCGCTTCGACTTCCGGCCGGCCGCGGCCCGCAACGCCGCCGGAGCCGCCGTGGAAGGACGATTGAGCGAGGTGGCCACCTACTACCGGCAGCTGCGACCAGGGCGCCTGGTGATCACCGGGGCGCCGGGCGCAGGCAAGACCGTGCTCGCCCTCGAACTTCTCCTCGCCCTGTTGGAGGAGCGCGGCCCGGAGGATCCGGTACCGGTACGGCTGCCTCTGGCTTCCTGGGACCTGCTGTCCGCCGCTCACCGAGGCACCGGGCCGAGCACGGGGGCCGGCCATGCTCCGGGTGCGGCGGCCCGGATGGTACGGGCGTGGGTGTGCCGGCATCTGGTGGACACCTATCAGGGGATCTCCCCGACGGCCGCGGCGGCGCTGATGGACGCGGGGCTCATCCTCCCGGTGTTGGACGGGCTGGACGAGATGGACGCCTCGGACACACCCGGGTACGGCTCCCGGGCCCGGCAGGCGTTGGACGTGCTCAACGCCTTCCAGCGTGGCCGGGCGAAGGCGAACCTCGTGCTGACCTGCCGCAGCGGGCAGTACCAGGCGCTGGAGGAATGGGAGGTCTGGACCCAGGATGCCGCGCGAGTGGAGATCGGTCGGATCAGTCCCGCTCAGGCCCGCCTGTTCATCCAGCAACGGGTGGGAAGCCCAGCGCGCTGGCAGGGTGTGCTGGACACCCTCGACCGGGCCCCGTCCTCGCCGCTGGCGCGGGCCCTGTCCACCCCATGGCGGCTGACCGTGGCGGTGACCGTCTACGAACAGCGCGATCTCACCGGCGCTCATCTGCACTCGCCCCAGGATCTGATCCGCCCCGAACTGGCCGGCGACCGGGCGGTCCGCGACCACCTGCTCAAGCTGTTCCTCCAGGACGCCACCACCCGGCACCGTGACTCACGGAGCGACACCTACACCCCCGAGCAGGTCCGGGCCTGGCTGGGTGTGCTGGCCGCCTATCTCAACAGCAACGCCGCCACCGGCCGTACCGTGGCCGGCCGGGCCCTGTCGGGCACCGATCTGGTCCTGCATGACCTGTGGCCCTTGGCCGGCCGCCGCCGTCCTCGCCTTGCCCACCTCGCTCTCCTCGCGGGGGTGTTCCTCGGGGGCGCCGCCCTGGGCATGGGGGGACTCGGCATCACGTTGTCCGCCGGGGCAGCCCTCACCATGACCGTGGCCCTCTCGGCTCTCGGTCTCACATACGTTCTCGCGTGGCCGGTGCCCTCTCGGCTCGACCTGGGACGGCTGCGCAGCCCCCAGGGCCGACGTGCCGCGACCTTCTGGCTCGCCGACATGCTCGTTCCTTCGGTGGCCGTCTGGTTCTCAGGCCGGCGCACGGCCGAGGGCACCCTCAGCGTTTTGGATCCCCGCGTCCTTGTTCGTATCAGCCTCACGAGCGGACTCGTGGCCGGGCTCGGTGCCGGGGTCTTGTTCGTGCTCGGGGCGAGCGAGGTCGCGGCCGGGAACCTCCCGGCGGCGGTCGGGGTCGTCATGGGGATCATGCTGGTGCCCGTGGCGGGGAGTGCCGGGGGCGCGGGGATGCGCTACATCGCCCTGCTGCTGTGCACCCGCCTCGGCCCCGGGGCATTGCCCTGGCGCCTCGGCCGGTTCCTGCGCTGGGCCACCACGGCCGGCCTGCTCCGCGGCGCCGGCATCGCCCACCAGTTCCGCCACCGCGAACTCCAGGACTGGCTCGCCGACCCCGCCAACCGCCCCTGACGGCCGCTGCCTTCGGGGGGAGGGGACAGCTTGGCACCTTGCCCCGGGTTCACTGAACGGGGTGAGAGCGGGTACTACGGCGCCGCTCCGCGCGCACGCCTGGGCGGAGGCCGACGGCCTTCCGGTGGGCGAACCGCACCGCCCGGGGGAGTACCACCGCATGATGGTGGTGCCGGTCCTGGCGAAGAAGGACGCGCTGCGGATGAGCAGTTGTCCTGAGGCACGGCGCCGACGCCCCCTCGTCGTGACCAGCAGCCTGCACTGCGCGCCGACCCGGCGCGAAGGCCCGGCCGCGCACGGGCGCGAGCCGGGCCGGTCAGCGGCGGGTCAGTAGTTGCCGTTCGAGAGGATCTCGCCCTTCTCGTCGTACACGGTCACCAGCCCGTTCTTCGACTCGTAGCAGGACGCGAACGCGGACGCGATCAGTTTGCCGTCCGAGGCGTGAGGGCCGATGAGACCGCCCGTGTAGTCGGTGAACACCTCAGCCGTGTCGAGGATGTCGTTGTTCTTGTCGGCGCCGGTCACCTTCGTGACGTGCCCGACGGCCTCCTTCTCGGTGGCGGTGCCGGACTTGGCGACACAGTCCTTGAACTGTTCGGCCTGGCTCTTGTCCTCGGCCGGCTCTTCCTTCGCGGGCTCGTCGGCGGCCTGGTCCTGGGCCTGGTCCTCAGCCTGGCCTTGGGCCTTGGGCTTGTCCGACGACGCGGTGACGGCCTTGTCCTTGTTGCTGCTGTCGGTGGACTCGCCGCCACCACCAGCGATGGCGCCGATCACGATGAGGCCGACGAACACGGCGCCCGTGATGCCGAGGATCTTGCCGATGCTGCGTTTCTTGGGCGGCTGCGGCGGGGGAGCACCCCAGCCGGTCTGCTGCGGGTATCCCGGGCCGGGCTGTTGCGGGTAGCCGTATCCGGGCTGCGTCGGTTGTCCTGCCCAGCCGGGCTGTTGTGGCTGCTGTGGTGCCCCCCACTGCGGGTGCTGCTGGCTCATGTCGCCCCCCATTGGCGCATCTTGCGTGGAGGGCGAATCCAGCTGATGTGTGGGGAGTGTGAAGGCACTGGGATGGTTCTGTGACCTACGTGAGCCATGGTCCGGAATCGTCGAAGGCACACAGGGCCCGCTTGTGGCGCGTAGGGCGCTACGGTGAGTCCGCCTGGGGCGTCCAGGTCCGGGGAGACTTTGAGGACGCCCCTACGACGCGGGAGGGGAGGTCGGTGAACGAGCGGCTTGTGGTGCGGTGCGCGGCTTTCGCGTTGCCTGCTCTGGCACTCGCGCTGTCGTGCGTGCTGCACTTTCGAAGTGGTTACTCCTGGGGCGCTGCGGTCTTCCTCGGTGTGCTGTGGGTCCTGGCGTTCTCGGTTGCCGTGTGGGTGAGTCATCTGCTCTCACGCCGGTCGCGCCGCTGAATCCGGCGGCGATGTCGGTTCAGCCCCGCATTGCCGGGCCGCATGCTCTGACCTGCGAGAGTGCTACGGTTCGGCGCCGGCACATCCCTGTGATCGGTGCGGTACCGACCGCGATGGCCCTCCAGTTACTCGGCCTGAGTGGTGTGTCCGAGCCGAGCGACGGATCGACCGGGGCCGGTACGTCCTCGGCGAGCGGAGCTCGTGACCGGAGGTACGTGAACGCCGTCAGCGGGAGGTGAGGGCGGTCTCGGACTCGACGCGGGTGAGCTTTCCGGGGTTGCGGACGTAGTACAGGCCGGCGACGCGGGAGTCCTCCACGCGGAAGGCCAGCACCCCGTCGATCACGCCGTCCAGGCGCAGGATGAGTCCGGGGTTGCCGTTGACCGTCGTGTGCTCACTGGTGAAGGTGCCGCCGGCCTTGTCGACACTGCCGGCCATGTAGCGGAGCACCTTGTCGGCGCCGACGACCGGTCGCACGGCCGCCAGTTTGAAGCCGCCGCCGTCGCTGACGAAGACGACGTCGGGGGCGAGTACGTCGAGCAGACCCTGTAGGTCCCCGGTCTCGAGGGCGCGCTGGAACGCGTTCAGCGTGGCCCGGGATTCTTCCGGGGACACCCGTGTACGCGGCCGGCGGGCGTCGACGTGCCGGCGTGCGCGATGGGCGATCTGGCGTGCGGCGGCGGGGCTCTTACCGATCGCGTCCGCGATGTCGTCGTAGCCGATCTCGAAGACCTCGCGCAGCACGAACACGGCGCGTTCGGTCGGTGCGAGGGTTTCGAGGATGAACATGAGTGCCAGCGACAGGTTCTCGGCCAGTACGACGTCCTCGGCCACGTCGGCCGCGGTGAGCAGGGGCTCGGGCAGCCAGGGGCCGACGTAGGACTCCTTGCGCCGTTTGAGGGTGCGTAGCCGGTTGAGTGCTTGCCGCGTCGTGATCCGTACCAGGTAGGCGCGCCGGTCCTGCACCTGCGCGAGGTCGACCTGGGCCCACCGCAGCCATGCCTCCTGGAGGACGTCCTCGGCGTCCGCCGCAGATCCGAGCATCTCGTAGGCGACGGTGAACAGCAGGTCGCGGTGAGCGACGAAGGCTTCGGTCGCCTGGTCGGTGACGTGGTCGTGCATGTCGTGCTTTTCGCTCTCTAGCGGTCGGCCCATGTGCCGGAAGCGGTTCGTGGAACATGTACCCGGTCAGAGGACGGAGTTGTCCGCAGCCGCCCCCCACTGATCGGGTCACGTGGGGTGGGCGGCCTGGTGCGGATGACGCCCCGGCCCGAGAAGGGGACTTGGCGGCTATGCCGCTCCTCGCCTGTCGGACGGCGTCGTGCGTTGTTCCGGCTGGGTCGGTTCCAGGCGGTCGGTGGTGTCCCCGTGGGCTGCGCGGGAACTGGCCTTGCGTGCCCCGGAGACCAGCTTGTCGAGGGTGAACCGGCAGGCCATCTCCTTGACGCGGGCACCGGTCCGCCCGCTGATGCGGAGCGCGTTCACCTTGTCGTTCGGGTAGGAGAACTGGGTGACGCCCTCGTTTCGGCCGAGGCTGAGGCACTGCCCGGCGAAGAACATCCGGACGGGAGCGGGTGCCTTCCCCGCGATCCGGCGCAGGACCGTGGCGGCAGCTGCCGGGCCCAACTGCACGGCGGCCTGGCAGCTCATGCGGAACGGCCGGTCCGTCATCACCACAGCGTCCCCAGCGCCGACGATGCGCACGTCGTCCACGCTGGTCAGCGTCGCGTCGGTGACCAGACGGCCTTCGGCGTCGGTGCGCAGCCCGCTGCGGACGGCCAGGTCCGGGACACGGAATCCCGCTGTCCAGATCGTCACCGCGCTGGGCAGCTCGCGGCCGTCATCGAGCTGTACGCCCTCGCGTGTCACTTCCGTCACCCGTGCGCGGGGACCTTCGAGGACGATCACACCCAGCCCGGCGAGCCGACGGGCGACCGGGCCGCGAACCCGGGCATGCAGGGAGGGGCCGAGCACGTCGCCGCAGACCAGAGTGACCTTGTGACCCGCTTCCGCCAGCTCGGCGGCGGTCTCCAGGCCGGTCGGACCGGCCCCGACCACGGTCACCGGAGCCGACGCGGGCGTCGCGCTCAGCGCCGATCGCAGTCGCTGCGCCCCTTCGAGGTCCGACACCCAGTGCGCGAACTCCGCCGCTCCGGGCACACCGGGATCGGCGGCGCCGCTGCCCACCGCGTAGACGAGGTAGTCGTAGGAGAGCGTGCCACCGCCCGCCAGCAACACCCGGCGCTCGGCGGTGTCGATCAGGGTCGCGGTGTCGACCACCCGCCGGACGTTCCCGCCGAGAACCTCCTCGTAGCCCTCGACCGCGTCGTCGGAGCCGGTCACGAGCTGGTGCAGGCGGATCCTCGATACGAACTCGGGACGCGGATTGACCAGGGTCACCGACATGCCATCGCGCCGAGCCAGACTGTTGGCCGCCGTCACGCCCCCGTACCCGCCGCCGATCACGACTACCTCGACGTTCCCGTTCATCATGTCTCCCTCGCTTTTAGGACTCGGCATGGAGACACCAACCGCGCATCCGGTGTGACAGCCGGCGGATGAGACGTACCGCACATCGTGTGCGGCGGACACGCTGCCCCTCCCGACGCGAGGGGTGTCACGCGGCCCTGACGAGGTCGGCGAGGGCTGGGAAATCTCGCGGCAGCAAAAGCGGCGGCAGTACGGAGGTGCGGCGTGCACACCCTCAACGCGGTGATGGCCCGCCCGGACCTCGTACGTAGCTGGGTCAGCGACGTGATCGGCCTCTTCGACGCGGAGTACGGGTGGCACGAGTTCGCCCTGAGCCAGCAGGCACCGGAGTGCACAGGGCCGGATCCCGCCGTCCCGCTCGGCTCGGACCTCGCCACGCGGGTCGCGATGCTCGTGAAGTTCGGCATGAGCGAGCCGGTGGCGAAGCGGGTCGCGGCAGGCCAGGACGAGGCGATGGGGCGGGCCGCGTACGCGCTCTACCGGTCAGCCGCCCAACCGGTGATGGCCGAGCTCGGCCGCAACCTCGGAGGCGCCGCGCAGCGGCCGGGCGTCGCTCTGCTCGCCACCGAAGACCTCGTGGTCGGGACCATCGAACAGCGGTGCCGCATGGCGCGGTTGGCCGGCGCCGGGACCGCGACGCTCGACGGGCTCGGCCACTGGTGGATGACCCAGGACCCTGGTCGGGGTGCCCGGGTCCTCGCCGCCTCTGGGACTCGTTGGACTGCTGACGAGCCCGGTGAACGTGCGTATCCCTGCCGGGAGATGAGGAGAGGAGCCCCCCTGTTATGGTGCGTCCGTGTCAACGATCAAGCAGTTCCAGGTCACCTTCGACTGCGCGGAACCCGAGCGCGTCGCTCGCTTCTGGTGCGAGGTGTTGGGGTACGTCGTACCGCCGCCACCGGCGGGGTTTGCCACTTGGGACGATTTCGACCGCTCCCAGCCGGCTGAGGAGCAGGGTTCGTGGTTCGCGTGCACTGACCCCTCAGGTGTCGGCCCGCGACTGTTCTTCCAGCGCGTTCCCGAAGGCAAGGTCGCCAAGAACCGGGTGCACCTCGACGTGCGGGTCGCCACCGGACTCGTGGGTGAAGAGCGCCTGGCCAAGCTCGAGGCCGAGTGCACACGGTTGATCGCGCTCGGCGCGGTACGCGTGCGCCTGCTGTACGACGGCCACGACGCGTGCATCGTGATGCAGGACATCGAGGGCAACGAGTTCTGCCTCGACTGAGCGTCCTGCGAACTCTCGGCATCGGCGTCGTCAGCGTGGATCGATCGCTGATTCAGCCGCTGCTTTGATCCGGGCGCCGAAGGCGTCGGCATCCTTGCGGGCGGCGGTCAGCGCCAGGCCGACGAGGAGCTTGCCGACGCCGTGGCCTTCGAGCACGTTGAAGATGCGCACGCGAGTCCTGCCACCGTCCAGCGCCAGGAGGTCGTAGCCGCCTTCGCGGACCGCCACGCTGTTCTTCGAGACCTCGGTCCAGCGGATCCTTTCCGGGACCGTGAGGTCGGTGATGCGGAACTCCCTGGCTGTCTTGACCCCGGCGTCCTTGACCGTGCTGCGGAAGACCGTCCCCACGGTCGTCGAGGTGTCGGGGACCCGCTCGATCCTGAGCACGCGAGGGCTGAACTGCGGGTCGTTGCGTCCGTCGGCGAGGTAGTCGAACACCGCCTCGACAGGTCGGTCGACCTCGATCGTTGCTTCGAACTGTCCTGCCATGAGCACTCCTCCATCGCTCGATCGAGCCGCGGCGCGCCCGCGACGCCTTTCGGTCTGACAACCATGCTCGCCCGCGAACTCAAAATCTTCACCCCTCGCCGGTCGCCTCGCCGACGGGGTCGGGACCGGCCCGGGCGACGAGCAGGGCTACGTCGTCGTGGTCGCCGTCTTCACGCAGGGTGCGCAGGAGCAGGTCACAGGTGGCGTCGAGGGAGCGGTGCGGGTCATCGAGGATGCCGAGGAGGGCGTCCAGGCGTACGTCGATCGGCTGGTCGCGGGTCTCGACGAGGCCGTCGGTGTACAGGACGAGTTGGTCCCCGGGCCCGAAGTCGACGGAGGTGGAGTCGAAGGAGATGCCGCAGCCGCCCAAGGGCGCCCCGGTGGGCAGGTCGAGCAGCTCGCGGGTGCCGTCCCGGCGAAGGAGGACGGGCGGCAGGTGTCCGGCAAGGGAGACGTGGCATCGCGCGGTGCGGGGGTCGAAGACGGCGTAGACGCACGTGGCGATGGTGTCGACGTCCTCGGTGATGTGGTCGAGGTGGTGCAGGACCTGGTCGGGGGCCAGATCGAGGTCGGCCAGCGTCCTGGTGGCGGTGCGCAGCTGTCCCATGGCACCCGCGGCTGTGATGCCGCTGCCCATGACGTCGCCGACGACGAGGGCGGTCTTGTCGCCCTTGAGGGGGATGACGTCGAACCAGTCGCCGCCGATCTCGATGGTGGCCTGGGCGGGGCGGTAGCGGAAGGCGACATCGAGACCGGGTCGCTGTGGAGGGGGATGGGGCAGCAGGCTGCGTTGGAGGGTGAGGGCGGTGCGGCGCTGTTCCTCCGCGGCGTGGTGCCGGTCGGTGACGTCGACGCTGGAGGTGGCCACGCCGAGCACTTTCCCGTTGGGGGATTCGAGCCGGTAGAACGAGATCGACCAGGCGTGGTCGTGGTCCGGGTCGGCCGCCGTGCGACCGACCGTGTACTGGTCCACGATCGGCCTCCCGGAGGCCAGGACCTCACGCATGGCACCTTCGAAGGACTCGTCCAGGAAGGGCAGCACCTCATGGACATGGCGGCCGATGTGCTCGGCGGCCGGCACGCCGTTCATCCGTTCCTCCGCGGGGTTGACGGAGATGTACCGGAGATCGGTGTCCAGCATGCCCAGCCCGATCGGCGACTGGGACACCAGCTGGGCGGACAGGGCCAGGTTGCGCTCCACCTGCCGTAGCGTCGCCTGGTCCGTGGCCAGACCCAACGCCCAGTAGTCGCGCTGGTCGTCCTGCAACCGCATGTTGCGGAACTCCACCATGCGCCTGCTGCCGTCCTTGCGGCGGACGGGAAAGACCCCGGCCCAGCTCCTTCCGTCCCGCATGACCTGGGCGAACAGCGACAGCACCGTGTCGAGGTGCTCCTGGTCGATCAGCAGCTGGCCCGCGTACTGGCCCAGGGCCTCCTCGGTGCTGTAGCCGAAGAGGGACTCCGCCTGCGGGCTCCAGAGATCGATCTTGCCTTGGGCGTCGAGGAGGACGGCGGCCACGTTCAGCACATCCAGTAGGTCACCCGGCCTGGTCGCCACCACACCCGCCGTGCCGGGATCACCCCGGAGGGGTTCGGTCGCACCCATACCGCAGGCTCCTCCCGCCGCAGATCAGACCGGCGCCGTGCCGCCTCGGCGTGTGCCGGCGCCACTGCACGCCATCCCATCGTCCTACTCCGCCGCCCACGCGTGCACGCCAAAGTCGGTGAGGGGCAGCACTGCGCTCTGGAAGGTTGTCCGCGCGGGGCGGCGTCGGCACTGGTCAGCCCCTGCGGACCTGCGGTTTCGCCGGGGGAGTGGACAGGAGGGGCCGGCCGGGGGTCGAGCGGTGATGGCAGGGGCATGCCAATCCTGCTGCGGGATCTCGTGATCGTTTCGGCAATGAGCTGAGCTGCGGACCCTGTGCTCGGCGATCATGGTCGTCAGCGTGTCGCTGCGTGTGCCGATCTTGCGTCGAGGTAGCTCCGCGATCAGCCGTGGGCATCCAGGCCGTCTCGGTCGAGTGCCGCTCGGATCTGGCCCAGCCACTGTGCGCCCAGCAGACGCCCGTTCGGGAGTTGGTCGCCCCTGTCCCAGCGCCACGCCGTGATCATCGCCAGCATGAGGATCCGGCACTCGCGCAGCAAGTCCTGCCGGACGCCCGGATAGTGCTTGCTGACATCATCCGGCGCATGGGCGAGATCGAATTCGACGGGCCCACGGCAACACGTCTCAAAGTCTATGAACAGCAAACCGTTCTTCGTGGCGAGCACGTTGCCCGGGTGCGGCTCCCCGTGCAGCAGCTGCTCGGCGCCGCCGCGCTCGCCGATCACTCGTCTCAGGTTCCGTAACGTGTCGTCGAGCAGCTCCCGGTCCGGGTCGGCGAGTGCCGGGGTGAGATCACGGTTCGCCACGAGTCGTTGAGCCTGCTCGACTCGATCCGTGAAGTGCGGCGTCGGGACATCGAGCTCGCGCATGCCGGCGTGCAGCCGCTCCAGCCCATGGGCGTACTCGGCCGGTGAGACCTCTCGACCTGTCACGGGTGCGTAGTAGGTCCAGAACGTGACCACGAAGCCGTCACGCTCATGGACGCGTGGCTCCGTTCGAGGGTCGAGAGCAGCCACAGGGCACCCGGATTCGGCGAGCCGCTGAGCAAGCTCGACCTCGAACTGCGCGACCTGGTCGGCTACAGGTGCCACCCGGGCCACGACGTCACACGGCAGCAGACGCAGAGTCAGCTTGTTCGAGTCATGAAGAACGACCGCGTCGTCGACCGCCAGGCCGAGTGACCCGGCGGTCGACATGGCCGCGGCCACCACACGCGGGACCTCTGACGCCTGCATCGTTACCCGGCCTCTCTCACTTGAGCCCTGCCACAACTCGCCGAGCGGTAAAGCCGCTCACCCTACCAAGTCGTCTTCCTCCGGAGCTGTCGGCGATGTACGCGCGCCGGAGACACCGGTGCAGCACGGGGCTCGAGGTGCAGGGGAGTCGCGGTTCCCCTAATGTGATGGTTGGAGTGTTTCCGAGGTGTTCTTCTCCCTCGTCGGGGGGTTCGGCGGTAGTTCCCGTCACCGCAAGAATCACCGCACCATCAGGAGACATGATGGCCACCCTGAAATCGGGCCCTCGCGCTGTCTCGCTCTACGCACTCGCCGGAATCCGGCTCTTCAACGGGGCCGCCGGACTGTTCGCACCGGACCTGCTCATCCGGCGCCTGGACCCCGAGCGTGAGCCGGCCAGTCCGGCGGCCGTGTACGCCTTCCGGCTCTTCGGGATCCGTACGATCCTGCTCGGCCTCGATCTGCTGACCAACCGTGACGAGCGGCTGCGGGAGGACCTGCGCGACGGTGTCCTGATCCACGCCAGTGACACCGCGACGGCGGCCACGCTGGGCCTGAGCGGCCGGCTTCCACCGCGTACCGCGGTACTGACGACGCTCATCTCGGCCGCCAACACCGTCCTGGCCGCCACCTCGCTCGCCAACTCGGCGAAGGCGAAGCGGAAGTGACCGCAGGACCCGGTGCCGTAGCCTCGTCCCCGCCCGAGACGGATTTCGAATACGTCGTCGTCGGCGCGGGGGCGGGAGGCGGACCGTTGGCCGCCAACCTCGCCGCCGCGGGCATGCGCACCCTGCTGCTCGACGCGGGAGGCGCCCCGGAGAACGACAACTACCTGGTGCCGGCCTTCCACACGGACGCCTCCGAGGACCCCGTCCAGTGCTGGAACTACTTCGTACGGCACTACGCCGACGAGGGGCAGCAACAGCGCGACAGCAAACTCGTCCAGGGCCGGGGCATCCTCTACCCGCGTGCCGGGACGGTCGGCGGCTGCACCGCGCACCACGCGCTGATCACCGTCTATCCGTACAACAGCGACTGGGACGCGATCGCGGAGGAGACCGGCGACGCGACGTGGCACAGCACCGCCATGCGCAGCTACTTCGAGCGGCTGGAACGCTGCACCTACCGGCCTAGGCCCAAGGAGCCGCCCGCCAACCCGCTGCTGGCCGCGCTGCTGAAGATCCTGCCCTTCACGGGCGCCCGCTACCGCAACGACGCCCGCCACGGATTCGACGGCTGGCTGCCGACCTCCCTCGCCGACCCCGAACTGGCCGTCCAGGACAAGCAGTTGCTGAAGGTCATCCTCTCGGCCGCCGAGGACTCGCTGGCCGACCTGCTGGATCGGCCCCTGTCCCCGCTGGAGGGGTTCGGCTCCTTCGTCGACCCCAACGACTGGCGGGCGCAGACGCGTGCCCTCCAGGGGCTGTGGCAGATCCCCCTCTCCACGGCGAACGGACGGCGCAGCGCCGCACGCGAGCGTGTCCAGGCCGTACAGCGAAGCCATCCGGGCAACCTGGTCGTCCGTACGAACGCCCTGGCGGCCCGGGTCGTACTGGACGGGAACGGAGCCGCGGCCGGTGTCGACTACCTGGACGAGGCACACGCCTACCGGGCCGACCCCGCCAGCCCGACGGACACCGGGCCACCGGTCCTGCGCAGGGTCCTCGCCTCCCGTGAGGTGATCCTGGCCGCGGGGGCCTTCAACACGCCCCAGCTGCTGATGCTTTCGGGCATCGGACCGCGCGCGGAGCTGCAACGCCACGACATCCCCGTACGGGTCGACCTCCAGGGGGTCGGGGCCCATCTCCAGGACCGGTACGAGGTCGGCGTGGTCAGCCGGATGGACAGAGAGTTCCCGGTCCTCAAGGACTGCGAATTCCACGCGCCGCGGCCCGGGACCGAACCGGACCCCTGCTACCGGGCCTGGCGTCGCGGCGAAGGTCTGTACACGACCAACGGCGCCGTCGTCGGTCTCACCCGCAAGTCCCGTCCGGAGCTGGACACACCCGACCTGTTCATCTTCGGCGGCCCCTTCGACTTCCGGGGCTACCGCCCCGGCTACTCGCTCGACCTGACACGACACCAGGACCGTTTCACCTGGGCGATCCTCAAGAGCCGCACCCACAACACCGGGGGCCGGGTGCGGCTGCGCTCCACCGACCCCCGTGACACCCCGCTGGTGAACTTCCACTACTTCGGCGAGGGCACGGACAAGGACGCCGCCGATCTCGAAGCCATGGCCGGTGCCGTCGAGTTCGTGCGGGCGATGAACCGCAGGGCCGGCTCCGTGATCCGCGAGGAGCTGTGGCCCGGCGAGGAGGTCGACGGCCGCGACGACGTCCGCCGTTTCGTGCAGGACGAGGCATGGGGCCACCACGCCTCCTGCACCTGCCGTATGGGACGGAGGGACGACCCCGCGGCCGTCGTCGACAGCGAGTTCCGGGTGCGTGGCGTGGACCGTCTGCGGATCGTCGACGCCTCGGTCTTCCCCCGCATTCCCGGATTCTTCGTCGCCGCCCCCATCTACATGATCAGCGAGAAGGCAAGCGACGTGATCCTCGAAACCGCCCAAGGAGTACCGCCATGAGCAAGCAACGACGCGCCGCACGAGGTTCCGCAGCCGGATACCGTACGTCACTGCCCTGGCGGATCGTCACCGCCGGCGCCGAGAAGGTCGACCGGCGCATCGGCTGGGACAGACTGCCCGTCATCCCCGGGCTGCTGACGCTCCTCGGGCTGCGCGTCAAGCTCCGGCAGGAGAACCTCCACGACACCGGCCGGCTGCCCTCGGTCGATCTGCCCGATCCCGCACCCCCCTCCGAAAGCCACCGGGTCAACCGGACCGCCGACGGCAGCCACAACGACCTCGACGAGCCCCGGATGGGCATGGCGGGCACCCGCTTCGGCCGGAACATCCCGCTGGACCGGATCGCCCCCACCGCACCCGAGGACGTCCTGTCCACGCCGAGCCCGCGCGAGGTCAGCCGCGCCCTGCTCACCCGCGACGAGCTCACCCCGGCCGAATCGGTCAACTCCCTGGTCGCCGCCTGGCTTCAGTTCATGGTCCGCGACTGGTTCAGCCACGGGACCAGCCCCACGGAACGCCCCTGGGAAGTGCCCCTCATGGACGACGACCCGTGGCCGGAACACCCCATGCGGATCATGCGGACACCGGACGACCCGACCCGCGACCCGCAGGCGCCCCCCGGAACCCCCGACACCCGAGTCAACGTGTCTTCCCACTGGTGGGACGCCTCGCAGATCTACGGGACGAACGAGACCGAGCAGCGCCAGATGCGCAGCGGCCAGTCGGGCAAACTGCACCTGTGGGACGACGAACAGTCCCCGTTCCCCTCGGACCCCGCCCGGGACCCCTCGCACATCCCCGGCTTCTGGCTGGGTCTGGCCATGATGCACGACCTGTTCGCCCGTGAGCACAACGCGATCTGCGATCACCTGCACGGCGCGTACCCGTCCTGGAACGACGAGGAACTCTTCCAGCGTGCCCGGCTCGTCAACGCCGCGCTCCTCGCCAAGATCCACACCGTGGAGTGGACACCGGCCGTGATCAGCCACCCCACCACCGTCAAGGCACTGCGCGCCAACTGGTGGGGCATCGCGGGCGAGCGCGTCCACAACCTCTTCGGCCGGATCAGCGACAGCGAGGTCCTCAGTGGCATCCCCGGCGGCGAACGGGACCACTACGGCGTCCCGTACTCCCTCACCGAGGAGTTCGTGGCCGTCTACCGCATGCACCCGCTCATCCGCGACGAGTGGCATCTGCGCTCCGCCGCCGACGACACGAGCCTGCGCCACTGCACCCTGCGCGACATCACCGGCCCCGGGGCGTTGAAGGTACTGGAGACCACCGAGATGGCCGATCTGCTCTACAGCTTCGGCACGCTCCATCCCGGACTGGTCACCCTGCACAACTTCCCCAGGTTCCTCCAGGAGTTCGAGCGCCCCGACGGACAACTCCAGGACCTCGCCGCCACCGACATCCTGCGCTCCCGGGAGCTGGGCGTCCCCCGCTACAACGAGTTCCGTCGGCTGCTACGGCTGAAGCCCGCGGCGAACTTCCTGGAACTGGCGGAGAACCGGGCGGTCGCGGAGCAGATCGAGCAGCTCTACGACGGTGACATCGAGAAGGTCGACCTCATGGTCGGGCTGTACGCGGAGAAACTGCCCGCCGGATTCGCCTTCAGCGACACGGCGTTCCGCATCTTCATCCTGATGGCCTCACGCCGGCTGAACAGCGACCGCTTCTTCACCGAGTACTACACCCCCGAGGTGTACTCCAAGGCCGGTATGGCCTGGATCGACGACAACAGCATGATCACGGTGCTGCTGCGCCACCACCCGGAGCTGCGTACGGCTCTCGCGGGGCTGACGAACGCCTTCGTACCGTGGCACACGCCCCCGGAAGGACGGTGACCTGAGATGGCAGCGACGGACAGGTCCCGCGAGGAACGGGAGCGCCAGGTCGCGGCGGCCGCCGCGCGGTACGACGAGACCGGCGACGAGCGGCGGTCGGTCGAGCGCCAGCAGGACGCCGGGGTCACCTTCCCGGATTCGCAGGAGGCGCTCGCGGCGCGCGCCGCCCGCCTGCTCGACCGGCACGCGGTGCCCGCCGCCATGGTGGTGGAGGCCGTCCGGGCGGAACCGCTGGCCGCGCCCGCCGCGTACGAACGCATCCTCGGCGTCTCCAAGGAACTCCAGGCGTGGAGCTTCCTGCCGCGCGGCGCCCGGGCGGCACGTACCATCGCCCGGATCTCGGTGCGGGAGAACGGCCGCGAGCTGCCCATCGGCACCGGCTTCCTGGTGTCGCCGAGCCTGCTGATGACCAACCATCACGTGCTGCCCGACGCGCACACCGCCCGGCAGTGCTTCGTGGAGTTCGACGCCCAGGTCACCGTCGACAACACCCCGCAGCCGGTGACACGGCTGGAACTCGACCCCGACGGGTTCTTCGTGGCGGACCCACGCCTCGACTTCGCTCTGGTACTGGTCGCCACCGGCCCCGACCCGCGGCCCCCGGGGGAGACCTTCGGCTGGAACCGGCTCAGCGCCCAGCTGGGCAAGCTGGTGATCGGTGAGCCGGTCAACGTCATCGGCCACCCCATGGGGCGCCTGAAGGAGATCGCCGTACGCGACAACATGCTCCAGGTGCGCCTCGACGACTTCCTCCACTACAAGACGGACACCGAGCCCGGAAACTCGGGCTCTCCCGTCTTCAACGACCAGTGGGAGGTCGTCGCCCTCCACCACAGCGGTGTGCCCAGGACCGATGGCCAGGGCCGCGTCCTGCGCCGTGACGGACAGGTCTGGGAGCCCGGTGACGGCGACGACGCCATCGACTGGCTGTCCAACGAGGGCGTACGCGTCAGTTCCATCCTGAAGCACCTGGCCGCGCTGCCCCTCGCCGCCCGGCAGCAGGCACTGCTGGCCGAGATGGGCCCGGAGTCCGGGCTGGGCCTCGCCGAGGCCGCCGTCGGTCCGGCGGCCGCCCCTCCCGTCGTCGCGGCGTCGAGCCCGGCCGTCGAGAAGGCGACCGCGCGTGCGGGCCTGCGCGCCCGGGACGGCGCGTTCGGCGGCCAACGGCATCTGGTCTTCCTGCACGGTCGCTCCCAGGAAGGCAAGGAGCCCGAGAAACTGCGCCGCGAATGGGCGGGCGGACTCAACCAGGGACTCGTCCGCGCCGGGCTCCCCCCGGTCGACCCGGCTGACGTCTGGTTCCCCTACTACGGAGACCGACTGGTGCAGGCCCTGACCGCGCACGAAGCCGTCCCCCACATCGTCGAGGCGCCGACCGCCACCGCGGCGGAGGTGGTCGCACCGGTCACCCCCGGCGCCCGCGCGGTGTACGAGGAGATCCTCGGCGAGGCGGCCACGAAGTGGTACATGCCCCACGAGAGCCAACTGGCCACCGAACGGATCGGCCTGGGCGATGTGGTCGGGGCGCTGCAGAGGCGGCTGAGCTGGCTGGCCGCCAGGAGCGACCTCGACGCGTGGGCCATAGCCCTGGTCTTCCGCGACGTGGCCGCCTACCTCGATGACCGGCGCATCCGGGACGAGGTCCTGGCTTGCGTCCTTGAGACCATGCCGGACTCGGGAGAAGTGGTGCTCGTCAGCCACAGCCTCGGCACGGTCGTCGGCCTGGATCTGGCCACCCGACTGCCCCCCGGAGTGAACGTCGTCCATCTGACCACGGCGGGCAGTCCCCTCGGCCTGGACAGCGTGTACAACAGGCTCCTTGTCGGCGGGCCCAAACGACCGGACATCGTGGCGGACTGGCTCAACGTCTGGTGCCCGACCGACGCGGTGGCCATCGGCTGCCCGCTGGGCGACGACTGGGCGGACGGCCTGTCCGACCTCGCGGTCGTCAACGCCCGCGACCGGGCACACAGCATCGCCGAGTACCTCGCCCACGCCGAGGTGGCCCGGTCGATCGGCAGTCGCCTTGCCGGCTGACCTCGCGTTGGTCGCCGCCCGCACCGGCCCCGGCGTCCGCCTCGACGCCGGCGTCGAGGCGGACGCGTCATCACGTGGGTTGGGACTTCCAGGAGCGGATCTGGCGGTGCGTGACGTGGGGTGCGCGGCCCCAGGAGGCGCCCTCGCCCGCCACGGACGCGGGCGGCGCAGGCTCACTGGCGTGGGCCACGCCCACGAGGACGGCCAGGACGGCGGCGACCTCCTCGTGGCTCGGGCGGCCGCGCAGTACGCGTATCCCGTCCGCGTCGCGGCTCGTCACAGCGGGGGGTTTCCGTGCTTGCGGGAGGGCAGGTCGGCGTGTTTGCGGCGCAGCATCGCCAGGGAACGGATCAACGCGGACCGGGTGTCGCGCGGGTCGATCACGTCGTCGACGAGCCCGCGCTCGGCGGCGTAGTAGGGGTGCATCAGCTCGGACCTGTACTCCTTGATCCGCTGTTGCCGGACCGCTTCCGGGTCGCCGGCCGCCGCGATCTCACGGCGGAAGATGACGCCGGCCGCGCCTTCCGCTCCCATGACCGCGATCTCGTTCGTCGGCCAGGCCAGGGAGAGGTCCGCGCCTATGGAGCGGGAGTCCATCACGATGTACGCGCCGCCGTACGCCTTGCGCAGGATGAGCTGAACGCGCGGAACCGTGGCGTTGCAGTACGCGTACAGCAGCTTCGCGCCGTGCCGGATGATGCCGCCGTGTTCCTGGTCGACTCCGGGCAGAAAGCCGGGGACGTCCACGAGCGTGGCCAGCGGGATGTTGAAGGCATCGCAGAGCTGGACGAATCGGGCGGCCTTCTCGGACGCCTTGATGTCCAGCACACCGGCGAACGTGGCGGGCTGGTTGGCCACGATCCCCACGACGTGGCCGTCGAGCCGGGCCAGGGCACACACGATGTTGGTGGCCCAGTCGGGGTGGATCTCGAACATCTCGCCGTCGTCGACGATCTCCTCGACGACCGCCCGCATGTCGTAGGCGCGGCCCGGATCGTGGGGTACCAGGTCCAGCAGGGCGTCGGTGCGCCGGTCGGCGGGGTCATCGCACGCCGCGACGGGGGCGAGTTCGCGGTTGTTGGCGGGCAGGAGCGACAGCAGGAACCGTACGTCCTCCAGGCAGGTGCTCTCGTCGTCGTAGGCGAAGTGCGCGACACCGGACGTGGTCGCGTGGACGTCGGCGCCGCCGAGACCGTTCTGCGTGATCTCCTCGCCGGTGACGGCCCGGACGACGTCGGGGCCGGTGATGAACATCTGTGAGGTCTCGCGGACCATGAAGACGAAGTCGGTCAGTGCGGGGGCGTAGGCGGCGCCACCCGCACAGGGGCCCAGCATGACGCTGATCTGCGGGATCACCCCGGAGGCGCGGGTGTTGCGCTGGAAGATGCCGCCGTAGCCGGCCAGTGCCGAGACGCCCTCCTGGATCCGGGCGCCGGCGCCGTCGTTCAGCGAGACAAGTGGGGCTCCGGCAGCCTCCGCCATGTCCATCAGCTTGTGGATCTTCTCGGCGTGCGCCTCGCCGAGCGCGCCCCCGAAGACGCGGAAGTCGTGGGCGTACACGAAGACGGTGCGGCCGTGCACGGTGCCCCAGCCGGTGACCACGCCGTCCGCGTGCGGTCGCCGGCGCTCCAGGCCGAAGCCGGTGGCCCGGTGCTTCCGTAGGGCCTCGACCTCGGTGAACGAGCCCTCGTCCAGGAGCAGGTCGACGCGTTCGTGGGCGGTCAGCTTGCCGCGGGCGTGCTGGCGTTCGGTGGCGGACGGGTCGGGTCCCTCCCGAGCGGACTCCTTGAGCTGATCGAGTTCGGTGAGCCGGTCGTGCAGGCTCGGTGGGCTCGTGGCGGTGTGCTCAGCAGTGCGCAGGGGCATGGGGTTCACTCTCTCCGCGGTGGGGTGGTGAGTTCGGGTGATCCGTGGGCCGGGGCCCCTCTTCGCCGCTTGCGGGCTCTGGGCCGGGTCCGGGCCCCGGCGTGGCGCTCCGTATGACGAGAGCGGGAAACGGTGTGCCGGCTCCGTTGACGGCACACGCCAGGACGTATCCGCGTGGTCCGGGCAGCACGCTGCCTGCCAGACGGTCGGTCCCGGGCAGCGGGGTCAGCGGCCGGGGCGACGCCGGTGGAGTGCCGGGCGGGGGTACTCCGACCGGACGGCGCAGGCCGCCTCCTCGCAGTCCCGTCCCGAGGGACTTGCCGGCCGCCTCCTTGCGCGTCCACAGGTCCAGCAGGCCCGCGGACCGCAGGGCCGGGGGCAGCGCGCGTACCCAGGCGGCCTCGTCCGCGGTGAACCACCGGCCGGCGAGCGCGAGCGCGTCCAGCGGCCGGACGGCTTCCACGTCCACGCCCACCCCGAGGGCCCCGGTACCTGGCCCGGCGACCGCCACGGTCACCAGACCCCGGGTGTGGCTCACGCCGACGAGCAGCCCCGAGGCGGCGCCGGACAACTCCGGGGCGCCGGACGCCGCCCGGCCCACGCGGACCTCGGCCGGGTGCGCCCCCACCGCTTCGGCCGCGGCACTACGCAGCAGTTCCCGGGCCTGGCCGCGCCGGTCGTGGTCGGCGTACCGCCACCAGACGGCGACCGTGCCGTCCTCGCTCCGTCGGCCGCCGGCCCCTCGGCTCTGCCGAACCATGCCCGTCACGGCTTGCCGGTCCGTGGCACTCGCCCCGGACCGCTCGACGGAACCTGCCGCGTCCCGGTCCGTGGCGGTCGCGCCGACTCGTCTCATGGTGTTCACGGCCGTATCGCCCGTGGCTTTCAGCCTGCTCGACCGCATGTCCCCGGCCCCCGTTCCCCCGTTTCCCGTCCCGCCTCAGACCTGTGAACCGGCCGGCATCCCCTCGGCGTACGCCTTGGCGTGCTCCAGGGTGATCCGGCTGTTGCCGCTCAGTGCGGTGCGGGCGAACTCCCGGGCGTCGGCCACGGTGGCGTCCACGCCGAGGATGCGCGGTACGGCATCGGGGCGGATCGCCACGGTGTGCCGCGAGGTCACCGCGACGCCGTCGGCCACGGCCGTGACCCGCCATTCGCCGGTGTGGGCGGTCATCAGCGGGGGCACGACGGTCTGCTTGTAGACGATCCGCTCGTCGGTGAGGCAGACCCGTACCGACTTGGTGGTGTGCATCGCGCCGTCGGCGGTGAGGGTGTCCATCTCCATGATCTGCACGCCCGGTTCGTCCTCCGTCAGGTCCATGCGGACGACGTGCGGCAGCCGGTCGGGCCACTGCCCGGCCCGGCGGAGGAAGCCGTGGATGTCGCTGATCGTGCCCTTGACGATCACGGTGTCCTCGAACGTCAGCACCAGCTCCGACCGGTCGGCCGCCTGCTCGGCCAGCGCCTTGAGATTCGCCAGCTCGGCGCGGCTGTTGCGGTCGGTGACCTCGGCGATCCAGGCGAGTTGCCCAGGGTCGTCGTCGACGGCCCGGTAGCTGTGCTCCAGGACGACCTCGGTCCCGCCCTCCGGAAGCCCGCGCAGGACCCACGCGCCGGACATGGCGGCGACCGGCGGCTGGGACACCTCCTGCCGGAAGGCGATGCGCAGGCCCTCGGGGTCCCGCCGGCGGCGCGAGGTCCACGACTTGACCTGGTCGCCCGCGACCGCCCAGATCCGGATGCGCTCGTCCGGCCCGTCCTCTTCGAGCTGTTCGACGTGCACGGTGGGCTGGAAGTTCACCGGCCAGGCGGTGGCATCCGCCAACAGGGCGTACACGGTCTCGGGCGCGGCCGCCACCGTGATGGTGTGCTGTACGTCGTTCATGGGGTCACCAGTCCTTGTCCGTCGCTGCCGTCAGTAGTTGCCGAGACCGCCGCACACGTTGAGCGCCTGTGCGGTGATGGAGGCGGCGGTGTCCGTCATCAGGTAGCCGACCAGGCCGGCCACCTCCTGCGGGGTGGAGTAGCGGCCGAGCGGGATCTTGGTCTCGAAGCGTTCGAGGACCTCCTGCTCGTCGCTGCCCCACAGCCGCGCGTAGTTGGCGCGGACCTGACGTGCCATGGGCGTCTCGACGTAGCCGGGGCAGACCGCGTTGACGGTGATGCCGGTCTTCGCCAGCTCCAGGCCCAGGGCCTTGGTGAAGCCGACGACGCCGTGCTTGGAGGCCGAGTACGGCGCTCCCAGGACGACGCCCTGCTTGCCGCCCGTGGACGCGATGTTGACGATCCGGCCGCGTGGCTTGTCGAGCATGCCGCCGGTGGTGAGTACCTCGCGCGTCACCAGGAAGACGCTGTTGAGGTTGGTGTCGATGACGTCGTACCAGGTCTCGTCGGTGAGGCCGGCGGTGACTCCGCCGCCGCTGCGTCCGGCGTTGTTGACGAGGCAGTCGACGGTGCCGTAGCGGCGCACCGCGGCTTCGACGAAGGCGTGCACCTCGTCCCGGGAGCGGACGTCACAACGCTGTCCGTCCACCTCGAGTCCGCGCTCGCGCAGGTCCTTGACGGTGACTGCCAGGTCCTCCTCGTGCCGTGCGCAGACGAAGACCTTCATGCCCTGCTGGGCCAGGCTCTCGGTGACCGCGAAGCCGATCCCGCTGGTGGCGCCGGTGACGATCACCACGTCGGCGTTGCCGTTCGCCATGCTGTGCTCTCCTTCGGCCGATGGGGAGTTGATCAGTGAGGGTGGGCGGGCCTTCCCGTCCGGGAGGCGGGAAGGCCCGCCGCTCAGGGGGCGCTGGTGATCGGTTCGTTGACCAGGTTCAGGAACTGGCGCGGGGTCTCGGCCTCGCCCAGGGCGTCCTCGGAGAGCGTGATCCCCACCTCGCGCTCGATCTGGCTGGCGGCCTCCAGCAGCGCCAGCGAGTCGTAGCCGAGCTCGGCGAACGGGGTGTCGAGGATGTCGCCGTCGAGGTTCACGCTCTCGTCCGCGCCGGCGCTCTCCCGGAGGATGCGGGTCAGGTCGGTCAGGGTCAGTTCATGTGCTGCCATGGGATGTCCTTGCCGTCGTGGTGTGCGGTCTCGTGGTGTCCGGACTCGTGGTGTCCGGACTCGTGGTGTCCGGACTCGTGGTGTCCGGACTCGGGGGTGGCGCGGGAGGCGACGGGTCAGTCGCCGCCGGGGGCGGGGCCCAGCACGACGGCGGCGTTGAAGCCGCCGTGGCCGCGGGCGAGCACCAGCGCGGTGCGCACGGTCATCTCGCGCGCCGTGTCCCGCACCAGGGCGATCGGGCAGTCCGGTGCCGGGTCGGGTACGCGCAGGGTCGGCGGGACGACGCCGTCGCGCATGGCCAGCAGCGCCGTCGCGACGTCGAGGGAGGCCGCGCCGGAGTACAGCCGGCCGGTCATGGTCTTGGGTGCGGTCACCGGCACGGCGTGCGGGCCGAACACGGCGGCCAGGGCCTCGGCCTCGGCACGGTCGAGGGAGCGCACACCGGCCGCGTCCGCGAAGACCACGTCGATGTCCGGCGCGGCCACCGAGGCGTCCGCCAGGGCGAGTTCGACGGCTCGGCGCAGGCCGGGCTCGCGTCCGGAGCCGGGCGCGGGGTCGAAGGTCGCCGCGTAGCCCGCGATCGTGCCGTGGATGTGGGCACCGCGGTCGCGGGCGCTCGTCTCGCTCTCCAGGACAAGGATGGCTCCGCCTTCGCCGGGCACGTGGCCGTCCGCGGAGATGTCGAAGGGCGCGTAGGCCCGCTCGGGGTCGGTGGTGCGGGTCAGGCGCCCGCTGGTGATCTGCGAGACCAGGCCCCAGGGGGCGAGGGAGGCGTCCACCCCGCCGGAGACGACGAGGCCGGTGCCCCTGCGCACGTGCCGCCGTGCGTGTCCGAGCGCGTCGAGTCCGCCGGCCTGATCGGTCACCAGGACCCCGCTGGGACCGCGCATGCCGTGCCGGATGGAGATCTGGCCGGTGTTGACGGCGTAGAACCAGGCGAACGACTGGTACGCGCTGACGTGTTCGGGTCCCTTGCTCCACAGTTTCTGAAGCTCGTGCTGCGCGAACTCGAAGCCGCCGGAGGCGCTGGCCGTGACCACGCCCATGCCGAACTCGGGCAGTGCGGCCGGGTCCACGGCCGCGTCGGCGAGTGCCCAGTCCGAGGCGGCCAGAGCCATCTGCGTCATCCGGTCGGTCTGCGGCAGGAGGCGGCTGGAGAGGTGGCCGGCCGCGTCGAAGTCCACGACCTCCCCGGCCAGCGGCGAGGGGTAGCCGCTCGCGTCGTAGCGGCTGATCCGGTCGATGCCGCTGACGCCCTTGAGCGTCGCGGTCCAGAACTCCTCCGTGCCCACGCCGTTCGGCGCGATCACGCCGATCCCGGTCACCACCGTGTTCGTCCTGTGGCCGCTCATGCGGCTGTCCTCTCGGCCGGACCGGTGGGGCGCGTCAGCAGCATGGCGCTCTGGAAGCCGCCGAAGCCGCTGCCCACGGTGAGCACGGTGTCCACGTCCTGTTCGCGGGCGACCAGGGGGACGTAGTCCAGGTCGCACTCCGGGTCGGGGGTGTGCAGGTTGGCGGTGGGCGGTACCACGCCGTGCTCGATCGCCAGCGCGCAGGCGGCGATCTCGATCGAGCCGATCGCCCCGAGCGAGTGCCCGATCATCGACTTGATGGAGCTGACGGGCACGTCGTACGCGTGCGGTCCGAGGCTGCGCTTGAAGGCGGCGGTCTCGTGCCGGTCGTTCTGCTTGGTGCCGGAGCCGTGTGCGTTGATGTACGCCACGTCCTCGGGGTTCAGGCGGGCCTCGTCCAGCGCGGTGGTGATGGCCTCGGCCATCTCCCGCCCGTCCGGCCGCAGTCCGGTCATGTGGAAGGCGTTGCAGCGGGAGGCGAACCCGGCTATCTCGGCGTAGACGTGGGCACCGCGCCGGCGGGCGTGCTCGTACTCCTCCAGCACGAAGACGGCCGCCCCTTCGCCGAGCACGAAGCCGTTGCGGCTCCTGTCGAACGGGCGGGAGGCGTGCGCGGCGTCGTCGTTGCGGGCCGTGGTAGCCCTGATGGCGTCGAAACACGCGACCGCGATCGGTGAGATCGGGGCGTCGGTGGCGCCGGCGACCATGATGTCCACTCCGCCCTCGGCGATCACGTCGCGGGCGTAGCCGACCGCGTCCAGGCCCGAGGTGCAGCCGGCCGAGACGACCGCGGCCGGGCCCTCGGCGCCGACCGCCATGGCGACCTCGGCGGCGATGCTGCTCGGCACGAAGTGCCCGTACAGGTGCGGGACGCCGTAGGAGTGGTCGACGAGCCACTTGCGGCCGCTGTCGCTGAGGACGACGTACTCCTCCTCCAGACCCATGGTGGCGCCGACGGCGCTGCCCACGGTCACCCCGATCCGTGCGGGGTCCGGGGTGCCGAAGTCCAGGCCGCTGTCGTGCACCGCTTCCCTGGCCGCGACGACCGCGAACTGGGTCGCCCGGTCCATGCGGCGGATCTCGCGGTGGGTCAGGCCCTGGTGTGCGGGATCGAACGCGCACTCCGCCGCGATCTGGGAGCGGAAGGGCGCGGGGTCGAAGAAGGTGATGCGTCCGGTCGCGGTGCGGCCGGAGGTGATGAGGTCCCAGAACGCCTTGGTGCCCGTCCCGCCGGGCGCGATGACGCCCATGCCGGTGATCACCACCCGCCGGGGAGGCGTGGGCGCCGAGCGCTCCGCCGCCGGTGTCGATGTGCGGCTGCGCCGCGTGGCCGCTGTGTGCCGGCGGCCGTCCGCGGCGCCGTCGTGGCCGGTCGCGCAGTTCCCCGCGTCCTTGCGGGACGCGGCCGAACCGCTGCGGACTTCGCCCGTCCCGCTGGGTGCCGGAGGCTGTGCGCGGCGGTCGGCCCGAGCAGGGTCCGTCGCTGACATGTCGGTTGCCTTTCGTGGAGTCCTCGCCTTGCCGCGGCCGAACCTTTCGGCCGTGGCTCAAGAACGACTCAAGGTCCGCGTAAGGGGGACGCCCGGCCGGACCGGCCTGGGCGCGCGAACTGGGGCGGGGCGGCCTTGACCGGTCTTCGAGCCGTCCTTGAGCGGAACTGGAGAGTGTCCGAATCCGCCCACGAGAAGCGGCACCACCGACGCGATGTGAGGGTTTCCTTGAGCACGCACACGGCACGCACCCAGCCGGGATCCGAAGCGAAGAGCTCCGTCGTCAACACCGTCGTCATCGACGTCCCGGCCGACCGGGTCTGGCATGCCTGCACCGACGTCGAGCGCTGGCCGAGCATCTTCCCCACCACCCGCCGGGTGAGCCGGACCGAGGTCGGCGCCCACGAGGTGGTGATGGACATGACGGTGGCGAACGAACTGGGAGTCAACGACGTCCGCTCGCACCGCTGGTACCGGCCCGATGAGTTCCGTATCGACTTCCGCATGGTGACACTGCCGTCGGCCATCGCCGCGATGGAAGGCAGCTGGACCGTCGAACCGACGGACGGCGGGGCCAGGCTGGCCATCGAGCATGTCTTCGTGCCACGGCAGGACGCGGCGGCGGACGCGGCGGCGGACGCGGCGGGGCTGCGCGAGACGCTCTTCCGCACCACCGAGAACGTCCTGGCCGCGCTGAAGGAGTGGCTGGAGGCGGGCCGGGATCTGGCCGGGGACGACAGCCTGCGCGACGCATGGGGTCCGCGGACGGCCGGGAACGGCATCTCGGCCGCGACGTTCGAGAACTGCGAGCTGTTCTTCAGCCGCCTGGGCCTGGCGAGCCTCGACTGGGGCGACATCACCATGGTGCTCAAGGACCTGCGCAAGGAGAGCACGCACGAGGACTGGGCCGACTGGCACCGCAGGTGGTCCGCGCTCGGCGTGCACCACGAGAGGCGCGCGGCCGAGGCGCTGGAGGCAGGCCACCTGGAGACGTTCCGTACCGCCAACCGCAAGGCCGCCGCCTGTCACCACTACGCGGAGTTCTTCTACTTCGACGACGCGCGGGCCAAGCTCGACAGCCGCGACCGTGTCACCGAGATCTTCGAGCGGGGTATCCCGCATCTGGGCGAGAGGGTCACCGCGCTGGACGTCACCTGTGACGGGCTGGCCGTTCCCGGCTACCTCATGCGGCCGCCCGGCGAGGGCCCGTGGCCGACCGTCGTGCTGGTCAACGGCCTCGACTCGGCCAAGGAGGTCGAACTGTACGCCTTCGCGCGCGAGTTCATCGCGCGGGGCATGGCGGCGGTCGTCTTCGACGGGCCGGGGCAGGGCGTGCACATCGGCAGGGTTCCGATGGCGGTCGACTTCGAGCGCGTGGTCTCCGCGGTGCTGGCGGAGGCGGTACGGCGTCCCGAGGTCGACGCCGACCGGGTCGGCATCTTCGGGGTGAGCTTCGGTGGCTACCTCGCCGCGCGCTGTGCCGCCCTGGTGCCGGGCTTCAAGGCGTGCGTCAATCTGTCCGGCGGTTTCGACTTCGACAACTACCGCGACGTCAACGTGATGGTGCGCGAGGACTTCCGGTTCGTCTTCGGCCAGGCCGACGACGACGCCATGGAGGAGCTGGCCCGGACCAGCCTGAACCTGCGAGGCGTGCCGCCGCTGACCGTTCCGCTGCTCGCCATCCACGGCGAGCTCGACACGATCATTCCCATCGACTCGTGCGAACGGATGCTGGACTGGGCGGCCGGGGAGACCGAACTGATCCGCTACCCCGGTGAACGCCACGTCGCCACCAACTACTTCGGCGACTTCATCCCGCGCTTCGGCGACTGGATGGCCGACCGCCTCGGGGCCGAGGCGCGCTGACGGCCGCCACGCGCGGCGCGTACCGTCCCGTACTCGGTTGACATACATAGCTTGCTATGGACTAATCGAGGCAGTGATGTCGCGCCGGAGGTGGACCATGACCACGAAGCCCGAAGGCGTCTCCAGCCCGCCGACCGCGCGGCTGCCCCGGGAGGAATCGCTGGGATACCAGGTCAACCATCTGGCGCGGCTTCTGGAACGGGCGCTGCGGCTGCGCATCGAGGAGCACGGGGTCGTGCCCGGGCAGTTCGCCCAGCTGCTCGCGCTGTACGAGCAGGAGGGGCTCACACAGCGGGAGCTGTGCGAGCGCGTCCAGATCGAGCAGCCGACGATGGCCAACACCTTGCAGCGCATGGAGCGCGACGGGCTGATCCGCCGGGTGCCCGACCCACAGGACAGGCGCCAGGCGAAGGTCCTGCTCAGCGATCGCGCCCGCGAACTCCAGGCACCGCTGGTCGCCGCCGCCCACGAGGTCAACGGCGCGGCGACCCGCGGCCTGGACCCCTCGGAGACCGCCCTGCTGCTGCGCCTGATCGCGTGCGCCATCGAGAACCTGGAGTCGATGGGGCGCCCCTGAGACCAAGACCTCAACCCAGGACGGGGAGAAGTCCATGAAATCCCGAGTGCACGCCGTTGCCGGGGTTCTCGCACTGACACTCATCGGTTCGTTCTTCGTCGCGTCCGTCGTGGTCGAGGTCTTCGGCGACCACACAGCCGTCAAGGCCGTCAAGACGGCCATCGCCTTCGCCCTGCTGGCTCTCGTGCCCTGCATGGCGATCACCGGGGGCACCGGGCGGTCCCTGAGCGCGTCGCGGTCACGTGCCCCGCTCATCCGGCGCAAGCAGCGCCGTACGGCGGTGGCCGCCGCCATCGGGCTGCTGGTCCTCGTGCCGTGCGCCGTCGCCCTCCAGCGACTCGCCGCCGACGGCGACTTCGGCACCGCGTTCGCGGTGGTCCAGGCCGTCGAACTCGTCGGCGGCGCGGTCAACATCACCCTGCTCAGTCTCAACGTACGCGACGGCCGGCTGCTGACCGCGGCCTCCCGCAGGCGTGGGAAACACGCCGCGACCGTCACCGCACAGACGTAACCGACGCGGCCGCGGCCGACGCGGCCGTACCCGATCCGGAAGGGCCCGCCCATGTCGATCGCGGGAAAGAGCGCACTCATCACCGGTGCCGGCGAAGGGATCGGATGGTCCATCGCCAGGGCCCTCGTGGCCGCCGGCGCGCGCGTCGTCATCACCGCTCGCCGGGAAGGACCGCTGAAGGAGGCGGCCGACCGGCTCGGACCGGCGGCCTCCTGGGTGGCCGGCGACATCGCCGACGAGGCGACCGTGCAGGCCGCCGTCGCGCACACCGTCGCCCACCACGGCGGCCTGGACCTGGTCGTCTGCAACGCCGGCATCCTCATCCCCGGGACCCTCACCGGCCAGGACATGGCCGACGTGGACCGGGTGATCGGCGTCAACCTGCGGGGAACCATCGCCCTGATGCGCGCCGCCGCGCCCGCTATGGCCGGCCGCGACAGCGCCTCC
>NZ_JBHVGZ010000035.1:39176-100563 GCF_042800355.1 Streptomyces sp. NPDC057623
GGGGGGGGGGGGGGAGTGGGGGGTGGGTGTCCTCGGGGGGGAAACCGCCCTTTGATTCCCCCCCCCTGCCCCGTTGTTGCCCTTCCCCGCCCCCGCCTCCGCCGTCGCCATCTCCTCCTCCCTCGGCCGCCGGCCCACCCCCGGCATGGGCGTGTACGGCGCCACCAAGGCCGCCCTGCACCACCTCGTCCCGACCTGGGCGATCGAACTGGCCCCGCACGGCATCCGGGTCAACGCCGTGTGCGCGGGCATCACCGACACACCGGGCCTGCGCGCCGGCGCCGCGCGTCTCCCCGGCCTCGAACAGGCCGTGATCGACACGAACCTGATCAAGCGGCTCGCCACCGCCGACGAGATCGCCCACCCCGTGCTGACCCTGCTCGACGAGGACCTCAGCGGGTTTGTCACCGGGTCCGTCTGGGACATCGACGGCGGCTTCCAACGCGACCCGGGCGGACCGGCCCGCGGCACCGGCCCCGAAGGAGTCCACCATGACGCCGCATGACGTGGTCGTCGTCGGCGGCGGCCACAACGGGCTGACCGCGGCCGCCTATCTGGCCAAGGCGGGACTGGACGTAGTGGTCCTGGAGGCGAAGGAGTACGCCGGCGGCGGCGTCGTCACCCGGGAGGTGACCCTGCCCGGGTTCCACCACGACCTGCACGCCATCGCGCACATCTTCATCCAGGGCAATCCGCTGATCCGCGAGGACGAACTGGGCCTGCTCTCCCGGCACGGCCTGCGCTACGTCTTCCCCGACCCGAGCATCGCCGTCACCTTCCCCGACGGCGACCACATCGCCTTCTACCGGGACGTGAACCGCACGGCGGAGACGATCGCCGCGATCTCGCCACGGGACGCGGACAACTACCTGCGCTTCCACGCCTTCACCGACCAGCTGCTGGACACCCTGATGGGCAGTCTGTTCCGGCCGCCGCCCCCGTTGGGGGAGTTCCTCGCCGGGCTCGATCGGTCCGAGGCCGGTCAGGAACTGCTGCGCATGCTGCTGATGAGCTATCACGACGTCGTCAACGAGTGGTTCGAGCACCCCAAGGTCCGTGCGGCACTGGTCCGTTGGGTGTCGGAGATCCTGGCCGCCCCCGAGGAGGGCGGCACCGGAGCGTTCCTGCTGATGATGGTGCCGGTCATCCACCGCTACGGCCTCGGCTACGCCGTCGGCGGATCCGGGTCCCTGACGACAGCACTGGTCGGTGCCCTCCGGGAGCAGGGAGGGGCGATCAGGACCAGCGCCCCGGTCGAGCGGTTCACCTTCACCGGTGACCGGGTGACCGGCGTCGTGCTCGCCTCGGGGGAGCGGGTGGAGGCCCGGCGTGCCGTGGTGGCGGATCTGAACATCAAGCAGCTGCCGGCCATGGTCGACCACCGCTTCGGACCCGACTGGGAGCGCAAGGTACGGCGCATCAAGCCCGCGGGATTCGGACTGCTGACCGGACATTTGGCCCTGAGCGAGGCACCGGTGTTCAAAGCCGGCCCCGAGGTGGGCGGCGCCGGGTTCCAGGAGACGGCCGCCGCCCTGCCCGACCTGATGCGGACCTTCGACGGGCTGAAGTACGGCATCCCGGCCACCGGCATCCCCAGCATCTCGGTGGCGAGCGCCTGGGATCCCACCCGTGCGCCCGCCGGACGGCACACCCTGTACCTGCTGAGCTACGCGCCCCTCGCACTGGACGCGGGACGCTGGGACGAACGCAAGGAAGAGATCTTCGACCAGGTCTTCGACACCTTCTGCGGCCTCACCACGAACATGAGTGCCCAGAAGGTGCTCGGCAGGGCCGTCGAGAGCCCGTTGGACGGCGAGCGCTTCAACGCCGCGTGGCCGAGCGGCGATCCGGGCCACTTCGGGTCGCAGCTCTTCCAGTTCATGGGCTATCGGCCCCTGCCCAACATGGGCTACCGGCTGCCCGGCGAGGGCTTCTACCTCGTGGGACCGTCCACCCACCCCGGGTCCGGGGTCACGGGCGGAGCACGTGCCGGCGCCCAGGCCGTCCTGCGCGACCTGGGGCTCGACGTCGCAGCGGTGATGACCGGGACGTGACCCACACAACCCGTGGTGCGGACCGCACGGAGGCGAGCGGCGTGGACATCGGAATTCTTGGCCCCCTGACGGTGTGCGCGGGTGGCGGACAGCGCCAGGCCGTGCCCACCGCGCCGAAACCGAGACAGCTGCTCGCTCTCCTGGCGGCCCGCGCGGGCACGGTGGTGCCCGTGGACGTCCTGGTCGACGAACTCTGGGAGAACGAACCCCCGCGCAGCGCGCTGACCGCCGTACGCACCTACGTCGTCCAGCTGCGCCAGTCGCTCGCCCGCACCCTGCGCACCAGCACGGTCGAGGTGGCACGAGACGTCCTGCCGTTCGCCGGCTGGGGATACCGCCTCGCCGTCGACCCGGACCAACTGGACGCCGGTGTGTTCGCGCGCCATGCCGCACACGGCAGGCGCGCGCTGCTCGACGGCGAGCACGACCGGGCGTCGGCGCTGCTGCACCAGGCGCTGCGACTGTGGCGCGGCCCCGCCTTGGCGGACGTCAGGATCGGGCCGCACCTGCTGGCGCATCGCACCACGCTGGAGGAACGTCGGCTGGGCGTGATGGAACAACGCGTGGAGGCGGACCTGCGCCTCGGCCGCCACCACCATCTGATCGGGGAACTCGCCGAGCTGACGGCGCGCCACCCCCTGCACGAGAACCTGCATTCCCTCTTCATCATCGCGCTGTACCGCGACGGGCGCGCCGACCAGGCCCTGCGGGCGTTCGCATCGCTGCGCGAGAACCTCCGGGAAGAGCTGGGCATCGACCCCTCGCCCCGAGTACGCGATCTTCAGGAAGCCATCCTCACCACTACGTGACCCCGGTTTTCCCGTCCGTGAGAAGCCAGGAGTGAGCAGATGCCCACCGAATCGCCCGCCCGTCGACGCCGTCCGGCCGATCTCCTCTTCGACCCGCTGCTCGGCCTGTTCTTCACCCGGGGACGCGTCGAGCGGGTCGAACGGCTCACCCCCCGGGTCCGCATGATCCGCGTTTCCGGGCCGGCCGTGCGCGACCTGGCCTGGACACCGGGCCATCATGTGCGGGTGCACGTCAAGGACTTGGGGGCACCGGTGTGGGCCGGGATGCTGCGCGACGTGCTGCGTACCTACTCGGTCTGGGCGTACGACGGGGAGGGGTTGGAGCTTTGTCCCCTGGACCACGGCGACGGACCTGGCGCGGGCTGGGCCCGCTCCGTGCGGGTGGGGGACGAGGTCGCTTTCCGGGGACCCGAGGGCGGGTTCGTCGTCGACCGGTCGGCCCCCTATCACCTCTTCGTCGGCGAGGAGACCGCCTCGGTGGCCTTCGGCGCGATGCTGCGGGCGTTGCCCGACGAGGCCCGCGTGCACGGGGTCGTCGAGGTCGCCGGGCCGCAGGACCGGTTGCCGCTGCCGCGTTCCGCTGAGCTGCGCTGGCGCTTTCGCGGGGACTGCGCGGCGGCCGCGTCCCCTTCGCTGCTCGCGGCCGTACGCGAGCTGGACCTGCCCGGCGAGCCCGGCGTCGCGTATCTGGCCGGGGAGGCCCGTGCCTGCCAGGCCGTACGTCGGCACCTGGTCGACGAGCGTGGCTGGCCCCGGCGTTCCGTCCTGGTCAAGCCTTTCTGGACGCCCGGTCGGCGGGGCATGGACTGAGCTCCTCCGCCCGGTTCCGGGGTGCACCGGGAGGAGCGGCTGCCACCGGTGTCGGCGCAGCCGCAACACGACGTCGGGCCATCTCGGACGTGCTCAGGCCGAGCGCACCGCGGGCAGGTCCAGTTCCAGCCGGAACAGCCGGGACCGGGTTTCCGCCTCCAGCCGGGGATCGGCCGCCAGGACGGCCTGCTGCAGTTTGCGCAGACGCGGCGACGGATCTATTCCCAGATCCTCCCGGAGGGAATTCCGGATCTTGTGGAAAACGTCGAGAGCCTGCGCGGGCCGCCCCGCCCGGTACAGCGAAACCATGAATTGGGAATGCAGGTTCTCGTGCAGCGGATATTGCAGGACGAGACCGGACAGCTCGCCGATCAGTTCATGGTGATGACCGAGTCGGAGGTCGGCCTCCACTCGCTGCTCGACGGCCGTCAGCCGCTTTTCCTCCAGATGAGTGCGGTGCGCCAGGAGATGCGGCCCGAGCCGCACGCCGGCCAGCGCGGGGCCGCGCCAGATCCGCAGGGAGCGACGCAGCAGCACCGACGCCTGGTCGTTGGCGCCGGCGGCCAGTGCGTTGCGCCCCAGCTCGGCACAGCGCTGGAAGGCCCGTACGTCATGCGTTCCCCCGTCGGCCGTCAGTTGGTACCCCCAGCCGGTGAACGGCAGCACGTCCGTGGCCACTTCGCTCAGGTCGATCCGCAGAGCCTGCGCCAGTGACCTGCGCAGCTGCCCGATGTACGTCTGCACGGTGGTCACCGCGCTGGACGGCGGACGACTCTCCCACAACTCGTCGATCAGCAGGTCCATGGAGATCACCTCGTCCGCCCGGGCCGCCAGCAGGGCCAGCAGCTGCCGTGGCTTGGGCGCGGAGGGAGCGGCCTCATTGCCGTCCGACCTGACCACCAAGGGACCCAGAATTCCTATGTCCATTCCACCCCCGTTGAAGCTTGCACAAATCCGTAGTTTGAATTTTGCACAATGCTACGGAATGAATCGCGTCCGGCCATGCGGTCGCAGGCCGTCCGCTTTGAGACTTTCCCCCGATGCTACAAGCGCTACCGGCCGGTGCGTCAAGGTCCTTCATGTGGATTTGTTCCGCTGTGAATGCGCTGTCCTGTTAATGGACAGTAAAATTCGAACCGACGCGTTCCGTCGGGCAGAATTCCATGGTCGAAACCGCTTGCTCGGGCAGTCTTGACCGATTCTCTGGTGAGACCGGGTTCGCTAAGGCTGAAAAGAGATCCCGCCCGCCAGGGGAGCGCGACATGGACACCACGCCGAACAGCCTCATCACCTACGGGCTCGAGCAGCTCGCGGAAGGCGTATACGCCTATCTCCAGCCGGACGGCGGCTGGTGCCTGAACAACGCGGGCATCGTGATCGGCGCCGAGAACACCCTGCTCATCGACACCGCGGCCACCGAGGCGCGGGCGCTCGTCCTGCGGGAGACGGTGCGTACTCTCAGCCCGCGTCCCGTCGGCACGCTGGTCAACACCCACAGCCACGGCGACCACACCTTCGGCAACCACCTCTTCAGCGAGAGCGCCACCATCGTGGCCCACGAGCGGGCAGCGGCAGAGATGGCCGAGTACGGCCTGGCCCTGCGGGACCTGTGGCCCCAGGTGCGCTGGGGTCATGTCGAACCGACGCTGCCGAAGGTGACCTACCGGGAACGGCTGTCCCTGCCCGACCTCGGAGCGCGCGTGGAACTGCTGCACGTCGGCCCCGGGCACACCGCCGGAGACACCGTCGTGTGGCTGCCCGACGAAAGGGTGCTGTTCACCGGAGACCTTGTCTTCTCCGGCGCGACCCCCTTCGTGCTGATGGGCTCACTGACCGGATCACTCCACGCGCTGGACCGACTGCGCGAGCTGGAACCCCTGCACGTCGTCCCCGGTCACGGCCCGCTGGGCGGACCGGAACTGCTCGACGCCAACGTCGACTACCTGCGCTGGGTCGACCAGTTGGCCGGCACGGGCATCGCCGAGGGACTCGCCCCGCTGGACCTGGCGCGGGCCGTGGGGCCGGGACCGTACGGCCAACTCCTGGACAGCGAACGGCTGGTGGGGAACCTCGTACGGGCCTACGCCGAGCGACACGGCGCACAGCCGGCCGCCCCGCTGGACGTACGGGCCGCGTTCGAGGACATCGTCGCGCTACACGGAAGCCTTCCCCACTGCGGTGCCTGACCGTGGGCGGAGAAGCACCCTCCACGAGCGCCCCCGGCCAGGCAGCCGGACTTCAGGGCCACGTGTGTGAGCGGTCGGGAGCCCGTGCCGGGTCAGAGGCGGATGACGACGAGAGCGATGTCGTCGTCGGCGCCGCCGGCGACGTCGAGGCGGGCCAGCAGCGCGTCGGCCAGCTGGGCAGGGGCGCGGGTGCTGTCCTGGGCCAGGGCCGTGGTCAGGCGCTCCAGGCTCTCGTCGATGTCCTCGTCGCGGCGTTCGATCAGGCCGTCGGTGT
The DNA here is from genome assembly GCF_042800355.1 of Streptomyces sp. NPDC057623. Taxonomy (NCBI): domain Bacteria; kingdom Bacillati; phylum Actinomycetota; class Actinomycetes; order Kitasatosporales; family Streptomycetaceae; genus Streptomyces; species Streptomyces sp. NPDC057623. Next base: position 45,310 of record NZ_JBHVGZ010000035.1, read on the forward strand.
ACAGCACGAGCGTGTCCCCCGGGGTGTAGGTGAGGCCCGCCTGGGGGCGCGGGACATGGTGCATGCGGGCGCCGAGCGGCGGATCGGTCGCCTGGTCCAGCAGTTCGCAGGTGCCGTCGGAGTGGAGCAGCACGGGCGGCGGGTGACCGGCGTTGCTGTAGATGATCAGCCTGCTGCGCGTGTCGATGAGTACCTTGACCGCGGTCGCCGCCGTCGCACCGTCCACGGAGCGGGCGTAGAGGCCGAGGATCTCCAGGGCCTGGGCGGGGCTGGGAATGGCGCGGATCACCGCGCTCAGGGCGCTGCGGAGCATGCCCATGACCGCGGCAGCGTGCAGGCCGTGGCCGACGACGTCTCCGACCGCCGCGGAGTAGCGGTCGGGCGGCAGGTCGACGACGTCGTACCAGTCGCCGCACACATTCAGTGACGTGGTCGCCGGCAAGTAGCGCACGGCGATGTTGTCGCCGTGCCGGTCCAGGTCGGGGGCGGAGAGCATGGCCTCTTGCAGCGCGACGGCGACCTGGCGTTCGCGGGCGTGGGCCTGGCGCAGCTCCTGGTTCAGCCGGTGCAGCTCGCGGGCCCGCGCGTACAGCTCGGCGGCCATGCCCTTCTCCCGGTCGGTGAACTCGACGGTGAGCTGGCGTGCCCAGCGCGAGCGGACGAAGGCGGTGACGTCCTCGGCTCGTTGAACGATCCACCTCACCTTGCCGTCCGGCCCGGGAATCGGGGTGTGGATCTCGGACCACCAGCGCTCCTGGAATCCGCTTGGCTGGTCGAGGGCGGGGATGTCGTACCGCTGCAACACCAGGGTGTCCGGTTTCCCGGACTCCAGGACCCGGTGAAACGACGCCTTCAGGTTCTGGTGCGTGTCGTCGGGTGCGCCGGGACTCTCCGGCAGGGCGTCGAAGAAGTACCTCCCGACCAGCTGATCCCTGGTCCGGCCGGTGGCCTGGAGGTAGGCCGTGTTGACGTAGCGGATCACCAGGTCCGTGTCGAGCATGATGTACGGGCTTGGTGTGGCGTCGAAGAACGCCGTGAAATCAATGTCCGCTGTCACCACGCGGTCTCCGTCGCCTACGAGCGCGGCTGCCGGCACCTCCACTCTACGAGTGATCCAGTGGCCCGGCCCACCTGGAGAGCGGCACTCGCTGCCGCACGGGGGACGCTGTCAGGCCGACGCGTCGTCTTTGACGACCACAGACCGGAACGGTCCCTCGAACGCCTTGAACCGCTGCATGGTGGTCAGCCGGACGGCGAAGTACATGGCGGCAGCGGCGGCGGCGACGCGCACCACGTCGGCGATCATGTACTGCACCACCGCGTCCCTGATCTCCAGCAACGACGCGGCGTTCTTGTATTTGATCTCCTGGTACCCGTTGAACAGGGAGACGAGGACGAACAGCCCCCACCACAGGTTCACCGGCCAGATCCGCGCCCTGTACCGCTCGTCCTCGGCGGGCAGCAAAGTGGCGGCCCCCCACATGTCGAGAGCGATGCGGTACGGCATCCAGAGGTTCACCAGCGGGATGAACCAGGCTCCGACGGCCCACCCGGGTCCGTTGCGGAACCGGTCCGGCGCCAGAAGCCCGGTGTCGCGGCGCATACGGAAGAACCAGACGACGAACACGATCGCGGCGGGCAGGTACACGATGTTCTGGTACCTCCCGGACGTCGCGTACAGCGCCGTGGCGGCATCCAGTTCCTGCTGCGGAGCCGTGAGGAAGCCGCCGTCTCCGTCGAACACCGCCAGGAGCCGAAAGCCCGCGAACAGACTGAACAGGTCACAGAGGGCAACCAGAGCGATCCCCGCGACAGCGGCGACCAGCAGACCGAGGGACGACACCGGCGCCCCGGCGGACAGCAGGGGACGCGGACGGAGCTCATTGGATGCGGACATGGCGATGAGGCCCCCACGGACGAGAGATCAAACGGTCCGCGGAACGAGGCGCGGCCGACGCACGATACGCCGATCGCGCATATCCCGTCCATGACAATCCAGGAGGGTCCGGTGGGGGCCTGTTCTCAGCGGACGGAGATCGGCCGAGGTCAGCCGAGCTTGAGGAGGCCGCCTTCGATCACGGCGCGGCCGAAGGGGCTCGCCAGTTCGGCGAGGCGCTCGCACTCGGCGTCACCCAGGGCGGCGTAGGCGGGAAGGGCCAGCTGGTCGGTGCGGTCCTCGATGTGCCGACGCAGGGTGACGCCCTCCGCGCTGAGGGAGTCGCCGTCGAGGAGACCTCGCTCTCGCAGGCGCTCCTGGGTGGCGGCCCACTCCGCCTCGGGCCATGCGCGGCTCGCCTTGAGGAAGTCGACGGGAACCTCACCGGTGGCCGCGTGCAGAACGAGGGCCTCCAGGCTCCCGACGCCCTCGCTGAGCAGACACGCGACATGGCCGTCTCCGCGGAACTCCCGGAGCAGCGTCTGGGCATGCCACAGTCGCAGCACGGGTTCCTCCGGCCAGGGCAGTGCGGCATGGGCGGCGAACAGCGGGCGGCCCGGCGTGTGTTCGCAGGCCGCGTCCGCGGCCCGGCGGGTCAGGTCCAGGACCTCGGTCAGGTCGGGCAGTTGGTGGATTCCCGCCCGCCGCAGTGCTTCGCCCGCCGCGGCGTACCGGGCGTCCAGCACCTGCTGTGGCGTCGTCGCGTCCCAGGCCCCGGCGAGCGCCTGCCGTACGAGATCAGGGTTGAAGTTGTAGAAGGTCGAGATGACCAGCTCGGCGGATGCCCGGCCGAACGCGGCGCTGCGGGAGGTGAAGTAGCCGGCGCGTCCACTCAGCCCGAGGTCCGCGTACCGGCGCCTTGCCTCGGGGACGAAATAGATCATGCCGTGCACGGGTTCGAGTCCGCGCCAGGCCGCGCGCGCTGCCTTCATGGTTTTCCCTTCGGAGAGTTGACGGACGGGCTGTTCGCCGCGCTTCCGTATGCGCCGTGTGCTCGCAGGTGTTCGAGCAGCAGGCGGTTCAGCGCATCGGGGGCCTCCTCGGGGACCCAATGGCTGACGTCCTGGAGGATCTCGAACCGGTACGGTCCGTTGACCCACCGCCCGGTCTCCTGGGCGGCCCTCGGGCCGAACGCGCTGTCGTTCGTGCTCCAGACGTACAGCGTGGGCACGTCGATGCCGCCGATCGTGCCGTCGGGGCGGCCCGCCCGGTACCAGTTCAGCGCGGCGGTGAGGGCGCCCGGCCGGGACAGGTGCCGTACATAGGCATCGGCACTGTCCCGCGGGACCTTCCCGGCGTAGAAGGCGCGGAGCATCTGGGCGTCGTGGGCCAGCATGCGCTCTTCGGTCGCGGGCGTCTCACGCCAGTCGATCATGTAGCGCGAGCGCTCGCGCTGGTCGTCGTCGGTGCGCAGGGTGGTGGCCAGGGCGCCGGGATGGGGTGTCGAGACAACCGTCAGCGTGCGTACGCGGCCCGGATGGGCGTCGGCGGTCCACCAGGCCACCGCGCCTCCCCAGTCGTGCCCGACCAGGTCGAACGCCGCCCACCCCAGTGCCTCCGTGATCGCGACCACGTCGTCGACGAGCAGGTTCACGCGGTAGTCCGCGGGATGCTGGGGGCGGGCGCCGGGGGAGTACCCACGCTGGTCGGGTGCCACCACCCGGTAGCCGTGCGCGGCCAACGCGGCGATCTGCCGCTGCCACGCCATCGCCGTCTGCGGGAAGCCGTGCAACAGCAGCACCGGGCGGCCCTCCGGTGGACCCGCCACGATCGCGTCGAACACGCCCGCTCCGGTGGAGATGTTCAGCTCGGTCACGACCGCCCCTTCATACCGACTGGTCGGTAGACTTCAGGTGGAGGGGCCGGCTGTCAAGGCCGCGGGTATGTGCGCTTCCCGGTGGCGATGAGGCGTGTGGTTGAACATGACGCCAGATTCAACTATAACCAGATCCGGAGGTCGACTCCTGTCCCCCCTGCGGCTATGGCTCATGTCATCGCTCATCGGGTGCGACGGGTAACGGGCCCGCACCGCGCCGCAGTTGGCGCTCCGCACGCCCAACGGCATCGAGCCCGGCTCACGGAGCTCGGAATTCCGGCTCCCGGGCCCCGGGCGCGCCGGACCAACAGGAAGCAGTGAGGCGACATGAGGGAAGCAGTCATCGTTTCGACGGCACGGACGCCGATCGGAAAGGCCTACCGGGGTGCGTTCAACGACACCCAGGCACAGGAACTCGCCGCCCATGCCCTGTCGCACGCCGTACAGCGTGCCGGGCTCGAAGGCGGCGAGGTCGAGGACGTGATCTTCGGCTGCGCCGTGCAGCAGGGGTCGGCCGGATTCAACGTCGCCCGCCAGGCCGCTCTCCGTGCCGGGCTTCCGGACACCGTGTCGGGCATGACGATCGACCGGCAGTGCTCGTCGGGCCTGATGGCCGTGGCGACGGCCGCCAAGCAGATCGTCGCGGACGGCATGCAGGTCGCTGTCGGCGGCGGTGTCGAGTCGATCTCCCTGGTGCAGAACGACCACATGAACACCCACCGCATGACGGACCCCTGGCTCGTCGAGCACAAGCCCGGCATCTACCTGCCGATGCTGCAGACGGCGGAGATCGTCGCCGAACGCTACGGCGTGAGCCGCGAGCGCCAGGACGAGTTCGCGCTGGTGTCGCAGCGGCGCACGGCGGCGGCACAGGAGGCCGGCCGGTTCGACCAGGAGATCGTCGCGCTCGACAGCGTCAGGAAGGTGCTCGACAAGCAGTCCGGGGAGGTGCGGGACGAGCAGGTCACGCTGACCCGGGACGAGGGCAACCGCGCCTCGACGACGCTCGACGGCCTGGCCGGACTGGCGCCCGTACTGCCCGACGGTCAGGTGAGTGCGCGCTCCAGCGTGACGGCGGGCAACTCCTCGCAGCTGTCCGACGGGGCTTCGGCTTCGGTACTGATGGAGTCGAGGGAGGCTGAGCGTCGCGGGCTGGAACCGCTCGGCGTCTACCGGGGGATGGCCGTCACCGGCTGCGGCCCGGACGAGATGGGCATCGGTCCGGTGTTCGCCATCCCGAAGCTGCTCAAGCAGCACGACCTCACCATCGACGACATCGGCCTTTGGGAGCTCAACGAGGCGTTCGCCTCCCAGGCGGTGTACTGCCGGGACGAACTGCACATCGACCCGGAGCGGTTCAACGTCAACGGCGGTGCGATCTCGGTCGGTCATCCGTACGGCATGACCGGGGCCCGGCTGGTCGGGCACGCCCTCCTCGAAGGCAGGCGCCGCGGAGTCAGGTACGTGGTGATCTCGATGTGCGTCGGCGGCGGAATGGGCGCGGCCGGACTGTTCGAGGTCGCCTAGCCCGGCAACCCTGCCGGATGAAAGCCGATTACGAGAGAGGCGTGGCATCGGTGGAGAACGCGGTGGAGAACGTGGTGGACAGGACCCGAACCGTGGTCCTGGTGGACTTCGGCGGAGTCATCACCTCCAGTGTGTTGCAGGCGTTCACCGACTTCGGCGCCTCGCTCGGCGGCGACCCACACCTGCCGTTGGAACTCCTCGGCCGGGACCAGCCGTCACGCACCCTCCTGGCCGACCACGAGTGCGGCCGTATCGACGCCGAGGCCTTCGAGCGAGGATTCGCCGAACGTCTCCGCGTCCACGGCGCCGTCGTGGCGGCCGAGGGGCTCACGGCCCGGATGCAAGCCGGAATGTCGATCGACCAGGACATGCTCGCGCTGCTCGGTGATCTTCGAGCCGCAGGGCATCCCGTCGCGCTCGTATCGAATTCGTTCGGTACCGGAACCTACGACGGCGTCGACCTCGCCACCGTTGCCGATGCGGTCGTCATCTCCGCAGAGGTCGGCATCCGCAAGCCCTCCCGACGGATCTACGCGATCGCGTGTGAACGCCTCAGAGCCGACCCCGGGGAGGCAGTCATGATCGACGATCTTCAGCAGAACCTCGACGGGGCGGCACGGATCGGGATCGGCGGCGTCCTGCACACCAGCGCCGCGGACACCCGTCGCCAACTCGCCGAACGTTTCGGGATCAGCGCCTGACCGGTCGAACGAGCCAACCAACGGGCGTGCGGAAGTCCCGTGACGTCCACCGATCTGACCCCCGACCCCAGTTCTTCCGACCACCAGTTCTCCGGAGAGCGCGGTTTGTGACCATGGCGTCGGATTCAAGTACAGTTCCCGCGATGGACATCACCGCGCCCGAGGAGACCGACGGCGAGAAGGCACCCCCCATGGCGCCCCTCTCGCACCTTCGCGAGCCGCCCACGACAAAGCGTGGAGCACGGACCCGGGCCGCCCTGGTGAAGGCCGCGCGCAAGGTGTTCGAACGGGACGGCTACCTCGACACCCGCCTCACCGACATCACCAAGGAAGCCCAGTGCGCGGCGGGATCGTTCTACACCTACTTCGCCAACAAGGAAGAGGTGCTGGCCGCCGTCCTCCTGGAGGCGCAGGAGGACATGCTGCACCCCGGCATGGCCCGGGTCGAAGGCGCCGAGGACCCCTACGCGGTGCTCGAGGCGAGCAATCGCGCCTATCTCGAGGCGTACAGGCGGAACGCGAAGCTGATGGCACTGCTTGAGCAGGTCGCCCAAGTGGAGCCGGAATTCCGTACGTTCCGGAGCCGGCGCGCTGACGCGTTCATCCGCCGCAACGCCCGCGGTATCGCCGACTTGCAGGCGCGCGGTGTCGCAGACGGCGAGGTCGATCCGATGATGGCCTCCCGCGCGCTGTCGGGCATGGTCAGCGTCATGGCCTACAACGCCTTCGTGCTCGGCGAGAGGCAGGAGGACGGCGAGCCGGCGGACTTCGAGGAACTCGTGTCCACGGTCACCCGGCTCTGGGCGAACGCCCTGCGGTTCCCCGGCCGCCACTGATCCGGCGGCCTGAGCCGGGTCGAGCCCGCTGCTCACGGCCCGTTCGCCGGGCGCCTCACTCTTCTTCGGCGGTTCAGCGTCGGTAGTTCATTCCGGCCACGCGTCTGTGCGGCCTTGCCGGGGGCGTCTCAGGACCAACTATTGAACCTGACGTCGGATTCAACTATACATTCGAGAGGAGCCACGGAGGAGGTCGCTGTGAACGTTGCACAAAGAGTCGCCATCGTCACCGGTGGTGGTGGCGGCATCGGGAGCGCGCTGGTCGCGCGGCTCGCTCGTGCGGGTGCCCGGGTCGTCGTCGCGGACCTCGACGCGGACAGCGCGCGGGCGGTGTCGGAGTCGGTAAACGCCGACCATCCGGGAAGCACCGTCAGCGTCGGCGCCGACGTGTCGGACACCGCCCGGATCCAGCAGCTGATCGCCCTGGCCGAGGGCACGTTCGGTCCGGTCGACCTCTACTTCGCGAACGCGGGCATCGCCGGTGCGCCCGGCCTCGACGCGAGCGAGCGGGACTGGGACCTCTCGATCGACGTCAATCTGCGCGCTCACATCCGTGCGGCACGTCTGCTGCTGCCGCGGTGGCTCAAGCGCGGTGAGGGCTACTTCGTCAGCACCGCCTCGGCGGCGGGCCTGCTCACGCAGATCGGCTCCGCCCCGTACGCCGTCACCAAGCACGCGGCCGTCGGCTTCGCCGAGTGGCTGAGTGTCACGTACGGCGATCGCGGGGTCCGGGTCAGCTGTCTGTGTCCCATGGGGGTGAACACCAGGATGCTGTCCGCCGGGAAGGACTCCGGGGACGCGCTGGGACGAGCGGCTGCACAGGCCGTCACGTCCGCGGGTGACGTCCTGGAACCGGCCGAGGTCGCCGACGCCGTCCTGGCCGCGATCGAGGACGAGCGCTTCCTGATCCTGCCGCACGAAGAAGTCCTGGACCTGTACCGGCAGAAGGGCTCGGACTACGACCGGTGGCTGCGCGGGATGCGTCGCTACCAGAGCTCCCTGCTGGAGCAGGCATGACCGGCGGGTCGGCCGAGCTCGTCCTCGCCGAACACCGCGGACCCGTGCTGGTGCTCACCTTCAACCGACCCGCCAAGCTGAACGCCTGGACCGACGAACTCGAAGACCGCTACTTCGCGCTCCTCGACGACGCCGAGGACGACCCGGACGTACGCGCCGTCGTGATCACCGGCGCGGGGCGCGGATTCTGCGCCGGCGCCGACCTTCAGCTACTGGGGGCGGTCGGTGAGACCGACGAGGTCTCCGCGACGGGCAGGGCGCGGCGCAGGCCGCGCGACGTGCCGCTGACCCTGCGCAAACCGCTGATCGGTGCGGTCAACGGGGCGGCCGCCGGACTGGGCATGGTGGAGGCGCTCTACTGCGACGTCCGCTTCGGTTCGCCTTCGGCCCGGTTCACCACGGCATTCGCGCAGCGTGGGCTGATCGCCGAGTACGGGATCTCCTGGCTGTTGCCCCGGCTGGTGGGCCGCGGCAGGGCCACGGACCTGCTGCTGTCGAGCCGCATGGTGGACGCCGAGGAGGCACTCCGTATCGGACTCCTCGACCACCTCGTCTCCACCGGCGGTGTGGTCGATGCCGCTGTCGCGTACGCCGGCGAACTGGCGACGCGCTGCTCTCCGGGGTCCATGGCCACCATCAAGAGCCAGCTGCGCGACGACGCGGACGGCACCTACGCCGACTCCGTGGCCCGGGCGGAGAGCCTCATGCTCCAGGCGTTCCGCGGGGCCGATGTCATCGAAGGCGTGGCCAGTCACCTCGACAAGCGCCCGCCGAACTTTCCCTCCCTACCCGTCAGGAGTACGGATGTCCCTGTTTGAGATGTCGGACCGTGCCAACAAGTACCGGGCGGATCTGCTCGAGTTCATGGACGAGCACGTCTATCCCGCCGAGGCGGTCTACCACGACCAGATGCACGCGTCGGGTGACCCGCACTTCCATCCGCCGGTCATCGAGGAACTCAAGGCGGAGGCACGGGCCCGTGGGCTGTGGAACCTCTTCCACCCGCACCCCGAGTGGGGGCCGGGCCTGACGAACCTGGAGTACGCGCCGCTGGCGGAGATCATGGGGCGCAGCCACATCGCGTCCGAAGCGTGCAACTGCAACGCTCCCGACACCGGCAACATGGAGGTGCTCACGCTGTTCGGCAGCGACGAGCACAAGGAGAAGTACCTGAGGCCCCTGCTCGACGGGACGATGGCCTCGGCCTTCGCGATGACCGAGCCGCGTGTCGCCAGTTCCGACGCCACCAACATCGAGTTGCGGATGGAACGCGACGGCGACGAGTACGTGCTCAACGGCCGCAAGTGGTTCGCGTCCAACGCCCTGCACCGCAACTGCAAGGTGCTCATCGTCATGGGGAAGACGGACCCCACCGCTGCCCCGCACCGGCAGCAGTCGATGATGGTCGTCCCCATCGACGCCCCCGGAGTCACGCTGCTGCGCGGGCTGCCGGTGTTCGGCTACCAGGACCGCGAGGGACACGCCGAAATCGACTTCGCCGACGTCAGGGTTCCGGCCAAGGACGTCCTCAAGGGTGAGGGTGAGGGTTTCGCGATCAGTCAGGCCCGGCTCGGGCCCGGCCGCATCCACCACTGCATGCGGGCCATCGGCGCAGCCGAGCGGGCGCTGGAGCTGATGTGCCGGCGCGCGCAGTCACGGGTGACCTTCGGCAGTCCGGTTGCCGAGAGGTCCAACATCCAGGACTGGATCGCGGAAGCGCGCATCGACATCGAGATGATCCGCCTGCTCACGTTCAAGGCCGCGTACCTGATGGACACGGTCGGGAACAAGGAAGCACGCACCGAGATCGCGGCCATCAAGGTGGCCGCCCCGAACATCGCGCTGAAGATCGTCGACCGCGCGATCCAGGTGTACGGGGGAGCAGGGGTGACGGACGACTTCCCGCTGGCGATGATGTACGCCCAGCTGCGCACACTGCGATTGGCGGACGGTCCCGACGAGGTCCACAAGCGGGCCATCGCCCGGCAGGAACTGCGGCGGTATCGCGAAGGTGGCACCGCGGGTGTGGGGGCGGCGGGCATTCCCGGCGACCGCTAGAGATGTCCCCTGGCGCGGTGAACGTGACGCCGGCGAGCGCGGCGGCTTCGACGTCCGCGTTCGAGAGCATGCCGGACACGGGGGAAGGGGTCGGCGGCGAAGGCGGACAGGGCGTGCAGGACGGTGCCGGGAGCCGCCGCCGCGGGCCGCGCTGATCAAGAAATCGGTGACGCAGACGTGCCTGGCCAGGAACGCGAACGACCGGGTGAAACGGTCGGCGTGCACGGGTGGGCCTTCGCAGCGGTGGACGATCTGGTACCTCGCGGGTGTGGAGCCGGGGCGATGCCGAGCATGGCCTGGTCGAGCTCAGCGAGGCACCGGTTCCTCGGAGGCGGGCAGCGAGTCTGCGGTCTTCGGTACCAGCGCGCGGATGGAGGGGGTGGCGACCATGGCGAGGGTGGCGAGGAGGATGAGCGCGGCGGCCGCGTAGAGGGTGGCATGGAGGCCGAGGAGGAGTACGGCGGGTCCGGCGGCGAACTGGGCCAGCGGGAGCGCGAGGTAGGAGCCAAGGTCGTCGTAGGCGTAGACGCGGGCGAGGCGGTCCTCGGGGATCTGCTCGTTGAGGGTCGAGTACCAGGCGACGCCGGCCTGCTCGATGCCCACGCCCGCCACGAAGTTGGCCACGACCAGCACCCAGGTGTACGGGGCGAGCGCGAGCAGTAGCGGGGTCATCGCCGTCAGGCTCATCAGCGCGCAGCCGACCAGGATCGCGCGCCGTGGCCGCCATCTCAGGGACAGCACGCCGCCGGCGACGGCGCCGAGCGAGCCCGCGGCTACGACCAGGCCCCAGCCGGTGCGGCCGATCCCGGTGGTGTCGGCTACGGCCGGGCCGAGAACAGTGAACGAGGCGGTGATGCCGGCGTTGAGGAAGCAGAAGGACACCACGATCACCCACACCCAGCTGCGGGCGGTGAACTCCCGCCAGCCGACGCGCAGTTCATGCACCAGGCCGGGGCTGGGCGCGGGCGGCGAGACCTGGACGCGGATCAGCGCGAAGGACGTGGCGGCGAGCGCGAAGCTGAGCGCGTCGACGGCCAGGGCCCAGCCGGGGCCGACCGCGGCGACCAGTACGCCGCCCAGCGAGGCGCCCAGGATCATCGCGCTGCTGCCCGCGATCCGGGAGAGCGCGAGGGCGGCGCGGCGGGACTCGGCCGACACGGTCTGGGGCAACAGGGCCTGGGCGGCGGGCTGGTAGCAGGAACTTGACGCCCCGTTGACCGCGGCGAGCACCATGAGCAGCGGGATGGCGGCGCTGTCGGTGAGTACCAGGATGGCGACCACCGCCTGGCTCGCGGCGCTGACCACGCTGCTGCCGACCAGTAGCGGGCCACGTGGCAGCCGGTCCGCCAACACGCCGCCGTACAGCAGGAAGAGGATGCTGGTGAGGGAGTGGGCCCCGACCACCAACCCGAGCGAGCCGATTGACCCGGTGGCGTCGAGCACGGCGAAGGCCAGGGCGATCGGCGCCACCCCGTTGCCGAGCAGGTTGGCCGTCGTACCGATGAAGAGGTGACGGAACGGGCGGTGGCGCAGAGGCGCCAGGGCGGCAGACACGGGCCTGATCGTCGGGGCCGGGAGGCGAGCCCGTCAACGGATTAATGGAATGGCGCCGGGACCAGATGTGGGGCTGCCCACGGGCATTGGCACCCCGGCCTTCGCCTTCGCCGACGCGGCGGGCGTGACCCTGCGGGCCGGCGCATGGGTGCAGGTGGAGCCACACATCGAAACAGCTGTCACAAAGTCCCTCGCACCAACGTCGCGATCACGTCCGCTCCCATGCCTCGAAAATGCCTGCTCACGACCAAGGCATGGCAACTAGTGTCCTGTGGCATGCAACTGACCGTTCTCGGTGGCTGCGGGGCGTGGCCCACCGCCGTTCAGGCATGCAGCGGCTACCTCGTCGAGTACGCGGGTTTCCGCCTGCTCATCGACCCCGGGTACGCCACGCTGCCGTGCCTGCTCGGCCACAGCACCGTCGACTCCATTGACGCCGTGCTGCTCAGCCACGGACACCCCGACCACTGTGCTGACCTCAACCCTCTCCTGCGCGCCCGGGGCCTGAGTGACACGCCACCGCCGGCACTGCCGGTATACGCACCCCACGGCGCAGCCGATGCCGTCCTCGCGCTCGACAAACCGAGCATGCTCGCCGAGGCGTACCACCTGCGCGAGTTCGCGCCTGGCGACCGGTTCGACATCGGTCCGTTCAGAACCGACACCTGGCTGCTGCCGCACTTCGTACCCAACGCCGGCATCCGACTGACCACGCCGGACGCCGTGCTCGCCTACACCGGCGACACGGGTCCGAGCCGCGACATCCTGCGCCTGGCTGAAGGTGCTGACCTGCTGTTGTCGGAAGCCACGTACGTCCACGAGGTACCGACCGTCGACGCGCCGTATCTGCTGACGGCACGACTGGCCGGCCAGTACGCGAGCCAGGCGGGCGCCGCCAGGCTCATGCTCACCCATCTGTGGCCGGGGACAGATCCGAAGGCCGCACACGAAACAGCCGCGCAGTCCTTCCGGCACCCCATCGACGTCGCCACCCCCGGGCTCGTCACCAACCTCGCGCGGGGCAACGGTCATACGGCTCCCGGCCTCGAATGACGCGGACGCCCCGAAACACACCTGCACTGCGACGTCGAGCACTGATCCTGCGTCGGTACCTGGGGCTGGGGCTCGGCCCAGATGCGCTGGCGGCCGCGACCCCGGCCGTGCGCCTCCTCATCCGGCCCCGGTCACGGAACTGCCGTGACCGGGACCAGGGTTCAGCTGTCGCGGAAGGGGGCGACCGCCGCTAGTTCCGGTACCGGAACACGATCCGGCCGCGCGTCAGGTCGTACGGCGGGAGTTCCACCAGCACCCGGTCTTCCAGCATGATCTTGATGTAGTTCTTGCGGATCTTCCCGCTGATGTGCGCGAGCACATGGTGGCCGTTCTCCAGCTCCACGGTGAACATGGCGCTGCGCAGGCACTCGACGACCTTGCCCTCGACTTCGATGACGTTCTTGTTCCTCGTCATCGCACCAGCTCCAGGTTGCTGCTCGTCGGCCGGGCACCGATGCCCTCGAACAGCGTCGAGGCTGCTTGGTTGGACTCCTGGACTTCGGTCCAGGCCGAGGCGTACCCGGAGCGGTGCAGCGCCCCCAGCGCGTGGGCCACCAGCGCCCGCGCGATGCCGCGGCGTTGCTCGCCGGACCGGACCGCGACCAGCCCGATGCGAGGCCGGATCACTGTCACCACCCGGATCAGCCCCAGGTAGCGGTCAGGCGTCGCCGCCACCGCGTACTTCGACGGGTCGACGACGGTGTCGCCTTCGGGGCGGGGAATCACCTCCGCGGGCATCGACTGCCACCCGACGGTCGCCTCGACTTCGTCACGGATCGCGCGGTCCACCGCCCGCAGCAGACTCTCGTCCGCCTGACCGGCGGGCACGATCGTCACGCCCGACGGCGGCAGGACCGCTTCGAGCCCTGTGACCCGCGGGTCGGTCGGTACGACGTACTCCCACTCGCGGCGCCGGATCGCGAAACCGGCCCGCCGCCAGCCGGCCGTCAGCTCGACGTCGGCTTCGTCGACCACCGTGTACAGCGGCGCCGGCAGCTGCGCCGACATCGCCTCGGCGAGCCGGTCGAAGGTGGCGTCGTGCCAGGCGTCGATGCTGACGAACAGGCGTCCGTCGGGCCGCTGCACCGCATACCCGCGGCCGACCACCAGGTCGTCATCCAGCGCATGCCATTGCCTGTCCGCGACGCGCGTGATCATCACCGCGTTCTCGCTCAGGCCAGATCTAGAAGGCTTTGTGTTCATCGGAGTCTCCCTCCAGGAGTGCCTCGATCTCAGGCGCTCCTGGCGACACCGAACGTCAGCCGCCGGACCGTGACGGGTTGAGGGAGCACCCACGGGTAACTGTGTTCACGGGGCTCACCTCCCTACGACGACTTCACGGTCCACCACGAAAGTAGCGGCGGGGCGCCGCCTCGCTCAAATGCTTTTCCCGCGGCGTTCGGTCAGCGCCCACAGCTCGTCGTCAGCCAACTCGCGGCCGAGTCGGCGGACTCGACGGACTCGGCGGACGATCACTTGATTGACAGACCGTTTGTGCCGTTGGTAAGACCTTGGGTCAGCGTCGCGTGCACCCGGCGAAGAGACCGTCGAGGGCATGGAGGCGTGGCAGCTTTGGAATAGCCTTGGTGACATCCCACGGGCGCCTGACGGCGTTCGGCAACCAGTTGATCGAAGTACACGAATGGCTCCGCGAGGAGCTCGCAGCACTGCGTCAGGACGTCGACGCCTATCTCGCAGGCGGCACGCGAGTCCGCGAGTTGCGGACCCACTGCCTTACCTTCTGCTCGGCACTGGACCGGCATCACAACGGCGAAAACGACTTCGCGTTCGTCAAGGTCGCCGAGCAGTTCCCGGAACTGCGCCCTGTACTGGAGGAGTTGCGGCGCGACCACCAGCTGGTGGACGACTCCTTGCAACGGCTCGAAACGCTCGTCGGTGAACTGGACCGGGATGCTGATCCCACCGAATTCCGGCGTGAGTTGGACAGCCTCGCTGCGCTCATCGAGACGCACTTCACCTACGAGGAAAAGCGGATCGTCTCGGCGCTCAACGCGCTGAAGGTGCCGAGTTGGGACCGTACCCGGCCCGCGTTCCTGCTCACCGACGACGAGGAGCGCTGACCGGACGCCGAATGGGGCCGGCCCCACGAATGGCAGGGGGCAGGGCCGGCCGCACCGACGTCCACCGTCACGCCTCGCACCTCGTCGCGGTCTACCCCTGACGGGCCACGCGATGACGGAGGTACACGACCTTCGAGGCGAAGGCGCGGGTCTCGACCAGTTCGAGATCCACCCGGCGCCCGTGCCGGGGGAAGAAGGGAGTGCCACCTCCGACGAGTACCGGGTAGACCATGGTCCGGTACTCGTCGATCAGGTCCGACGCGGCCGCCTCGGCGGCGAGGGTCGCGCCGCCGATCGCGATCTCGCCCTCACCCGGCTCGGCCCGCAACCGCTCGATCTCCTCCGCCACGCCTCCGGAGGCCAGGCGGGCGTTGCCCTGCACCGCCGACAGCGTGGTCGAGAACACCACCTTCGGGAGCGGATTCCAGAGCGCGGCCCACTCGAGCCCTGCGTCGTCGAGGGACGGATCCTGGTCGGCGGTCTCCCAGTACAGCATCGTCTCGTACAGCCGTCGTCCCAGCAGATGGACGCCGACCCCTCGAATCTCGTCGATCCAGAAGCGAAAGACCTCTTCGTCGGGCACGGTCCAGCTGAAGTCGCCCTCCGGCCCGACGATGTAGCCGTCGAGTGAGACGCTCATCGAATACGTCACGCTGCGCATCGGATGCCCTCCTCGGTAGCGGGGTTCGACAGTACGACCACCGGACGCCGGCTGCCGGGCGGAACACGGCCTGGTGCCGGGTCCTCGGTGCCTGTCACGCCCCGCACGGCTGGGCGCCGGGTTCTGGGCTGCCGCCCACCTGGGCGCGGGGGCCCCGCGTGTCAGGGAGCGGCGTCGAGGTCCACCTCGAGGTCTTCGGCCTCGGTCCAGAACCGGTCGTCCGCGTCCCGGAGCCGGGCGGCGGCGTGCTTCATGTGGCGGCGCGCGGCGGTGCGTGCCGCCTTGGCGTCGCCTGCTTCGATGGCGGCGAGGATGGCGTGGTGCTCCTCCCGGACCGCCTGGATGAAGTCGTCCCTGCGTGCCTCGTTGGCGCGCGTGACGCGGATACCGCCGCGCAGCACCTCGCCCAGGTACCGGACCGTCGAGACCATCACGGTGTTTCCGGTCGACTCGGCGATGGACCGGTGGAAGGCGAGGTCCTCGTCCACGCCGTCACCGCCCGCCGCTACCGCCGAGTCGATCGTGTCCAGGGCCTGACGCATCCGAGCGAGGTCGCGGGGCGTGGCCCGGGTGGCGGCGAGATGGGCCGCCTCGCCCTCCATGGCGCGGCGTACCTCCACGATCTGAAGCACCTTCGCCTCGGTGTCGGCGGCCTCCGCTTCGAGGTCGAGCGGGCGGGTGCGCCGGGGCAGGACGAACACGCCGATGCCTTGGCGTGGTTCGACCAGGCCCGCGCTGCGCAGCCTGGACAGGGCCTCGCGCACCACCGTGCGACTGACGCCCAGCTGCTTGACCAGCTCCACCTCGGTCGGCAGCCGGTCGCCCTCGGCCAGCCGCCCCGACTCGATCTCCGCGGAGAGTGTCGCGGCGACCTGGTCCGCGAGCCGGACGGGGCCGGGCACCTTGGAAAACATGGTTTTCAGTCTATAGACCCGGATCCGGCTTTCCCGCCGTGAGCGCCGGCCAGGTCAGGACCGCGTCGGGGTGGTCGGCGAGGTAGTCCCGCACCACCGATTCGAAGCTCGGGTCGGGCTCCAGCCCGAGCGCGGCGGCGCGCGTGTTGTCGAAGGCGGAGGGCCACGAGCCCACGATGGCCTCGACGTCGCGATCGGGGGCGATCGTCACCAGTTCGGCCACGGCGTCACCGGCCACCCGCCGCAGCGTGGCGAGCATCTCGGCGACCGAGACCGTGAGTGCGGGAAGGTTGACCGGAAGTCCGCCGTCGAGCCGGCCCTGCCCGGTGCCGCGCTCTGCTTCCGCGATGCGCAGGATCGCCTCGGCCGTGCGCCGCGGCGAGGCGAGGGCCACCCTCAGGTCGGGACGCACGGGGCAGATCGCCGGGAGGCCCGCGAGCGGCTCGCGGATGATGCCGGACAGGAAGCCGGAGGCGGCCGCGTTCGGCTTGCCCGGTCGCACCGACACGGTCATCAGACGGGCGACGCGTCCGTCGACGAAACCCCGGCGGGTGTAGTCCGCGACCAGCTGCTCGCAGACGAGTTTCTGGATCCCGTAGCTCGATCGTGGCGTGGGCAGGGTCGCCTCGCTGACCACGGGCGGGAGGGGCAGCGCCGGGTCGGAACCGTAGACCGCCACGCTGCTGGAGAACACCACGCGCGGCGTCGGGCCCCCGGAGGTCGACTGCGCCCGGGCGGCTTCGAGGAGGGCGCGGGTGGTGTCGAGGTTGGCGCTCATGCCGAGGTCGAAGTCGGCCTCGCACTCGGCCGAGACGGCGGCGGCGAGGTGGATCAGCACGTCCACCGGCTCTGCGAACACCTCGTCGAGGCGGTCGGTCAGGTCGCCCCGCACGATCTCCACGAGCGGGTCGGACGCCGTCTGCGAGTCGGCCGGGACGAACCGGTCGGCGAGCACCAGACGGTCGATCGGCGCACCACGGAACGTCCGCGTCGCGAGCAGTGTGCCGGTGAGCTGTCGTCCCAGGAAGCCGAAGCCACCCGTGATGACGATCCTCATGCGTTGTCTCCTCGGTAGTCGTTCAGCCAGCCGAGACCCTCGCTCGTGCCGGCGCGGGGGATGTACTCGCAGCCGATCCACCCGTCGAAGCCCAGGTCGTCGACGACGCCGAACAGATGGCTCACGTCGAGCTCGCCGCGGTCGGGCTCGTGGCGGTCGGGTACACCCGCGATCTGCAGATGACCGACCCGGCCGGTCGGCAGGTCGCGGCGCAGGGTCGTGGTGAGGTCGCCCTCGACGATCTGGCAGTGGTAGAGGTCCAGCTGCACCTTGAGATTCGGGGCTCCCACCTCCCGCACGACCGCGTGGGCCGCCGCCTGCCCGGACAGGAAGTAGCCCGGCATGTCTCGGCCGTTGATCGGCTCGATGAGGATGTCGACGCCCACCGCGGCCGCTCGCTCAGCTGCCCAGGCCAGGTTGGCGAGGTAGGTGCCGCGGTGCCCGGCCAGTTCCTTCGGCGTCGCGTCCGGCGGCACGAGCCCGGCCATCACGTGCAACCGCGGGCAGTCCAGCGCAGCGGCGTACTCCAGAGCCCGGGTGATCCCGGAGCGAACCTCCGCCTCACGGCCGGGCAGCGCCGCCATCCCGCGTTCGCCGGACTCCCACGCCCCGGGAGGAGCGTTGAAGAGGACCTGCCTCAGGCCGTGGGCGTCGAGTCGGTGGCGCAGCTCCGCGGCGTCGTAGGCGTAGGGGAAGAGGTACTCGACGGCAGTGAAGCCGTCCGCCGAGGCCGCGGCGAAGCGGTCCAGGAAATCGTGCTCGGTGTACATCATGGACAGGTTCGCTGCGAACCTCGGCATGCTGGCTCCTGTGATCGACTGGGACCGGGACGGGGCCGGTCAGCGGTTGACGACCTGCTTGTCGGTGGTGAGTACCGCGGCGGCGCCGACGACGAGGCTGAACGCCAGGACGTACATCGGCAGCGACGTCGAGCCGGTGGCGTCCTTCAGGGCGCCGATCATGTAGGGACTGACGAATCCGGCGAGGTTGCCCACCGAGTTGATCGCGGCGAGTCCGACCGCGGCGGCGGTGCCGCCGAGGAACGCGGTGGGCAGCGACCAGAACAGCGGTGCGCAGGTCAGCACGCCTGCCGCGGCGAAGGACAGCGCGGCCAGAGACAGAGCGGTGGACCCGGACCAGCCGGCCGCCAGCGAGAAGCCGACGGCGCCCATGAGACTCGGGACGACCAGGTGCCAGCGGCGCTCGCGTCGTTTGTCCGCCGAACGTCCGAAGAGGTTCATCGTGACGAGTGCGGCCAGGAACGGTACGGCGCTGAGCGCGCCGATCGCGAGGTTGCCCTCGATGCCGGTGGACTCGATGAACGTGGGCATCCAGAAGGTCAGGGCGTACTGGCCCATCACGAAGCAGAAGTAGATGAGGCACATGAGCCACACCCTGGGCTCACGGAAGGCGTCCCAGACCCGGCCGTGCACGGTCTGGTGCGCGGCGTCCTCGGCGATCGCCCGTTCGACGACGGCCTTCTCCTCGTCGGTGAGCCACTTCGCGGCGCGCACACTGTTGTCCAGGTAGAACAGCGTGGCCACACCGATGAGGACGGCGGGTATCGCCTCCAGCAGGAACATCCACTGCCAGCCCTGCCAGCCCTGCCAGCCCTGCCAGCCGCTCACACCCTGGAACCGGTCCATGATCCAGCCGGAGAGCGGGTTGCCGAAGATGCCGGCCACCGGGATCGCCGACATGAAGAGCGCGATCACCCGGGCACGGCGGTGGGACGGGAACCAGTAGGTGCAGTAGAGGATCACCCCCGGGTAGAACCCCGCCTCCGCGGCACCGAGGAGGAACCGGAGGGCGTAGAACGTCGCCTCGTTGGTGACGAACACGAACGACGCCGAGACCAGGCCCCAGCTGATCATGATCCGGGCGATCCAGGTACGGGCGCCGATGCGCTGGAGCATCAGGTTCGACGGCACCTCGAAGAGGAAGTAGCCGATGAAGAACAGGCCGGCGCCGAGGCCGTACGCGGCCTCGCTGAACCCGAGGTCGTCGGACATCTGGAGCTTCGCGAAGCCGACGTTGACCCGGTCCAGGTAGGAGACGACGTAGCAGAGGACGAGGAAGGGGACGATACGTCTGACGACCTTGCGGAAGACGGCGTTCTCACGGGCGACGTCGGGGACTTCGGACGCCGTTTTGGGCAGGGACATGGCGATCCTTTGTGCGGCTCAGGGGAATTCTCTGACAGGCGGGGAGCGGGTCACCACGCGGCGTTGAACGCGGACCTCAGTTCATCGAGCGCGGGACGGGGGAGCGGCTCGGGGCGACGGTCGGTCAGGAGCCAGAGACGTGCCGTCTCCTCGAGTTCTTCGAGGACGGCGAGGGCGGTGGCCGCGTCGGGGCCCCAGACGACGGGGCCCAGCCGGTCGAGCAGCACGGCCCTGATCGGCGTACGGCTCGCCGCGCGGTCGGCGATCTCGGCGGACACCAGGTCGGCCACGCGCGGGTCGCCGGGCCGGTGGTAGGGGATGAGCGGGACGTGCCCGACCTTCATCACGTAGTACGGCGTGAGGGGCGGCAGCACGTCGTAGGTGCTCCACACGCCGGCCAGGGTGAGCGCGACCAGGTGCGTGGAGTGGGTATGGACGACGAACCGGGCCGCGGGGTCGGCGGCGTAGATACGTCGATGGAGGGTCAGGGTCTTGCTGGCGCGGTCACCCGCGATCTGCTCACCGCGGGCGTCGACCAGCGCGAGGCGGCCGGGTTCGAGGAATCCGAGGGCGGCGTCGGTGGGCGTGATCAGATGGCTGTCGCCGACCTTGGCGCTGATGTTGCCGGCGCTGGCATGGACGTAGCCCCGGGCGAACAGGCTCGTGCCCACGCGGACGATCTCGTCGCGCGCCTCGGCGACGGCCTCGTCCTGTGCCGCCTCTGCCTGCGTGGTGTCCCGGTGGTGGGTCATCCGGCCTCCTCGTCCAGGAGGGCGAGTGAGGAGGCGAAGAAGTCGGGGCCGCCGAAGTTGCCGGACTTGAGCGTGATGTGGAGCGTGTCTCCGCCGGGAAGGACCGCCGCGCACCACGGCACACCGGGATCGATCTGCGGACCGATCCGGAGCCCGGTGATGCCGAGCGCCTGGACGACCGCTCCCGAGGTCTCACCGCCCGCGACGACGAGTCGGCGGACGCCACGTTCCACCAGCCCTTGTGCGACGCGGGCCAGCGTCCGTTCGACGAGTTCACCGGCTTCGGCGGCGCCGAGGCGACCCTGGACCGTGCGTACCGTGTCGGCCGACTCGGTGGAGTAGACGAGGACCGGCCCGTCGTCCAGGTGTGCTTCGGCGAAGGCCAGAGCCTGCCCGACCACGTCCTCACCTGCCGCCACGCGCAACGGATCCACGCTGAACGCGGGACGGCCGCCGCGCAGGTACTGAAGGACCTGACGGTTCGTGGCCACGGAGACCGATCCCGAGACGATGGCCTGGTGACCGCCGGACGGCGGCAGCTGCGCGGCGGCGGGGGAGGGCTTGAACCCCCAGTTCGCGGGCAGCCCGATCGCCAGGCCCGAGCCGGCGGTCACCAGGGGCAGTCCCTTGACCGCCGCGCCCAGGCGTACGAGGTCGTCGGTGGAGACGGCGTCCACGATGGCGATCCCGAGGCCGTCCTCGCGTAGGCCCTCGATACGGCCCTTGATCGCCTCGGGTCCGTCGGCGACGACCGTGTGATCGACGAGGCCGACCGCTCGCGTGGTCTGCGCGCCGAGGACGGAGACCAGGTTGGAGTCGGTCATCGGGGTGAGCGGGTGGTGGCGCATGCCGCTGTCGCTGAGCAGCACGTCACCGACGAACAGATGGCCCTTGAAGACGGTGCGCCCGTTGTCGGGGAACGCGGGCGTCGCGACCGTGAAGTCGGTGCCGAGGGCGTCCATCAGTGCCTCGGTCACCGGCCCGATGTTGCCGGCCGGAGTCGAGTCGAAGGTGGAGCAGTACTTGAAGTAGATCTGCTCGGCTCCGACCGAGCGCAACCAGGCCAGCGCCCGAAGGGACGCCTCGACGGCGTCCGAGGCCGGGACGGTCCGCGACTTGAGGGCGATGACCACCGCGTCCGCGTCCACCGCCTGCTCGGAGCCGGGCGGTGGCACGTCGATCAGCTGGACCACACGCATGCCCGCGCGCACCAGGTTGTTGGCCAGGTCGGTGGCGCCGGTGAAGTCGTCGGCGACGCACCCGAGGCGGATTCCCATGTCAGGCCTCCACCGGTCCGGGCAGCTCGACCCCCGGGAAGATCTTGATGACCGCGCTGTCGTCCTCGGCCCCGAGCCCGGACGCCGAGGCATGGAGGAACATCTGGTGGGCGGTGGCCGCGAGGGGGAGCGGGAAGCGCTGCGGCCTGGCGGAGTCCAGCACGAGCCCCAGGTCCTTGACGAAGATGTCGACGGCGGACAGGGGCGTGTAGTCACCGGCGAGCACATGCGCCATGCGGTTCTCGAACATCCATGAGTTGCCGGCGCTGTGCGTGATGACCTCGTAGAGCGCTTCGGCGGGGACACCCGCCTTGATGCCGAGGGCCATCGCCTCCGCGGCCGCGGCGATGTGCACGCCCGCGAGCAGCTGGTTCACGATCTTGACCTTCGAGCCGAGTCCGGCGCGGTCTCCCAGGCGGTAGACGGTGCTGCTCATGGCATCGAGCACCGGGTCGGCGACGGAGTACGCGGCGGGGGAGCCCGACGTCATCATGGTGAGCTCGCCGGCCGCCGCACGGACGGCGCCACCGGAGATGGGGGCGTCCAGGTAGAGCACACCCTGCTTGGCCAGGCGTCCCTCAAGCTCGGCGGACCAGCCGGGGTCGACCGTGGAGCACATCACGAAGACGGCGCCCGGGCGTAGCCGGTCGGCCGCCCCGTCGGCACCGAACAGCACGGACTCGACCTGCGCCGCACTGACCACCACGCTGACCAGCACGTCCACCGAGGCTGCCAGCTCGCCGCAGGAAGCGAACGCCGTCCCGCCGTCGCGGGCGAAGGTCGCGGCCATGTCCGGTCGCAGGTCGTGGACCCCGAGGTCGTAGCCCGCGGTCCGCAGGCTCCGGGCCATCCCCAGGCCCATGGCTCCCAGCCCCACCACGCCCACGCGCGGCCGTCCGGCCCTGTTTTGGTCGTCCATGCCCATCCTCGTCTGTGTCGTCCGGGGTGTCGGCTGCCCAACTTCTCCGGGGGAGATCAGGTCATATGATGACCTGAGGACAGCGTCCGGCGTGCTGTGATGTCCGTCACATACGGAAGTGGGGGTGGTGGCGGGGCTTGGGTTGCTGCGCTCGGCCACTCCCCTGGAGCACCCGGCAGGCCCCGGGTGCCCGGGCGCGAACGAGAACGGCGCCCGCACCCGGTACATCACCGGAGCGGGCGCCGCACTCGGGCCCTGGGGGATCAGTCATGGCATCCCGGGGCCGGTGTCTGGAGTGGCGCTGTGTCAACGACGCAGTGCAGCGGTCAGAGCATCAGCAGCAGCCGCGTGTTCGGAACGAGCTTGCGGTTCACGCTGGTGCTCTGCACGAAGATCGTGAAGTCGTCGTTGTGGTCCGGCTTGACGCGGATCTCCACGTCCGGCAGTCCGAGCAGGGCTCGGGCCTCGGGCCCGGTGTACACCCGGTCCGTCTTCTTCTCCAGCACCGCGATCTGCTTCCGCGCCTGGATCTTCTCCGACTTGCTCAGCTGGTAGAACGCGCCACCGGTGCGGTAGGTGTGCCCGCATTCGACGACCCATTCCCGGATCGCCGCGTCACGAGCCACCGGGATCAGTTGGTAGTCCGACGGATCCACCGGGGTGAGACCGGCTGCCTTGATGGTGTCCTTGTTGACCACCTCGGCACCGGTGGAGAACACCGCCCGTGATCCTCGGATGCCCTGGGCGCGGCCCACCATGAACTTCTCGGTGGCCTGCTGGATGACCTGCCCGGCCTCCTCCAGACCCTGGGTGCTTGTGGCGTCCCAGATGGCGATGTTGTCCTTCGGGAACCCGCCCTGCATCGCCTCGCGCTTGCCCATCTGGTCCGGCACGAGGACGGCCAGCGTCCAGTTGTCCTTCTGCGTCCTGATCATCTCCGCCACGGCTGCGACCAGTTCACGCGGACTGCTGGCGGGGGCACCCGGGCAGCGGTGACTCGCGTTCTCCTGTCCGTCGGTCAGTACGAACGTCAGGAAGCTGTGGTCTCCGTACAGTTGAGCCGTCTGCGCGAGCTCCCGCTGCGATGTGAGCGTGGCCGCCAGCAGCGCCGTCATCCCGCCGACCCGGTACATCTCCTTCAGGGACGGCATCCGCAGCACGTCCTTGTCGTAGATGACGCACTCCACCTTGTCCGCGAAGACGTACACCGTGACCCGGGTCTCCTGGTCCAACTCCTGCGATCGGCGGGCCAGATAGGCAATCTGCTGGTCGGCGACCTCCACGACCTTGCGGCTCAGGTGCGACATGGACGAACTGGCGTCCAGCACAAGAGCAACGTGATTGATGTAGTTCTGGCTTCCCGACATGACGTCTCCCCCTCTTGCCGAATCGATGCTCCTATCGTCTCACCCAGCACTGACAATCGATCTTGGTCGCGGACCGGACGAAGGGACCCAGCAGGCCGGCGGCGCGACCGAGGCCCGGCAGCGACACGGCGGCCCTGACTGCCGCACGCCGCCGGCTGGACCATCCCGTGAGCACCCGGAAGCCAGGGCCCCTGCACGCAGGCCCGCCCACCACCGAGTAGGCATGTCCCGGCGACAGTCGACGCAGCCGACAGCGCACCGGTGACGGATGAACGCCCGTGCTGGGCGCGCGAGTTGAGAGAGGCTGTGCCAGCCCTGTTGCGCGGGATGGGGCGCATCCAGCCACCTCTGCAAGGGCACGGCTCAGGAGACCTGACCTCAGAGGGGGCGCGTCCGAGCGAAGGCTGCGGATGCGCACGCGCTTGCTCTCTGGTCTCCTGGGTTACGTACCTCTTGCAGGCGCCGGCACAGGCACTACGGCGGCGCCGGCCCCGGGCGGCTGGGACGCCAGGGCGCCCAAGCGCTACCTGCTGAAAGCCCGGATCACCCGGATCACCCTGTTCGCACGACTCGCAGGGGAGTCCTCATGCTGAGATCGCGCCCTCGCCTGGCCACCCTGCTGACACCTGCGATCACCCTGCTCGTGCTCGGAGCATGGGGCTCCAGCGCAGCGTCTTCCGACAGTGACGGACCGCGTCTGTGTTCTCTTTCGGACAGGAGTGAGGGGAACTGCAGCGGACCGGAACGCATCGGTGTCGGCGCTATTGGCCCGGTGGCAGCCCAGGCCAACATACCGACCTTCACCGGGCAACCGGGCACCGCTACCATGCGGGGCTACCTGACGACAGTTCTCGAAAACGCAGCGAATTTCTGGAGCCGGGCCTACATCTCGTCCGGAATTCACGACGACGCCGGTGCCGAGGCCACTTCGAAAGCGGTCTACGTGCTGATGGAGCCCGGTGAGACAGCGCCCGACTGCGGCGGTGGGACCACGAACCCGTCGACGTTGTCCTATTGTTCGAGTGACGACACGATTCGCCTCTCGATACAGGCCGTTCTGGCCGACTGGCTGGGGCAGCAGCTACCTGGTGAGGAGTCACCTCGTCCGGCGACCGGTGAGTGGAGTGCCATCTACACAGTGGCGCACGAGTTCGCCCACAATGTCCAGGAGGAGCTGGGCGTATGGTCCGACATGACGGTCAGGCAGATAGAGCTTGAAGCGGACTGCCTCGCCGGCGTCTACATGAAGGGCTCTCTCGATCTCACTGCTGACATCAAGCGGCAGGAATTCCAACAGGTGGTGGAGAACGCCAGCCTTTCCGGCGACTTCGATGTCAGCGATCCTCAGCAGCACCACGGTACCCCGCAGGAACGGGTCGACGCTGTGATTCTGGGCTTGGTCGCAGCCAATCCGGCCCAGTGCCAGCGGCAGTATGAGCCGTCCCGCTGACTCCTTGCATGCTTCCGCTCCAGGGTGAGGGCGGTGGCGGACGTTGATGGCATTCGGGCCGTCAGTTGTCGGTAGCGTGATCGCTGTGATGGTGGGAACTGAAGAGACCCGACTGGTTGTGCTGCGGGGCAACAGCGCGTCGGGGAAGTCGTCCGTCGCGGCCGGTCTGCGTGAGAGGTTCGGGCGCGGCCTGGCGCTGGTGGGTCAGGACAACCTCCGCCGCGTCGTGCTCCGCGAACGGGACCGTCCGGGAGCGGCGAACATCGGCCTGATCGACCTGACGGCGCGCTACGCCCTGGATGCCGGATTCCACGTCGTCGTCGAAGGCATCCTCTACGCCGACCGCTACGGTGACATGCTCGCCCAGCTGCGCGCCGACCACCGTGGCCCGACCCACGGCTACTACCTGGACGTGCCCTTCTCCGAAACCCTCGCCCGACACGCCACCAAGCCGATCGCCGATGACGTGAACGAGACGCAACTGCGGGACTGGTACCGGCCGCGCGATCTGCTGCCCGGGGGGATCGAGACGGTCGTCTGCGCCGAGAGCGCCCTGAACGAGACCGTCGACCGCATCATGGCCGACACCGGCCTGGCCCACCTGCCCACACTGGACCGCTGACGTTCTTCAGGCTTGCCTGCTGCCTGGTCCCCCACCGCAGGACCTCGCCTTGTTACGCCTTGTTACGCCTGGTGCGGCGACCGCCGAGCCGCGCACCGTCCTCTGACGGGGCCGTAGCAGCCGGACAGGCGTGCCTCGCTGTCGGCGATGGTGGCGGGGCCGGCGTGGCAGGTCGGTGGGAAACCGCAGCTGAAACCGGTGGACGTACGGGGGTGGTGAACCGTATGTTCCGCATGCCGTGCGTGAGGTTCTGGGGAGAACTGCGCACGGTTCTACTGGTTTCGGACACGGGGGGACACTCCACCATGTTGTGCATGCGATGCCGTCGTTTCGAGGCGGCACCGGACGGGGTCGTCTGCGCCCACTGCGCCGCGGCCGGGGCACCGCTCATGGCGCCACCGCACGGCCACAACGCCCGGCTGAGCTCGCCCGTCGGCCTCGGCAGGGCCGTCGCCGTGCTGCTTGGACTGGTCATCGCCACCGACCTGTTCGCCGTCTGGGCGGACGTCATGTCGTACGACGTGCTGGGCGCCCTCGTGGACGGTGACTTCAGTGCGGCCGTGCAGCACAGGGCCGAGCGGGCGGACTCGCTCTTCGCGGCGGCCGGTGTCGCGCAGACCGTCGCGCTTCTCGCCACCGCGGTGGTCTTCCTCGTCTGGTTCCACCGGGTGCGGGTCAACGCCGAGGTCTTCGACCCGTTCGGGCACCGCAAGAAGCGTGGCTGGGCTGTGTGGGGCTGGTTCGTACCGGTCGTGAACCTGTGGTTCCCCCGCCGCATCGCGCAGGACATCTGGGATGCCAGCGGGCCCTGGAGCGCGGCCCGGCCCCACGGGCTCCTCAACGCTTGGTGGACTGCCTGGGTGGTCAGCCTGTTCGCCGGCAGGATCTCCTCCACCGCGTACCGCAAGGCCGAGACGGCTCCGGAGATCCGGCGGGCCGTGGGGCAGGTGCTGTTCGCGGACGCGGTCGACATCGTCGCCGCGGTCCTCGCCGTCCTCTTCGTGCTGGCGCTGACCAGGATGCAGGACGCGAAGGCACGCAGCGGGCCGGCGGCGCCCGATCCCGTCGCCGGCTGACTCCGGTCCGCGCCTACCGGGGCGCGACGCAGCCATGTGCGTTCCACGCGGGCGGCAGGCTGCGAGCGTCTTGACGCAGCACCTTGGCTCCTTCACGGGCTGGACCTCGATGAGGGTGACAGCGGGCGCCACAACTGACCGGCCGAATCCGGGTGTTGGCTGGACCACACCCTCGGCGCGAGCGTGCCTTCTTTACCACCGAGGAAGGAGGGCGCATTGAGTACGAGAACTCATGTACCCCAGCGCGCGGGCTGGGAGTCTCTGGGCATGACAAGTGACAGACGAGGCCTGGCGGCTGTGCATCTCCTTCTGGTCTGGGCGATGATGACGGCCGCTGTGCCGGTGCTCGGCTTCGGGGTGGTGATGGCGAGTTGGGGCGGTGGGACCGGGGCGGCTGTGCCGACCTTGGCGGTGGGCGTGCCGCTGTCGGTGGGACTGCTGTCCATGGCAGGTGTGCCGGCGCGGTCTCTGGTGCCCCTGTGCGGCTCCGTGTCCGGGCGGCTCGGCTGGGCGGTCATGGTCTTCGTCATCGGCACACTTGGCGTCGTGGCGGGCCTGTTCGCCTACGGCGGGGACGTCGACCTGGGCAGCGCCGGCACGAGGGTCGCGCTGACCGGGGTGCCGTACGCAGTGGCCGCGGCGTTCTTCGTGCCGAGCCGGTGGGTGCGGCTGGGGGCGGTGGCCGTGTTGGCGGCCGGTGTGGTCTACGGGGGCTTCGTCGGCCCTGCGCAGGCGCAGCAGCGCCGGCACGAGGCGGAGGTCGCGCGGTACCGGGAACGTGCGGAGCTGCTGTATCTGGGGACGGCCCCGCCGGGAATGATGATGAATCGTGTTGTGGTCGGACCCGCCTACTTCAGTGTCGAATACCTTCCCGAACGGCGGGACGTGAGCGGGTATGTGGGCCTGACGGCGCGTCCGCCGCTCACGCCGACACTGCGATGTCCCGAGTTCCTGGCGGACCGCACGACCTGCACGGTGGACGGGCACGGTGATGTGCGTATGGTCAGCGACCTCTCCGGCGGCACCCGCGACATCACCCTCATCCGCCGCCATCGCGACGCGGAGGTCGAAGTCAGGAGCCAGTTCCTGGACGAAGCCGGCCTGCGCCGTCTCCTGGACACGCTGCACCCGCTGTCCGACTCGGAGCTGGAAAGGCTGATGCGGGAAAAGATGATCACCCAGGGGTACTGAGACCTCCGCTCGCACGGAGAGGTCGAGTTCAGGCACTGAGCGTTTTCCGACAACCTCAGTGCCTGTGCCGGATCCTGCTCTTCCAAGGCCCTTCCGATGGCTGTGCCCACATCTGGGTCAGGGCCAGGACCCAGCGTGTGGACTGCCACGAAAACGCAGAGCATCAGCTGCACCGCCCCGATAACCCGATGCCCGATCCGCAGCAGCAGGACGGCCGCCTGCGGTGAGGGCACCCTCTCCGCCGGAGGGCTGTTTGTCGGCAGGTTCGGGCATGGCTCGACGATCACCCTGGTTTGTGCGCACGACGTTGTTCGCACGACGGACAAAATTTCGCGTGAATAGCCTGGAGAGCTCCCGATTCGCCGATTCCGCCGATGAGAGCGAGGAGCTATTCGTGCTCGCAATCGCGCCTGGTCCGGCCACCGGCAAGGTCCGTGAGGGGCGCATCGTGACTGATAACCGCAGCTACGCGCACTGCGATACATGAGATGCAAAATCATTGGACAAAGTCGGGTAAGTTGGCACTTTCGTTCATCATGCATGCTTGTTCGGGATGTTGATCGCGACTGCTGGCTGAATCGCATCGCGAAGTGGCTTGAATGTTTGAAGGTTATACCTGCGACCGAGCGGGCAGGCGCTATCTCCGGGGGTCGGCCAGGCGTCGGACTCCCGACTGATTGGAACGTGAAACTTGGGGAGTTCTAGTGTTCAGTTCGGGTCGGAGTGATACCCGGTTACTGGAAAAGAAAGAGGGTGAGGCGCCCAGGTTTGAAGGAGACGTGCTGGCCACGAGGGTGGGGCTACGGTTTCCTCAGTCGCTCTCCTATGACGAGTGGGAGCGTGCCGGCTACAAGGTGGCCAGAATCGCGAGTTCGTCGGCCTGGTTCATAGGGGACTGGGTCGCGTTCGGGGCCGTCCGGTACGAGAGCCGATACCGCGACGCGATTGACGCCGTGGGGCTCGACTACCAGACCATCCGCAACTACGCATGGGTTGCGCGCAAGTTCGAGCTGACGCGCAGGCGGGAGAATCTGAGCTTCCAGCACCATGCCGAGGTCGCGTCGCTGCCCTTGCAGGAGCAGGACCACTGGCTGGCGCGGGCCGAGGAATGCAACTGGTCCCGGAACCAGCTGAGGCGGCACATCCGCGGTGAGCGCAAGGCCGCCCAGCAGGCCGGTCAGGGAGAGTCGGTTCAGCCGCTCAGTGTGGACCGGGAGCGGCTCGTGCTGTGGACCCGGGCCGCTGAGCTGGCCGGCAGCAGCCTCGAAGCATGGATCATCGCCAACCTCGATCGGGCCGCCGACAGCGTCTTCACGGCTTCCGGCGAGACGGCCGTCCGCTCGTAGGGCGCGGGGTCTCAGCGGAGACTCGGCGGGTCTCAGGTGCCCGTTCGCTTGCCGATCTCTGTCAGCACCCAGCGCACTTCCCGCTCGTGGGAGTTGTCGAGGAGCTTGACGTAGCCGTAGCGGCCCACCAGTTCACAGCCCCGGGACACCTTCACGTCCTCCGAGGCGATGGAGTAGTCAAGGTGCCGGATCCCGTGATCGAGGGCGTACTGGACCGGTGTGTAGAAGACCGTCTCGAAGTACAGCGGGACTGTTTTCTTCCACTCGTAGTCGAACCCGGCCTGACGCATGTGGAGAGTGCCGCCCCGTGGAGTGAAGGTGGTGAATCCGCGGAGCGTCCCGTCGGCGGAGCGGGCTGTCACGACCCGCAGCTCCGTGCCGAAGTTCTTCATGAGCAGGCGATGGATTTCCGCGGATTTCTCGGCGCTGAGGTGAACGCCGTACTTTCCGTGATGCTGCTCCTGCAGCGGCGCGAGTTCGTCGATGACTCCCTCATCGATCGGTACCACGTCAATCGAGACACCGGCATCGGCGATCTTGCGCCGCTCGCGGGCGATGGAACCGCGCCGTGACCGAGCCAGTTGCTGCCGATACCCGTCGAACGTCGGCGTGGCCAATGTGAGGAGTGCGCACGGATCCGTGGGGAACTCCAGAAAGCCTCGCCCGGTGAGCGCACTGCGCAACTCCTCGTCGTCTTCTTCGACATAGAGCAGGGTGATGCTGTGCGAGCCCGCCCGGGCTGCCGCGCCCTCCACTGAGTCGAGCAGTTCGGTGCACATGCCGCGGCGTACCTCGGGTGACGCCTCGCGGGACAGCACCATGCGGGTGTCCGACGTGCGTCGCCCACCGCACAGGATCGTCGGCATGAGGGAGGCGAGCGCGGCACTCGTGCCGGGGGGAGGCTCGATTCCGTGCTTGTCCATGAGGCGTTCGAGCACGACGTCGACATGCGTGAACGGCCAGGGTTCCGACGTCCCGTCCAGCGGGAAGCA
The DNA here is from genome assembly GCF_042800355.1 of Streptomyces sp. NPDC057623. NCBI lineage: Bacteria > Bacillati > Actinomycetota > Actinomycetes > Kitasatosporales > Streptomycetaceae > Streptomyces > Streptomyces sp. NPDC057623. Next base: position 75,678 of record NZ_JBHVGZ010000035.1, read on the forward strand.
GGACAGTGCGCCGCCGGGCTCGCGGGCGCCCGGGGCGGTGGCGACCAGGTGGAACGGGGCGGGCTGGGCCCAGTGCTCCTCGACCCGCAGCCACGGAGAACTCAAATACAGGTGGTCTTCCGGCAGCAGGCCGTCATAGCCTCGCCGCTGCAATGTGTCGACACTGTCGCACAACTCGATACTCATCGTGAATCCCTCGTTAAAGGTACAGGGCGGAGCGGTGGTTCCAGACCGTATTTCGCGTCACTCAATCTGTCCACACTGATTTTCTTCAACGCGTTCTTGTGTGTCATGCAGGCATCTGTCTATAGTCCTTCACCGTCCATACCCGAAAGTCTTCAGGGAGTGACGTGAGTACCCATAGCGAGACGGCTCGTGGTGAGCGCATCAGCGATGTGTATGACGAACTCTACGGCGATTTCACGCCGAGCCCGGCGCAATTAGATGTTCTGTCGGAATACGCGAGCAGCGGCGTCGCCGTGGAAATCGGCTCGGGCACCGGGAGGGTAGCAATTCCACTCGCTCGGCGCGGTGTCCGGATCATTGGTGTGGATGCCTCCCCGAGTATGACGGATGAGCTCTTCGAGAAGGCTCGGGGCCTGGAAGTCGAAGCCGTGTGCGCCGATGCGGCCGAATACCGGCCGCCGGAATCCGCGGCGCTCGTCTTCGCCGTGTTCAACACCTTCTTCCTGCTGGCTACGAAGCCGATCCAGGAGGGGTTCGTCGCCCGTGCGGCTGACATGCTGGCGCCTGGCGGCCGGCTTGTGCTCGAGACGTTCGTGCCACATCTGGGGCGGTTACCCGACGGGCCCACCCCGGGAACCCTCCCCGAGGAGTCGGACGTGGTCGTCAAACGCTGGGTCCCGGACGGCGTGGTGCTGTTCGCCGCCAGCAACACCCCGCAGGACAAGCGCTTCGACTACCAGGAGATCATCCTGAGGCACGGGGAGCCCGTACGGATACACCCGGGCCGTATGCGCTACATGTGGCCGTCGGAGATCGACGACCTCATGGCCGAACACGGTCTCCGGCTCGAGGACCGTTGGGCCGACTGGGAGCGCAGTCCCTACGAGCCGGACAGCCGCAAGCATGTCTCCGTCTACACACGTTGAGCCAAGCACGGATGACCCGCCGACGGGCATCGGCATCGGCACGGCCGCGCGTCTGCTGTGTCTGGCTGCCGGAACGTTCGTCATCAGTACCGGGGCGTACGTCATGGCCGGGCTTCTGCCCGCGATCCGGGCCGAACTCGGCATCAGCGTGGAGGCCGTGGGGCGACTGAGTTTCGCCTACGCGGTGGCATACGCCGTCTGGGCGCCGGCCTGTGGTCTGCTGACGCGACGTTGGGACCGGCGCATGGTCCTGTTCGGGGGGATGGCCCTGTTCGTCGGTGGCACTTTGGCCACGGCGACCGCCGGTTCCTACGCCGGGATGGTGATCGCACGTGTCGTGGCCGGGGCGGGCGCCGGGATGTTCACGCCGGCGGCGAGCGCGGCGGCCGTCGCGGTGGTGCCGCGTGCCTGGCAGGCACGCGCTGTGGCGTGCATCATCGGCGGACTCGCCGCCGCCACGGTCCTCGCGGTGCCGATCGCCAGTGTGGTCGGTGGGTGGACGGGCTTCCGGCCGGTACTGGGCGGCATCGCCGTACTGGGAGTGGTCATCGGCGTGGCGCTGTGGTCGCTGCCTCGGATTACTCCCTCCGCGGCAGCCGGTTCCCTCCTGGCCGCCCGGCTCCCCGTGGGCACGGTCGCGGCGTTGCTCACGGTGTCGTGCCTGGTCTCCGTGGCCGACTTCGCCGTCTACACGTATGTCTCGCCGCTGTTGTCGTGGATGAACGCGGGCGACGAGACGGCGATCGGGGGTCTGCTCTTCCTCTACGGCTGTGCCGGCGTCGCGGGCAACGCGGCGGGCGGCCAGTTGGCGGACCGCTGGGGGACGCGCAGGACAGTGACGCTGTCGCTGGCACTGATCGTCCTCTCCACCCTGGCCATGCCGTGGGCCGAGGGTCTGCTCGTGATCTGCCTGGTGATCACGTTGTGGGGGATCAGCGGCTGGATGGTGGTGCCCGCACTGCAGAGCCAGTTGATGCGGCTGCGCCCCGATGCCCCCGGCCTCCTCGCCGCGATGAACGCTTCCGTGATCTACGCGGGGCTGGCCTTGGGGAGTCTGCTGGGGGGCTTCGTCATCTCCGCGGGCTCGGTCGCCTGGCTGGGGCCTTTCAGCGGGGCTGTGGCGGGTACGACCCTGATCATCTACGCCCTCTTCCCGCGGTTTCTGGGTGCCGGCGGGACCAGAGCCTAGACAGCAACCGGCACGAACGGGCGGTCACAGCGTGCGCTGTGACCGCCCGTATGTCGTGGTGTCACCTGACCGGCCAGGTGGTGGGGATCGTCAACCGCCGCTGCCGGGAGTCCCGTTCGCCGCCAGCAGCCAGTGCGACACGAGCAACGCGGCACTCACGGCCAGGGAGCCGGAAATCAGAGTGGCGAAGTACACGTGCTCGCCGAAGTGCACATACAGCTGGGCGAAGACACCGGCACCCGCACTGCCCAGTGAGACCGACAGGAAGAACATGGCCGACATCTGGGTGCGCCACGTCCCCCCTGACACGCTCGTGGACATGGACTGGACGATCGGACCCACCAGGATCTCCGAGACCGAGAAGACGACCAGGACGGCGACGATCACGTGGAGGGGGACGAGCCCCCCGGACGTCGACGCCCACAGGAAGAACACGTAGCCGAGCGCCATGACCAGGAGCCCGGCCGAGATCTTGGCGTAGGGCCGGGAGACGCTCTTCGGCGCCCTCTCGCGCGACATCAGAGCCAAGGTCGCGACCAAGACGGCAGCCAGCGGACTCACGCTCTGTACCCAGCCGGGAGGTACGTCGAGGCCGAAGACGCTCAGGTCCACCCTGCTCTCCACGAACAGCGCCAGAACGGTGTACTGCTGCTGGTACAGACACCAGAAGCACACGCTGCCCAGGAACGCCGGCGAGAAGCGCTTGAGGTTCCGCTTCTCGGCCGGGGTGCTCCTGCGCGAGGACAGCATGTAAGCGAACAGCGACGTGATCGCCAGGGCCACCACCACCGCCATCAAGGCTGAACTCCGCGTCGGGGCGAAGAAGGTGACCGGCAGGAACAGCGCCAGCACGGCCAGCCCGATCAGTGCCCAGCGAGCCGTACGGGCGTTCGCGAGCTCCGCGAGGCCCGTCCCGGCCGGTCGGTCACCGCCCCTGGTGGAACGTGCGTACGCGACAGCGGCGGCCACTGCCAGGGCTGAGCAGAGCCAGAACGCAGGGGAGAAGCCGGAGGCATGCCAGACCCAGCCGACGGCGAGGGGACCGGCGAACGCCCCCATGTTCATGATCGCGTAGTACTTGACGAAGGCTGCTTCGCGCTGTGTCGAGAGCGTGCCGCTGTCGTCATGGACGGCACCGAGCTGGGCCATCCCGAGTGTCTTGACGGCTCCGCTCGCCAAGGAGACAAGGACTATCGCCGCCAGCATGAGGTCCCGTCCCTGAGCCAGGGCGAGAATGCCGTAACCCAGCCCGAGAACGCATGCGGACAACTGGATGAGACGTATGCGCCCCGCATCCGACAGTGGCGAACTCATCCCCGCGCTGATGAGCCCGCAGAGATAGATCAGGCCTGTGAAGGACCCGACGATGGCGCTCGCCACGTCTTTGTCCAGAGCCAAACCGCCGTGCCCCGAACCGAAATACAGGAAGTACAGGAGAACGCTTTGTGCGCCGTAGAGGCTGAAGCTTTCGAAAGCTCCCAGGGTGTAGACGGCGGATACCCCTCGTGTGTGCAGCTGATTATCGCTGCTTGTCGTGCCGTTGTAGGTCGCCATTCCATGGCCTCTCTGTCTCGCCGGCGGGACAGCCGCAGGGTGAGCGCCTTGTCGACGAAGCGTGGGCTGTGCCATCTTGAGTCGGGCCTTCCGACCATCTGCACTGCTGCGCATAGGAAGGTGGGAAGCACATGAATATTGAGGCAGGTTCAGCGGATCCCGTTATCGCGCCCGCAGCTGTCGGTGCCACGGGAGTGGTGCCATGGCAGTTCGCGACCCTTGCGCATGTCTTCGAAGATCTGCACCGCACCGGAATCGATTCGGGCGCGGAAGTGTGTGTGTACATCGATGGTGTGGAGCGCGTGCGTCTGCTCTCCGAGGGGAGAGGATCCGAACAGCTTCAGAACGTGCGCTCTGTGAGCAAGGCGATTTTGTCCGTGCTGGTTCACTCCTTGCACGAGCGCGGAGTCATCGACATCGACGCACCGATGTCGGAAGTCTGGCCGGAGTTCGCTGAAGGGGGAAAGCAGCATGTGCCGTTGCGGCTCCTGCTGAGTCATCAGGCGGGCCTTGTCGGAGTCGACCGTCAGCTGTCCCTGCAAGATGTCCTGAAATGGGATCCAGCGGTGGAAGCGCTGGCCCGGCAGCGGCCCTACTGGGAACCCGGCACCGACCATGGCTACCACGACCTCACCTTCGGTTGGGGAGTGGGGGAATACCTGCGCCGGGCGACCGGACGCCCGGTCGGTGAACTGGTGCGCAGGGAACTCGCCCGGCCGCTCGGCCTGGACCTGTGGATCGGCATCGACCCCACCGTGGTCGAGAGGATCACGCCGTTGCGGCAGGCCGCCCCACAAGCGGGCCGCACGGCCGCTGACGTGGTCAGCCTGCTCGAAGACAAGACCTCGCTGTTCTACCGGTCCCAGATGAATCCCAATGTGTCAGGAGTCGAGAACACCTATCCATATCTGCGAGCCGAGATCCCCGGCTGCAACGCTGTGACCAACGCACGTTCTCTGGCACGCCTGTTCGCCGCGACCATGACGGCCGTTGACGGTGTCCGGCTGTGGGACTCATCGACCCTGCGCGAGGCCCGCAGGTTGCAGATGCGGCGCCCGGACCGGGTTTTCGGGCGTGAGCGTGCCTACGCCACGGGCTTCATGCTGCCGGACCCCAATCTGCCCCAGGCGGGCATGGAGTTCGACTCGTTCGGCCACTACGGACAGGACTGCTCGCTGGTCTTCGCCCTTCCCGGGCATGGCCTCGCCTTTTCCTACACGAGTACCCAACTGAATTCTCGGCTCGACCAGTACGCACGATTCGACCATCGCGCGACCCGGCTCGCCGCGGCTGCCGTCGAGGCCGTTGTCTCAGAGCAGGCATGACGAGGAGGACTTGTGGACATCCCTGTGGGCTTCACGTTCAGCGAGGAGGAGAAGGCCGCGGCACGCACCCTGCTCCTGGCCGTCGACACGTCCCCCTACCGTGACTACGAGGGATTCGAGCGGGAGGTACGCGAATCCGTCGCACCGCAGATGAGCAGTAGCCGGTTCGCCGAACACTGCACTCGGGTCAAGAAGGTGCACGGATTTGCGGAACCCTTCGTCAGGCTGGCGAACTGCCCGGTGGATCTCCAGGTGCCACCTCTCAGCTTCGACGACCCCGTCGGCGACAAACGGAGGCTGAAGACCACCTTCGTCGCAGAGGGATTCCTGCTCCTGTACGCGATATTCATGGATCAGGTCCTGTACGCCTACCAGAACACCAATGACGGCGACATCTTCCAGGACATCCGGCCCATGCGTGAACTCGCCGAGTCGCAGTCACAGAAGACGCTGCGCGGGCTCTCCTTCCACAAGGACGACGCCAACCACTACGTGCGTCCGCTGTGGTTCAACATCCTTGGTATTCAGTCAGCGGGGGTGAACGTGGTGAACACCTGCTACTCCGCGAACAAGGACATTCTTGCGGCGCTGTCGGACGACACCAAGAAGATCCTCGCGGCCGCGGAGTTCATTACGCCGCATGACGACCTGACGTCCGCCGGCGGCTACGACCTGGCCGAGGAGGCGCAGCAGCATCCGATCCTCGGCGGTGACGGGCCGACGGACCTGCGGTTCTTCGAGAAGCGGACGGTCGGCGCCTCACCCAGGGCGCAGGAGGCCGTCGACGAACTGCTCCGAGTCGTCCACGAGGTCAAGACTCCGGTGCACATCCAGTCGGGCGACTTCGTCGGTGCCGCGAACAACGCCTGCCTCCACAACCGCGAGGTGTCGGAGATCAAGGACGTGGAGCAACTCCGCGGACGATGGCTCGTCAAGACCGCGAGCGTCGGCTCGCTCGAGTCGATTCGGCCCTATCTGGTGGCCGACTCGGCACGCGTGGTCAAGGGGTGAGAGTCCGCGAACAGGGGAGACAACATGACTCGGGTGCGGGGGACAGCATGCTGACAGGCGCAGACACCACTGTTCTCGACCAGCTGAAGGAACAGGTACTGACCGTTCCCGACCGGCCGGCCGTGTCGGACGCCTGGGAGACCGTCACCTATCGCGAACTGTGGGCTCGCGCCCGGTCGTTGGCCCGGCTCCTGCGGGAGAGAGCGGACGAGGACGGGCTCCCGGTGGGCATCTGCCTGCCGGCCTCGGTGAACCGTGTTGCGGCAATGCTCGGCATCATGCTCGCCGGATCGCCTTACGTACCGGTCGACATGAACTTCCCCGACAGCCGGATCACCTCCATCCTCTCGACGTCGGGCACCCGGTGCGTGGTCGTGGACAGCCGTACCCGGGACCTGGTGACCTCGGCGGACTGCGACACCGTCGATGTGGCGGCGGCGACCGCCACCGACCCCCTCGCGGACGCACCGTCGGACAGCGCTGCCCCAGAAGCCGCGGACCTGGCGTACATCCTCCACACCTCAGGTTCCACCGGCGCGCCGAAGGGGGTGGCGATCGAGCACCACAGCGTCGTCAGTCTGTTCCGGGCGCTGGACGAGGTGCTGCCCGCCCTCGATGACCCTGCTGGGAAGTGTTGGCTGGCGACCACGAACATCTGCTTCGACATCTCCGTGGTCGAGCTCTTCTGGCCACTGACCAGAGGCATGTCCATCGTGGTCGTCGGTAGCGAGGCCCTGGCGGGACGCTCCTCGCCCGAGGCCGGCGATTTCCTCCCCGACGTGCTCGCGAGCGGCCGCGTGTCCCATTTCCAGGCGACACCGACGATGGTGGAGCTGATGCTGGCGGACGGTCGGCTGAGGGCCGGGCTGACCTCTGTCGAGGTACTCATCATGGGCGGCGAGGAAGTGCGCCCCCAACTGCTGCGCAGGCTCGATCGGATCCCGGTCGTCATCAACGGCTACGGACCCACCGAGGCCACCGTGTACGCCACGATGCACCGGTGCCGCCCCGACGACACCGCCTTCGTCCCCATCGGCCGGCCGCTGACCGGTGTGCGGGTCAGGGTCGTGGGCGAGGACGGCGAGGACTGCCCGCCCGGGGCGCCGGGTGAACTGCTGATCGGCGGGGCCGGCCTGGCCAGGGGATACCTCAACAATCCACAGCTCACCGCGGAGAAGTTCGCCGGCGACGTGACAGGAAGCGGCCGTTGGTATGCGACGGGCGACCTCGTCAGTGTCGGAGCGGACTCTTCCCTCCGCTTCCATGGCCGTAAGGACAGCCAGGTCAAGGTGCGGGGTTTCCGCGTGGAGCTGGGGGAGATCGAACAGGCCGTGCTGGGGATCCCCGGGGTGCGGGAAGCCGCGGTCGTCCCGGTCCGAGACGACCAGAACCTGGTCAAGGGAGTACGAGCAGCGGCCAGGACCACCGACGGGAAGCTCACCGAGGCGGGCATCCTTTCGGCCCTGCGGGAGGAACTGCCGTGGTACGCGCTGCCTGACCGCATCCTCCTGACCGACGACCTGCCGGTCAACGCCAACGGCAAGCTCGACCGCAAGACCCTGGAAGCGCGGCTCTCCCCGACCACTCCTGCGGAAAAGCCCCGTTCCGCGGCCAGGGGCTCGCTGGAGCAGATGATCGGCGACGTCTGGGCCTCCGTGCTGGGGCGGCCCGTGGACGTCGAAACGGATCGGAACTTCTTCGACCACGGCGGCAACTCGCAGCTGCTCATGCACGTGTTCCAGAAGCTGAGCGCCGAGCATCCGCGACTGGAACTGACGGACATGTACCGGTATCCCACCATCGCCGGGCTGAGCGCACATCTTCGATCCGCCCGACAGGACGTCGCCTCCGGCGAACCGCACAGGACGGCCGTCCGCGAAGCTCCAGGGCGCGAGCCGGTGCTCCGGGACGGACAACTCAGTTCGGCAGAGCGCAGACGGCTCGCGCGCAGGGGCCGTCGGCCCTAGGCCGCGCCCCCCCGTTTCACTCGGGGCCGCGGGGCACGGTCGTGCCGTCCCAAGGGCGCCGCACGCACCGGCCCCACTCCACCGTGCCCAGCAGGCGCCGCCGGCCCGCGACCTGACACGCCGGACGGCCCTGGCCGGCGGCGGTTCCGGCAGCGCAGGGCCGAGCTCGGACGAAAGAGGAACAGCTCACCATGGTCGATCAGCCGTATCCCCAAGAGCCGCTAGAACCCCAAGAGCCGCAAGAACCCCAAGAGCTGCAAGAACCCCAAGAGCCACAACAGCTGTTACAGCCGCAAGGCGTCGCCATCATCGGCATGGCATGCCGGTTTCCCGGAGCAGGCACGCCAGGCGAGTACTGGCACAACCTGGCGGACGAAGTGGAGTCCATCAGCGTCGAAGGCCGGGAGACCCGCGGTGAGGGGCGGGTGCGAGCCCACTCCCGGCTCGCCGGGATCGACCGCTTCGACGCGGAGTTCTTCGGCTACAGCAAACGAGAAGCAGACCTCCTGGACCCGCAGCACCGTCTCTTTCTGGAGTGCTGCTGGGAGGCGCTGGAGGACGGCGGCACGGCCGGGCGCAGACTCATCGAGGACATCGGCGTCTACGGCGGCAGCGGAACCAGCCTGTACCTGATGAACAACCTCTACGGACAGGCCACGAACCCCACGCCCAACTACCTCGACTCCGCCGCCGATCTACAGCTGGCGCTCGCCGCCGACCGGGACTACCTGGCGAGCCGTGTCTCCTACAAACTCGGCCTCACCGGGCCGAGCGTCAACGTGCAGGCGGCCTGTGCGACGTCGCTCTACGCGCTGCATCTGGCCTGCCAGGCGATCTTGAACGGCGAGTGCGACCTGGCCCTGGCCGGTGGCGCCCACATCCCGGTGCCCCAGATCGACTCGTACGTCCATGAGCCAGGGCTCGTGTTCTCCGAGGACGGGCACTGCCGGGTGTTCGACGCCTCCGCGACGGGAACGGTGTTCGGCAGCGGAGTGGGAGTCGTCCTCCTCAAGCCGTTGGAACAGGCGCTCGCGGACAACGACCGCGTCTATGCCGTGGTACGCGGCACTGCCATCAACAACGACGGTTCCGCCAAGCCCGGTTTCAGCGCGCCGAGCGTCGGGGGACAGGCCGCGGTCATCCGTCAGGCCCTCGCCGCGGCGGGTGTCGAGCCGGAGTCCGTGTCCTACGTCGAAGCACACGGGACCGGAACCCTGGCCGGCGACCCCGTCGAGGTGGCGGCACTGGCCGAGGCGTTCAGTGGTTGCCCTCCGCGTTCCTGCGCTCTGGGCTCGGTGAAGACGAACATCGGCCATCTCGGCTGGGCCGCCGGAATCGCAGGTGTGATCAAGACCGCGCTGGCCCTCACCCACCGGGTGATCCCGGCAAGCCTCAACTTCCGTGAGCCCAACCCGGCGATCGCCTTCGACCGCACCCCCTTCTACGTCAACGCCACGACGAAGGAGTGGCAGCACGGTGACGATCCGCTGCGCGCCGGAGTGAGCGCGTTCGGCCTGGGCGGTACGAACGCCCACGTCATCATGGAGGAAGCACCCCCGCGGACACGCGCGGAAGGGCGCGGCGACTCCGCGGGCCGGGCCGAAGTCCCGTGCGTCGTTCCCTTGTCGGCGCGCACGCGCCCGGCGCTGCGAGAGCTGGCAGGACGGGTGGGCGCGAGCCTCAGGGAACATCCGGAGCGGCGATGCGCGGACGTGGCCTTCAGCCTGGGCGAAGGGCGCAGGCACTTCCGGGAGCGCACCGCGGTGATGGCCTCGGGACGCGAGTCCTTGACCCACCTCCTGGACGCCGTGGCGAACGGCCAGGACAGCCTTGACACCCTCTGGGCCGACGACATGGGCGTCGTCACCGGTACGGCCGCCGCTACGACGCCGCGCATCGCCGCCCTGTTCACCGGCCAGGGCACGGAGTACCTGGAAGCCGGACGCGAACTCCACGAGAGCGAGCCGGTCTTCCGGGACACCATCCGCACGGCCGATGCAACGGTCTCCCGCTACCTGGGCGAACCGCTGTCGTCGATCCTCTACAAGAACCCCGTCCGGCGGGGTATGGAGATCGACGACATCGCCGCCGCACAGGCTGTCAACTACACGGTCCAGGCCGCTCTGTTGAACCTCTGGCGGAGCTGGGGAGTCGACCCCGACGTGTATCTCGGCCACAGCCTGGGCGAGTACGCGGCGGCCTACGGCGCCGGGGTGTTCGACTTCGAGACAGGGCTGTATTTGGTGTGCGAGCGGGGTCGGCTGCTCAAGTCGCTGCCGGACAACGGTGCGATGGCCGCGGTCTTCGCACCCGAGGCGGAGGTGGCCGAACTCCTCCACGGCAGTGTCGACATCGGTATCGCCGCGGTGAACACGCCGAACAACGTGGTCGTCTCGGGCGACCGGCGGGCGGTCGCCGACGCCGTACGGAAGGCCGAGAACCGGGGCGTGAGGTGCAAGCCGCTGCCGATCACGCGGGCTGGGCACTCCCCGCTGATCGATCCCATCACCGAGGCCTATACCGCTGTCCTGGAAGGCGTCACCCTGCACGCTCCGTCCCGGCCGATCATCTCCAACCTGACGGGCAGCCCGGTGGGCGCGGGGATCTCGGCAGCCTCGTACTGGCGGGACCAGTTGAGGAACCCGGTGCGCTTTCTCGACGCCGTGCGGGCAGCCGACGCGATGAAGGCCGACGTGTTCATGGAGCTGGGGCCGTCCCACGCACTGTCGACACTGGCCCAGCTCGCCCTCCAGGACGACGGCGCGAGCGGCCGTACCTGGCTTGAGCCTCTGCGGTGGGAGACGAACGACATGGCGTCGGTCCGCCGCGCGCTGGCCACCGCCTACACATCCGGCGTGACGGTCGACTGGGGTGCCGTCCATCCGGACGCGCACATGGCTTCAGCGCCCACCTACCCCTTCCAGCGACGCCGGCACTGGACCGACTCGGCCGAGAGCGACCCACGTACCAGGCGGCCCTCCGCGCAACCGGAGGACGCGCAGAGCCACCAGGTCCTCCCTGAGCCCCATGACGGCACACCACGCCCCTACGCCATCCGCTGGACCGAGACAGCCCCCCAGACCGCATCGGATCTGGCGGGCACGACATGCATGCTGGTCGGGCCGGAGTCGGCCCTGCTGCCGACTTTGGCGCGCCCGCTCGAACAAGCAGGTGCGGATGTCCGGATGTTCGCCGGCCGGGAACCCGGCACGCGGGGCGACGACATGGCCGAGAAGCTGGCGGCCCTGCTCGCCGAGGTCCGGCCGGACCTGCTGATCAACGCCTGGCCCTTGGTGGCGAAGAGGAACGACGACCTGCGAGGCGGCGAGAGCGGCGGCGCCTCCGTGGCAGCCCGGGTGCACCAGGCGGCCGGTGGCGCGATGCTGGCCGTCTACCAGGCGCTTTCCCAGGCCGGGCGTACAGACCTCCGGCTGCTGACCCTGACCTCCGGAGCTCAGTGCGTCGGCACCGACGACGCCCCGGACCCGGCGCAGACGGCGCTGATGGGGATGCACCGTACCGCCAGGACGGAGTACCGGCACTTGGCGCACGTCGCGCTCGACATCGATCCCGAGGACGTCAGACGACGCTGGGACGAGGTGGCGGCCCGGTTACCCCGCCGCATCACCGAAATGCCGGACACCGAACCGGAGTTGGCCATGCGGGGCGGTCGCCTCCTCGCACCACGGCTGGCACCGCTGCGCGACGTGGACGAGTCGGGCGTGATCGACGACGACGGCTGGTACCTCGTCACCGGAGGCACCGCCGGAGTGGGCCGTGTCTTCGCGCGGTGCCTTCTCGAACTCGGGGCCTCCAGACTGGTGTTGTGCCACCGCCGAGAACTCGACGAGCATGCCGAACGCTCCGTCGCGGAACTGCGCGAGTCCTTCGGGGCAGAGGTGGTCACCCGGCAGGCCGACGTCCGCGACCGCGATCAGATCGACCGCCTCGTCGCTGAGTTCGGGGCGAAATTCGGCCTACGGGGGATCGTGCACGCTGCCGGTGTGGTCGACGACGGAATCCTCGACCACATGGACTGGAACCGCATGGATCGGGTGCTCCAGCCCAAGGCCCAGGGCGCCTGGAACCTGCACGAAAGCACCATTCGACATGCTCCGGACCTGAACCTGTTCGTCATGACGTCCTCGTCGACCGGGCTGTTCGGCAACGAAGGACAGGTCAACCACGCCGCGGCCAGCGCCTTTCTCGACGGGCTCGCCCATCACCGGCGTTCGCTCGGCCTTCCCGGCCTGTCCCTCGACCTCGGGGCCTGGTCGGGAGTCGGCTACCTGCGAGGCAACGACGAGATCATCTCGGAGCTCCGGGACAAAGGAGTCGGCACCATCGATCCCGACACCGGCCGAACAGCGGTGCGCAGCGTCCTGAGGTGTGCGTCAACCGGACAACTGGCGGTACTGCCGGTCCAGTGGAACGCGCTGGATCCCGCCCATCATCTGGCGAGCAACCCCATCGCGGCGGAACTGGTACGGCCCCGGGTGGACTCGGGCGCCCAGACCGACCTCGAAGACGCCCGGCCGGAGTCGACGTCCGAGATCGAGGCCGTGTGCGTGGACATCGTGGCCGGGATTCTGGGCGAGCCCGAGGCGGCCGTCGAGAGCTGGAATCTGGCCGACGCCGGGATGGATTCGCTACGTGCCCTTTCCATCAGGAACGCATTGCAGAAGCGGCTGGGGATACCGCTCCCGACGTCGGTCTGCTTCGACAACTCGACCGTCGGTGACCTGGTCGACGAACTCGTCGCACGCTTGAACCCTCAGCAGGCCTAGACGAAGGCGGTATCCCATGGCGGAGATGGAGCACATTCTGAACGCGGTACTGGACGGCTCCGGTGCCGAGGAAATGCGGTCCCTTCCTGTTCCTGAGGAATATCGAGCCGCGGTGATCCTCGAAGAAGAGACCGAGATCTTCCACGACCTTCCCTCCAAGGAGAAGGACCCCCGCAAGTCCATCCATGTCCAGGAGGTGCCGACCCCGGAGCCGGGGCCCGGCGAGGCGCTGGTCGCGGTGATGGCGAGTTCCATCAACTACAACACCGTATGGAGTGCGATCTTCGAGCCGCTTCCGACGTTCGGTTTTCTTCAGCGCTATGCGCGGTCGGTTCCCTCCGCAGCGGGCCACGACCAGCCCTTCCACGTGCTGGGCTCCGATCTGTCGGGGGTCGTGCTGAGGACCGGCCCCGGGGTATCGAAATGGCAGCCGGGGCAGCGGGTGGTCGCCCACTGCCTTTCCGTCGAACTCGCCTCCGCCGACGGGCACGACGACACCATGCTCGACCCCGATCAGCGGATCTGGGGCTATGAGACCAACTACGGCGGCCTGGGCGAACTCGCCCTGGTCAAGGCCAACCAGCTCATGCCCAAGCCGGCTCATCTCTCCTGGGAGGAGGCGGCCTGTTCGGGCCTGGTGAACTCCACCGCCTACCGGCAGCTGGTCTCCCGCAACGGGGCCGGCATGAAGCAGGGCGACACGGTGCTGATCTGGGGTGCGGCAGGGGGTGTGGGGTCCTACGCCACCCAGCTCGCGGTGAACGGCGGAGCCGTCCCCGTGTGTGTCGTCTCGGACGAGCGCAAGGCGGAACTGGTCCGGGCGACGGGCGCGGAACACGTCATCAACCGCGCCGAAGAAGGGTACGAGTTCTGGAGCGACGACAGGACACCCAATCCGCGCGAGTGGAAGAGGTTCGGGGCCCACATCCGGGAACTGACCGGCGGGGAGGACCCCGACATCGTCATCGAACACCCCGGACGGGAGACCTTCGGCGCCAGTGTGTATGTCACCCGGCGAGGAGGGACGATCGTGACCTGCGCCTCGACGTCGGGTTTCATGCACGAATACGACAACCGCTACCTGTGGATGGCGCTCAAGAAGATCGTCGGAAGCCATTTCGCCAACTACCGGGAAGCATGGGAGGCAAACCGCCTCATCGCGAAGGGCCTCGTACACCCGACGCTGTCCGCCGTCCATCCGCTGCTCCACACCGGAGACGCGGCACGCGAGGTTCAGCAGAATGTGCACACGGGGAAGATCGGAGTCCTGTGCCTGGCGCCCCGGGAGGGACTGGGGGTCGACGATCCTGCTTTTCGGGAGAAATGCGAAGCCGCCATTAATCGGTTTCGCAGTTCTGGGCGGTAGGACGAGCGATGAGGGAATGACGCGATCATCCGGCGAAAACCTCGCCGCAGCACGCGCCGCGCGCCAGGAGTACGCCAGGAGCATCTTCCTCAAGTGCCTGCTTGATCTGTAGTCCAGCGGGTCTGGTCACCAACCTGTCTGGGCAGCGCACCCGTTGGGACAGAGGGCTGTGAAGTTGCCGTTCGTTCGATGACTCGGATGCGAGGATGTCGTCCGTGACCAAACTGTCTTCGCCGCCTGACGCCGAGGGCATGCCTCGCAGTCACGGCCTGGGCCCGCGTGTCGCTGCCGTGCTCGTGTTCGGGTCCTCGGCCGCGGTGCTGGTGGTCGAGATCGTCGCTCTGCGGCTGCTGGCTCCCTATCTCGGCCTCACCTTGGAGACCAGCACGATGGTGATCGGCATCGCGCTCACCGCGATCGCCCTGGGCTCCTGGCTGGGTGGGCGCATCGCCGACCAGGTCGATCCACGCCGGCTCATCGGCCCCTCGCTCGGAATGTCGGGAGTGGTCGTCGCGCTCACGCCTGCCGCGCTGCGCGCCACCGCGGAGTGGGCGCCGGCGATGCTCCTGCTGATCGCGACCACCGCCATCCTCGTCCCCGGCGCGCTGCTCGCTGCGGTGACGCCGATCGTCACCAAGCTGCGTCTCACCAGCCTCGCCGAGACCGGAGCGGTGGTCGGCCGCCTGTCCGGTGTCGGCACCGCCGGCGCCATCGTCGGCACCGTCCTCACCGGCTTCGTACTCGTATCGCGGCTGCCGGTCAGCGGCATACTCATCGGCCTCGGAACGCTGTTGGTCATCGGCTCAGCGCTGGTGGAGTGGCGAAGGCGAGGACGGAGCGGCGCCCCCGCCCTGACACTCCTCGTCGTTGCCGGCGGCCTGGCGACCACGGTCGCACCCGGCGGCTGTGACACGGAGACCAAGTACCACTGCGCAAGGGTCGTCGCAGACCCCCACCGGGACGGCGGCCGCACCCTCGTTCTCGACGGCCTGCGGCACTCCTACGTCGACATCGACGACCCGACCTTTCTGAAGTTCGGGTACGTGCGCGCCATCGCGTCGGTGGTTGATACCGCCTTTCCCGAAGGTGAACCCCTCGCTGCCCACCATCTGGGCGGAGGCGGGCTCACACTTCCCCGCTACCTCGCGGCCACGCGGCCCGGGACGCGCAGCCTGGTATCCGAGATCGACGGCGGACTCGTCGGCATCAACCGCGATCACCTCGGTCTGGGACCACAGGCCGGTATCGACATGCGCGTCGAGGACGGCAGGCTCGGCCTGCGGAGACTGGGCGCAGGCAGTCATGACCTCGTCGTCGGCGACGCCTTCGGGGGCGTCAGCGTCCCCTGGCACCTCACCACCGTGGAAGCGATGACGGACGTCCGGCGGGTGCTCAAGACGGACGGCCTGTACGTGGCCAACCTCATCGATCACGGTCGTATGGCCTTCGCACGTGCTGAAGTAGCCACCCTCGGCGAGACCTTCGAGCACGTTGCCGTCCTCGGCGAACCCGCCGATATCGGCCTCGATCCGACCGCCACCGCAGAAGGCGGCAATCTGGTGGTGCTCGCCTCCGACCGACCGGTGGACCTACACGCGACCCAGAAAGCGCTGGACGCCCGGAAAACCGGGTGGAAGATCGCCACCGGCGACGATGTCACCTCCTGGACCGGCGATGCCCACATACTCACCGACGACTACGCGCCTGTCGACCAGCTCCTGCAGCCCTCCAGCCCACGGAGCGGCCGGTGACGCGACACACGTCCGTGCCCTGCCGAGGCGCGCGGTCGACCGGTCAGCGCGCGTACCTGAGTTCAACGGAGTACGAGGCGCCGGGGAACTCCCACCCGTCGGTGCCTTCGCCGATGTCCGCCACGATGACGTCGTCGACGAAGTGGTCCTCGAACTCGACGTCGGTGAGTTCGCCGGCCAGCCAGAGTGCCTCGATCGTGGTCCAGTCGCCCCTGCTCGCGTCGATGCGCAGGGGCGCCGCCCGCCGTGTGCCGCGCTCACGTTCGTCATTGCCTGTCCTGACGATGCCGCTGATCTCGAACTGCCCTTCCGTGACGCGGTCGGGAAGCGGGTCGGCAGGGACGACGGCGACGTTCTCGTAGGCGGTGTGAATGAGGTCGCGGTAGCTGCGGCGGACGTTGTACTCAGCGTCGGACAGCCAGTTGAGCAGGGTTCTGGCGGTCACGTCGAGCCCAGCGTCTTCGAGGGCCTGGTATCCGCGGTGGGTTGCGGTGAGGTGGCTGAGCTGGGCGTGCCAGTGCCGGGCGTGGTACGACGACAGGCGGTGCCGGGGAGTGACCTGGGCGCGCAGGAGGTCGTTGAGTGCGCCGCCCAGGGTGCCACCGCGGCCCGTGGGGCCGGCCATCAGTCGTCACCCTTGGGAATGATCTCGCCGGGCCGGATGAACTTGGCCTTCACTTCGCCGAATCCGGTCCCGATCCGGTACGTGGTGGGCGGAGTGCCGTCAGGCGTCCAGAAGGCGGCCGCGTCGACGTTGAACAGCCCGATGAGCCTGCTGCCCTCCTGGACGGCCCTGAAGGCCACCGACCAGTGGCGGACCGACGCCTCGGCCACCATGCTCATGCGCCAGTCCGGCCGCCAGAACGGGGACTTCTGTTCGGCGCGCTTGGGCCACAGCAGGCGCAGCGCGATGGACAGCCGGGTCTTGTACGCCTTGTAGGGGTCACCGCCGACCTGGACCAGCTCGGTCCGTGCCTTTCGGGTGGCCTCGTAGAAGGGCTTGAACAGGGACTCGTTGGCTTTCCCTGTCCACGAGTCGTGAATGGCCGGTGCGGCGCCGAGGTGGCCGTCCCGGGCGAGCTTCTCCAGTTGCCTGATGTGCGGGGTGGTCACCCACACGCGGCCCTGGTCGTCGGGCCGCTCGGTGATCCGCCCCAGAGGGTGCGGCATGTCGGTGCGGTTCCACTCCGGGATGTCGATGAGGTAGATGCCGGCCGTCGTCTTGTCGAACGCGTCGAGTGGGCCGGTGTGCAGAAGCTTGTTCGGGGCGAGGGGGACGGCCGAACAGGCGGAGGGGAAGCTGCCGTTGCGGTCGATCAGGCAGATCACGCCCTCGCCGAAGGAGGCGGGCACGTCGAGGCGGTCGCGCCGGACGCGCTTTCCGTTCGCCTTGATGTGGGGAACGCGTTCCAGGGTGACGTCGGGGTGGACCCAGCCGGGCTCGCCGTCCATGTCCTCGCTGATCAGCGGCCATGGGGCGCTGTCGCGTTCCTCGGTGCGGATGACCTTGATCGGGTGCATCTTCGAGCGGCCGACCGCGTCCTTGAGAATTCTCAACGCGGGGAAGACCGCTCCCTCCGGCTCGTCCTCCTCATCCCCCGGCACCAGGCCGTCCCCGTCGTCCTCTTCGCCGACGCCGTCGGACGCTTGCTCACGGGCAGCGATGGGCTGGGCGCCGGCGACGGCGGGTCTCCCGGCGGTGTCGGCGGGCGCGGCGTTGCCGTACGCCTCCAGCGCGGCGGCGAGACGGCGTCCCTCGGCGGTGTCCGGCAGTCGCAGCGGCGCCGAAGCCGCCTCAGCGAGGGGCTGCCCGAGTTCCGCGAGAGCTTCGAGATCGCCGTTGACCAGTGCGGTGCGCAGCGCCGCCAATACGTGGGTGACGGAGGCGGGCAGGCCCTGCCGGGCACCGGAGGTGTAGGGGAGCGCCGCCTCGGCCAGCTCCTGCTCCAGCGGGCTGCCCGGCGGCCGGCCGGTTCCTTCGCCGCCGGCACGGTCGACGGGGGCTTCTCCGGCATCGAGGAAGCGGGCGTGCAGCAGGTCGGGCCGTAGGTATGCCGAGCCGATCGCACCGAAGTCGCGTTCCGTGACCGATACCTGGACCTTGGCGGGGTCCGCGGTCGGTGCGAGCGTCACCAGGATGTCGGCGTCCAGGAGACCCAGGAGGCTGGGATCGTCGCTGTCCACGATGGCCAGCACCGGTACGTGCAGAGTGCGCGCGAGCCCGGCCAGGGCTTGCGAGGCGCCCGGAAGACGGTCGCCGGACAGGGGGAGCCGGGCGTTGTGGGCGGCCTGGAGGCGGTCCACGACCACGAGGGCCAGGTCCTGCACGTATGGGGCGGTCTCCGCGATCGCCTCGGCGGTCAGATCACTGCCGTCGTCGATCAGCAGCGGCGCCTGGACCAACTGCTGGGCGAGCTGCTGCTCGTGTTCGGTGAGGCGGCCCTGCTTCAGGCGCGGGTAGTCGCCGCCGGTCTCCGCCGAGATGATCCGCCGCATGACGTCAGCCTGGTTCGGCCCCGACGCCGCGTAGAGAACCTTGTGGTTGTCGACGAGCGCGGTCTGCCTTGCGGCGGCCAGTCCCAGGAGGCTTCCGCCGACGTTCGGGGCGGCCGCCACAAGCGTCAGCCGGCCCGACTGCAGGCCCCCCGTCGCCGCGTCCAGACCGGGCAGCCCGAACGTGGTGCTGCCGACCGGCCCTGAGGTGAGTGCGGCGCCGATGGCGTCGCCCAGCGTGGCGAGCCTGCGCGGCGCGCTCTCGCGTTCCGAACGACCTCGGCTGTTCACCGCACCCCCTGCGGGCGCCGCGCCGGCGGCCGCGGCTGGATCGGACGAGTGGGTACCGGCGCGGACGTCGGCGGGCAGCAGCACCGCGACCGGTGTGGTGTTGCGCAGGAGCACCTGTGGCTGTCCCTGAGCCGCCCGTGTGATGAGGTCACCGAAGTCCTTCTGGGCCGCACTGAGAACGTGGGAGGGAACCTCGGACTTCCGCGCTGCCGGAAGCCGGTCGAGTGGCGCCAGCAGCACGCGATCCTGACGCTTCTGGCCCTTGTGGATCAGGGTCGTGCGCCCCTCTTCCTCGGCACGCTTCACCAGGGAGTAGAGGGCGTTGCGCGCCTCGGTCGCGTTCATCGCGGTTACTTCGGGTTCTGCCGGACTCACTCACCCTCCCGGGCCTTTGAACTCGCCATCATGCTAGCGATACCCACGCACTGAGAGGATCCTATTCATACCTGTTTTCGTGAATCTCACTCACCTCTGAAGACTTCCGGTGTGAGTTCACCGTTCACTCTCTCTCCGGCTTCCGTGGCAGATGGCGGGTCGTTGGCCGCTTCACGGCCGGGGGCAACGATCGGGCCGTTTCGGTAGTCGTAGGAGTGACATGTATCCGTATCCGGTCCAGCCACCAACCGACCTTGCCGGTGATGTGGTTGGCAGCCGGCCTGTCATCCCTGGGAGATTTCATGAGAAGCCTGGCCACGCCACCTGGCGACAGACAGAGCGACGGGTGCGACAGCGGTCCGCGCAGCGCCGCCCCACGTGCCCGCCTGCGGCGCGAGTCCGTCGGTCGCGCGACCAGCCGCGGCGCCGTGGCGTCGGCCGTCGGTCTTCTGCTGGTCGGGGTCGGCTCCTCGGCCGATGCCACGCCCAGGGGCCCGGTGGTCAGTGGTGCCACCGTCAATTCCGGACGGGACGTCATAGTGGGCATCACGCACGACGTGGTGTTCCCGGTCACGGTCACCGGTTCGGATGACCCCGGCCTGAATTTCGCTGACGTGGATCTGAAGGGGCCGCACGGAGGCTTCTACACCACTGACGCGTACTGCGAGACCGCGACGGCATGCACGACGGTGTTCACCGTCAACGCCCACCCGGCCGCGGGCAGCGACGACCCGGTGGACCTGGCCAACGCCAACGCGGGAACCTGGTCGGTCGACGCCTTGGTCGACGCCGACACCGGCGACTCGGTCTTTGCCCCCGGCGTGGGGTCGTTCGGCCTCAAGCGTGCCGCGCGGCTCACGGTCAACGCCTCACCGGAACCGGTGGCCAAGGGTGCCCGCATCACGGTGACCGGAAAACTCGTGCGAGCCAACTGGGACACCTACCGGTATGCGGGATACACGGGCCAAGCCGTGAAACTGCAGTTCCGCCCCAAGGACAGCAGCACCTACACCACCGTGGCCACGGTGAACACCAGCAACACCGGCACCCTGCGCACCACGGTCAAGGCCGTCAAGGACGGCTACTGGCGTTGGGACTTCACCGGCACCACCACCACCGGCCCGGCCAAGGCGACCGGCGACTACGTCGACGTACGACCCTGATCCGGTCAGCACGCGCCGGGTGACTGGGACGCCTGCTCCCACCGTTCCTGAAGACTGAGCACGAGTTGCACAAACGGCGCGGCACGCCGACCGGGTTGCCATACTCGTCCAGGAGCCCGGCGGCGAGGTGGTCGGCGTTCGCATCGACGCCGATCACGCCATCCGCCCGCAGCTCATGGAGCGGGACGACGTGCAGGTCAGCGATCCTGAACAGACGGCCGCCGGTCGGCCGTCGTCGGATGGTTGGTGGTCTACGCAGGGTGCGGCCTTCGGCGTCCCTGTCTCAGTGCACAACGCCACTGACTGCGGAGCGACTTGCTGGACCTGGCCGTCCGCGAAGGTGATCCCTGGCTTCTCGGTATGGCCCAGCCTGAGCAGGACGAACCCGCCGATCGCACCGAAGGGAGAGCGGGCCGTGTGTGCCGCCGGGGCGACGGCTTGCCCGGCATTCGGCGGCATGGTGGTCGCACAGGCGGTGGCTTCCGGCGTGAGCGAATGCGCTCGACGGTGCGATGGCCCCGTACGCTCCCCTTGCCTGGGCGGATAGCATCAGGGCCCGGCGTGGTTCCCAGCAAAGGCGACCTTCATGGATCCGGCCGCGATGCCTCCCCCCGTAGCGAGTATCACCCTGCGTCAACTGCTGATGTCCATGGGTGACTCACTGGTGGAGGTGCAGGCCGCTCCCGCGGGGCTTGATGTCGAGATCCGGGATGTCTGCCTGCTCGACCCCGAGGACCCTCCGAGCGCCCAGCCCGGCCAGTTGATCCTCGTCATCGGTGCCCGTGGTCGAGCGGTCCTTCCCGCGCTGCGGGCCGCCGGCCGCGACGGAGCCGCCGCTGTCGTGGTCAAGCTGGACGGTCCCGGTCAGTCCGCGGCCCTGGGCGAGGCCGCCGCCGAGGCCGGCGTGGCACTGCTCTCGCTGCGCGGTGAAGCGCGATGGGAGCAGGTGAACGCGTTGGCCCGCGCCGCCCTCGACGACGCCCCTCCTGGACACCCCGACGCGGAGGCGGAGGAGGGTGACCTGTTCTCCCTCGCCCAGACCACCGCGGTCCTCACCAGTGGCATCGTCAGCATCGAGGACGCCGCCAACCGGGTGCTGGCCTACTCTCGCTCCACCGACACCGACGAGATCGACGACCTGCGGCGGCGTTCCATTCTCGGCTGGCAGGGACCAGAGGCGTATCTGGCGAAACTGCGCGAGTGGGGCGTCTTCCAGCACCTGCACTCCAGTGATCAGGTGATGGGCATCGACAGCCACCCGGAACTGGGGATCCGCCGCCGCCTCGCGGTTTCGATCCGGTCCGGGGGCCGGCAGTTGGGCACCATCTGGGTGCAGGAGGGCTCGACGCCCCTGTCCGAACACTCGGAGCAGGCACTTCTGGGTGCCGCCCGGGTCGCCGCGCACCACCTGGTGCGCCGCCGCCGGGTGCTCTCCGAGGATGTGACACTGACCCGGACCTTGCTGGCCGGGCTTCTGGAGGGGAGCACCGGGCCGCAACCGCTCGCCACGCACCTGGGGTTCGACGCGACCCTGCCGGCCGCCGTCCTGGGGTTCTCGTACGGGAGCGCGGAGGTTGTCGCCGCGCCGGAGACGAGTCATGCAGGCGCCGCACCGGAGCTGACCCACACCGAGGTCACCAACCTGATCTCGGTGCACATCGCCGCTCGGCACCGCAGCGCGCTGGTCACCCAGCTCGACCCCCGGATCTATGTCCTTCTGCCCCAGCTTCCTCGCAGCATCGACACGGACACGCTGCGCGGCTGGGGCCAGGAGATCACCGATGCCGCACGCCGCCACCTGGGCCTGGCGTTGCGCGGCTCGGTCGGCTGTGTGGTGTCCGGGCTCGGCGAAGTTCCCGAGTCACGCCGGGAGTCCGACCGCATCCTCGACGCCATGATGGGCGTCGGCCTGCCCGCCGCGGTCGCCGCACTGCCGGACATCCAGGCGGAAGTGCTGGTCAGCGAGATACTGACGCTGCTCGCCGCCCACCCCGAGATACGGGATCCACGGCTGAGCGCCCTGGCAGCGCACGACAGCCGGCACCAGGGGCGGCTGGCCGAGTCCCTGCTGGCCTATCTGAACGCCTTCGGTGACATCCGGGAGGCCGCCGCCCAGCTGCATGTGCACCCC
The DNA here is from genome assembly GCF_042800355.1 of Streptomyces sp. NPDC057623. Lineage (NCBI taxonomy): Bacteria > Bacillati > Actinomycetota > Actinomycetes > Kitasatosporales > Streptomycetaceae > Streptomyces > Streptomyces sp. NPDC057623. The sequence continues at coordinate 98,193 of NZ_JBHVGZ010000035.1, forward strand.
AACACGCTGCGCTATCGCCTTCGCAGGGCGGAGGAGCTGACCGGTCTCGATCTGAGCCGTCCCGACCAGCGTCTGCTGGCCATGCTCCAGTTGCGGCTTCCGCCGACCAACTGACGCCGCCTGCGCATTGTCCAGTCGTACAGGCATTGCGGGGGAGTTTGTTCATCGTTCACAAACACGCCGCCCCATGGCCCCCCATAAGCTTGCGCAAATCCATTTCCCCAGGTGACACGGCTCTCCCTCCCACGAGGAGGCGGAGCGAGACGCTCCCTGCCGGCACCTCCTTCCCGGGCCACCCACTCCTCGCCAGGCCCTCCCAACCACTCAATGGATGTCGACATGACTACACGTCCCCCTGGTTCTCTGGCATCTGACACCGCCCCGCCCGCAGAGGGCCGACCTCCGGAGCAGGCAGGTCTGCGGGCCGGTCTCAAGAACCGCCATCTGTCGATGATCGCCATCGGCGGGGTGATCGGTGCCGGTCTCTTCGTAGGTTCCGCATCCGGTATCGCCGCCGCCGGCCCCGGCATCCTGGTGTCGTACGTACTGGTCGGTGCCCTGGTCGTCTTTGTGATGCGGATGCTCGGCGAGATGGCCGCTGCCAATCCGTCCTCCGGCTCCTTCTCCGCCTACGCGGACCGGGCGCTCGGTCGCTGGGCCGGATTCTCGATCGGCTGGCTGTACTGGTTCTTCTGGGTCGTGGTGCTGGCAGTGGAGGCGACCGCGGGTGCCGTGATCCTTGAGGGGTGGGTGCCGGCCGTACCGCAGTGGGCCTGGGCGCTGATCGTGATGGTGGTGCTCACGGCCACGAACCTGGCCTCGGTAGGCTCCTTCGGCGAATTCGAGTTCTGGTTCGCGGGCATCAAGGTCGTCGCCATCGCGGGCTTCATCGTGCTCGGCGGTCTGGCGATCTTCGGCGTGCTGCCTGGCACCGACCACGCCGCGACCGGCTTCGCCAATCTCACCGAGCACGGCGGTTTCCTGCCCAACGGGCCCGGTGCGATCCTCACCGGCATCCTGCTGGTCGTCTTCTCCTTCATGGGCAGCGAGATCGTCACCCTCGCCGCCGGTGAGTCCCCGGATGCTCGGCGGGCGGTCGCCAAGGCCACCAGGAGCGTGATCTGGCGGGTAGGGGTCTTCTACGTCGGTTCGATCCTCGTCGTGGTCTCGCTGCTGCCGTGGAACGACCCCGCGATCAAGAAGGACGGCTCGTACGTGGCGGCCCTGGACTCGATCGGTATCCCGCACGCGGGGCAGATCATGAACGTCGTCGTGCTGACCGCCGTGCTGTCCTGCCTCAACTCCGGCCTCTACACCGCCTCCCGCATGGCCTTCTCCCTCGGCCAGCGGGGCGACGCGCCGCAGTCCTTCGTCCGCACGAACTCCCGCGGTGTCCCGCACACCGCGATCCTGGCCTCGGTGGCCTTCGGCTTCGTCGCCGTCGCCTTCAACTACCTGTGGCCGGACACCGTCTTCCAGTTCCTGCTGAACTCCTCCGGCGCCGTCGCGCTCTTCGTGTGGCTGGTCATCTGCTTCTCCCAACTGCGGATGCGGGGGATCATCCTGCGCGAGAGCCCGGAGAAGCTCGTGGTCCGGATGTGGCTGTTCCCGTATCTGACGTGGGCGACGATCGGGATGATCTCGTTCGTACTCCTCTACATGCTCACCGACGACAGTGAGGGTGGTGGCCGCAGCCAGGTCCTGCTCTCCGTACTCGTCGCCGCCCTGGTGATCGCGATCGCGCTCGTCCGGGACCGGATCCGGCGCAACGGCACCAAGGAGGCTGTCGCGCCCCGATAACCACCGCGAACGCCTCACGGTGGGCCAGGCTCCCTGCCGGCTTCGGCAGGGAGACGCCCCGCACCTACGCGCAGCGGATCAGGTCTGTTCGTGGGGGGCATGAATCGGGAAGCCGCCCACGACGACTTGGCAGCTGACTACGACCACGTCTTCAGGCGTTCTGGACCTGCTGGGCGCGGGCGGCCACCATCGAGGCCAGCTGCTCGAACTCCGTGTTCCATTCCGGGTCGTCGAGCACCGGCGCGTATTCCATCTCGACGAGGACGGTGCCGACGCGGAGCAGGGCGACGGCTGTCGTCTCTTCGAGGTCGGCGTTGTAGTGGGTGATCCCGGCGCGCTGATCGCCGAGCTCCGGGAGAGGGATCTCGGTCGCCCTGTTGTTGTTGGCGATGCCGGATCGGGACTCCTCGAACTCCTTCGCGACCAGTGCTACTCGAGGGCAGGACCACACCGTGAACAGTGCGTGGACCACCGTTTGTCGGCGACGCGTGAATCGTGACCCACTTTCGACGGGTGAAAAGTGACCCCCACTGCGTCAGTTGATGTTGGTCATTCCCCGGTGTTGGCCGCG
>NZ_JBHVGZ010000036.1:0-47502 GCF_042800355.1 Streptomyces sp. NPDC057623
GTGGTCGCCGGTGCGCCGTCGTCGTCCCGGCCGAGGACGATCGCGCCGGTGACGATCGCGGTGACCAGGACGGCTCCGGCGGCGGTGAGGGCGACGGCCCTGGACCGCCGCCCGGAGACACGGCCGGCCGAGGGCGGCCCCGGCGTCGTCGAACCGGGCGCCGCCGGGGCGGGCACCGGCGGCCCGGGAGACTCGGGAGCGCGCCGGTGCTCGGTCCAGGCCGTTCCGTCCCACCAGCGCTCCAGATGCGGGGCCTTGGGGTCGCGGTACCAGCCGGGCGGCGGTGTGCTGCTCATCCCGGCCACTGTAGGGCGGCCTAGAGCGGTGTGACGTACGCCCCGGAGATTCCGCCGTCGACCAGGAAGTCGGTGGCGTTCACGAAGGAGGAGTCGTCGCTGGCCAGGAAGGCGACGGCGGCGGCGATCTCGTCGGCCTCGGCGAAGCGGCCGACCGGGATGTGCACGAGGCGGCGCGCGGCGCGCTCGGGGTCCTTGGCGAACAGCTCCTGGAGGAGGGGGGTGTTGACCGGTCCCGGGCACAGGGCGTTGACCCGGATGCCGTCGCGGGCGAACTGCACGCCCAGTTCGCGGGACATGGCGAGCACACCGCCCTTGGAGGCCGTGTACGAGATCTGGGACGTGGCGGCGCCCATCCTCGCCACGAAGGACGCCGTGTTGATGATGGAGCCCTTGCCCTGCTGCCGCATGTAGGGGATGGCGGCCTTGCAGCACAGGTAGACGGAGGTGAGGTTGACCTCCTGGACGCGCTTCCATGCCTCCAGGCCGGTCTCCAGGATGGAGTCGTCGTCGGGCGGCGAGATGCCGGCGTTGTTGAAGGCGATGTCGACGCTGCCGTAGGTGTCGTACGCCGTCTTGAACAACGCCTCGACCTGCTCGGGGTCGGTGACGTCGACCTTGACGAAGATCCCGCCGAGTTCCTCGGCGGCGGCCTTGCCGCGCTGCTCGTCGACGTCGCCGCAGACGACGTGGGCGCCCTCGGAGGCGAGGCGGCGGGCGGTGGCGAGGCCGATGCCGCTGCCGGCTCCGGTGATGACGGCCGTACGGCCGACGAGGCGACGGCACACGTTTGCTTCGGTCACTGTGCGGGGCCTTCCGTGCTTTCGGTGCTGATGAAGACGTTCTTGGTTTCGGTGAAGGCGGTCAGGGCGTCCGGGCCGAGTTCGCGGCCGATGCCGGACTGCTTGAAGCCGCCGAAGGGGGTCCAGTAGCGCACACTGGAGTGGGAGTTGACGGACAGGTTGCCGGCCCGGACCGCCTGGGAGACGCGCAGGGCGCGGCCGACGTCACGGGTCCAGATGGAGCCGGAGAGGCCGTAGTCGGTGGCGTTGGCGAGGGCCACCGCCTCCGCCTCGTCCTCGAAGGGGAGCACTACGGCGACCGGGCCGAAGACCTCCTCGACGGACACGCGCGCGCGGGGGTCGACGCCGGTGACGACGGTCGGCGGGAACCAGAAGCCGGGGCCTTCGGGGGCCTTGCCGCGGATGCCGTCGAGGTCGTCGGTGACGTACGAACGGACCCGGTCCAGCTGGACCTTGGAGATGAGCGGGCCCATGTCGGTCTTCTCGTCGGCCGGGTCGCCGACCGTCACCGCCTCGATCGCGGGGCCGAGCAGCTCCATGAAGCGGTCGTGGGCGGAGCGCTGGACGAGGATGCGGGTGCGGGCGCAGCAGTCCTGGCCGGAGTTGTCGAGGAAGGCCATGGGAGCCGCTGCGGCGGCGGCCTCGATGTCGGCGTCGGCGAAGACGATGTTGGGGCTCTTGCCGCCGAGTTCGAGGGTGACGCGCTTGAGGAGCGCCGAGCCCTTCGCCAGCACCTGCTTGCCCACGGCCGTCGACCCGGTGAAGACGATCTTCGCGACGCCGGGGTGTTCGACGAGGGCGTTGCCCGCGACGGAGCCGTGGCCGGGCAGCACCTGGAACAGCCCCTCGGGAAGTCCCGCCTCCAGCGCCAGCTCCGCCAGCCGCAAGGCCGTCAGGGGGGTCGTCTCGGCGGGCTTGAGGAGGACCGCGTTGCCGGCCGCCAGGGCCGGGGCCGTGCCCCAGGCCGCGATCGGCATCGGGAAGTTCCAGGGCGCGATGACGCCGACGACCCCGAGCGGTTCGAGGATCGTGACGTTCAGGCCGCCGGGGACCGGGATCTGGTGGCCGGTCAGCCGCTCCACTCCCCCGGCCGCGTAGTCGAGCAGATCGCGGACGTTGCCCGCCTCCCAGCGGGCGTTGCCGACGGTGTGCCCGGCCTCGCGGACCTCCAGCTGGGCGAGCTCTTCGAGGTGGTCGTCGACGGCGACGGCGAACCGGCGCAGCAGCCGGGCGCGTTCGCCGGGCGCGAGGGCGGACCACACGGCCTGTGCCTTCGTGGCACGTACGACCGCCGCGTCCACGTCGGCCGCGGTGGCGGCCGGGACCGTGGCGACGACCTCTTCGGTGGCCGGATTGAGTACCTGGAGCTGGTCGGACAAGAAGGGCCTCACAAGCGTTCGAAGGAGCGGCGCAGCTCCCAGTCGGTGACCGCGGCGTCGAAGGCGTCCAGTTCGACGCGCGCCATGTTGCGGTAGTGGGCGACGACCTCGTCGCCGAAGGCGGCCTTGGCGATCGGGCTGTTCTCCCAGAGCTCGGCGGCCTCGCGGAGCGTGGTCGGGACGTGCTCGAAGTCGGCGGCGTAGGCGTTGCCGGGGCAGGCCTCGGGCAGCTCCAGCTTGTGCTCGATGCCGTAGAGGCCGGCCGCGACCAGTCCGGCCACCGCGAGGTGCGGGTTGACGTCGCCGCCGGGGAGCCGGTTCTCGAAGCGCATCGAGCGGCCGTGGCCGACGACGCGCAGGGCACAGGTGCGGTTGTCGTGGCCCCAGGCGACCGCGGTCGGGGCGAAGGAGCCGGGCTGGAACCGCTTGTAGGAGTTGATGTTGGGGGCGTACAGCAGCGAGAAGTCGCGCAGCGCGGCCAGCTGTCCGGCGAGGAAGTGCCGCATGACCTCGGACATGCCGCCGGGGTCGGCCGGGGATCCCGCCATGACGTTGGTACCGTCGGCGTCGGCGAGCGAGAGGTGGATGTGGCAGGAGTTGCCCTCGCGCTCGTTGTACTTGGCCATGAAGGTGATCGAGACGCCCTCCTGGGCGGCGATCTCCTTGGTGCCGGTCTTGTAGAGGGCGTGCTGGTCGCAGGTGACCAGGGCGTCGTCGTACTTGAAGGCGATCTCGTGCTGGCCGGGGTTGCACTCGCCCTTGGCGGACTCGACGGTGAGGCCGGCGCCCGCCATCTCGTTGCGGATGCGACGCAGCAGCGGCTCGATGCGCCCGGTCCCCAGCACCGAGTAGTCGATGTTGTACTGGTTCGCCGGTGTCAGCCCCCGGTAGCCCGCGTCCCAGGCCTGCTCGTAGGTGTCCTTGAAGACGATGAACTCCAGCTCGGTGCCGACCTTGGCCGTGTAGCCGTGCTCTGCGAGGCGTTCCAGCTGGCGGCGCAGTATCTGGCGGGGCGCGGCGACCACGGGCGAGCCGTCGCTCCAGGCGAGGTCGGCGACGAGCATGGCCGTGCCGGCGTTCCAGGGGACGCGGCGCAGCGTGGCCAGGTCCGGGTGCATGGCGAAGTCGCCGTAGCCGCGGTCCCAGGAGGACATGGCGTAGCCGTCGACGGTGTTCATCTCGGTGTCGACGGCGAGGAGGTAGTTGCAGCCCTCGGTGCCGTGGTGGAGCACCTCGTCGAGGAAGAAGCGGGCGGCGAACCGCTTGCCCTGGAGCCGCCCTTGCATGTCGGGGAAGGCCAGGACGACAGTGTCGATCTCACCGCCGGCGACGAGGGCGTGCAGCTCCTCGACGCTCAGCGGGGGTGTGCGGTCTGCCACGGGAGAGCCTCCATTCGGCTTACTTCGGTCAGCCGGGAGCCATAAGGTATTGCGCAGAACCATTGATTGGGAAGGGGGTCCGGCCATATGTCGCAGTCCGACCACATGTCGCAGGCGGGCACGGAGCACGGGGTGCCCGGAGCCGACGACGACCGGCTGACGTCGGTACTGCGGCCGGTGCGGGCCGGCAACGGCTTCGAGGAGGCCCTGGAGCAGATCCTCCAGGTCGTCCGGCTCGGCCTGGTGCCGGGCGGCGAGCGGCTCCCGGCGGAGCGCGAGCTGGCGGACCGGCTGGGGATCAGCCGGGTGACGCTGCGCGAGGTGCTGAAGGTCCTCCAGGACCAGGGCCTGGTGGAGTCGCGGCGCGGGCGCTACGGCGGAACGTTCGTGCTGCCGCGCCCCGTGACCCCCGGCGAGGAGGAGCTGCGGCGCCGCCTGAAGGACGTGGACGTCGAGGACACGCTGCGCTTCCGCGAGGTGCTGGAGGTGGGCGCGGCCGGGCTGTGCGCGGCGCACGGGCTGGACGAGGAGCAGACCGACCGGCTCCGCGAGGCCCTGGCGCGCACGCACGACGCCCCGCTGGCCGAGTACCGCCGCCAGGACACCCTGCTGCACCTGACGCTCGCCGAGCTGTCCGGCTCCCCCACCCTCACCGCCCAGTACGCGGCCGTCCGCGCGACGGTCAACGACCTGCTCGACTGCATCCCGCTGCTCGTACGCAACCTGGAGCACTCGCAGCGGCAGCACGCCGCCCTGGTGGAGGCCGTGATCGAGGGCAACGCGGAGTGCGCGCGGGAGATCATGCGCGAACACTGCGGGGGAACGGCGGCGCTGCTGCGGGGTTTCCTGGGCTGAGCCCCGCGCTCCCGGCACGAGCGGGGCATCGCGCCGGCCCGGGGCGGGCACGGATTTACCGGCGATTAACGCAGGGGTATTGCCTTCCCCCGCCGACCCCGCAAAGGTATGGATCCACTCCATTGAGCCGGAGCTCGGTAGACCCCACCGTGCCCGGAAAGAGCCCCGTGTCCGCCGCCCCGTGGGGAGTCTGCCCATGTCCCTGGAATCCACCGGAACACCCGCCCCCGAGGCGGACGACTATCTGGAACGCAGAACCCTGCGTCGCGGCAGCGCCGGCTGGGTGCTGCTGACCGGCCTCGGTGTCGCCTACGTCGTCTCCGGCGACTACTCGGGCTGGAACTTCGGCCTGGCCGAAGGCGGCTTCGGCGGCCTGGCGATCGCCATGGTGCTCATGGGCGCCATGTACACCTGCATGGTCTTCGCCCTCGCCGAACTGTCCTCGATCCTGCCCACGGCGGGCGGCGGCTACGGCTTCGCCCGGCGGGCACTGGGCCCCTGGGGCGGCTTCCTCACCGGTACGGCGATCCTCATCGAGTACATCCTCGCGCCCGCCGCCATCGTCATCTTCATCGGCGACTACGTCGAGTCGCTGGGCCTGTTCGGCCTGGAGTCCGGCTGGCCGGTGTACCTGGTCTGCTTCGTGATCTTCCTCGGCATCCACCTCTGGGGCGTCGGCGAGGCACTGCGCTTCAGCTTCGTGGTCACCGGGATCGCGGTGGTCGCCCTGATCGTGTTCGCGCTGGCGGCGCTGCCCGACTTCTCCTTCGCCTCGCTGGACGACATCCCGGTCGACTCCTCGGCCGCCGGGTCCAGCTCCTGGCTGCCCTTCGGGCTGCTCGGCATCTGGGCGGCGTTCCCCTTCGGCATGTGGTTCTTCCTGGGCGTGGAGGGCGTGCCGCTGGCCGCGGAGGAGACCAAGGAGCCGGCCCGTACGCTCCCCAAGGCGATCCGCTGGTCGATGGGCATCCTGGTAGTGCTCGCGGTGGTCACCTTCTTCGCGGCGGCCGGTGCGCGCGGTTCCGCTGCCGTCCAGGAGGCGGGCAACCCGCTGGTCGAGGCGCTCCAGCCGAACGGCGAGGCCACGACGCTGAGCAGGATCGTGAATTACGCGGGCCTGGCCGGCCTCGTGGCCTCCTTCTTCTCCCTGATCTACGCGGGCTCGCGGCAGCTGTTCGCCCTGTCCCGCGCGGGCTACCTGCCCCGCTTCCTCTCCCTCACCAGCCGCCGCAAGGCTCCGTACCTGGGCCTGCTCGTGCCCGGCACGATCGGCTTCCTGCTCGCGGCGGTGTCCGGCAACGGCGCCCGGATGCTGAACATCGCGGTCTTCGGCGCGACCATCTCCTACGCCCTGATGTCCCTGTCGCACATCGTGCTGCGCCGCCGCGAGCCCGAACTCCCGCGGCCGTACCGTACGCCGGGCGGGGTGCTGACCTCTTCCGTCGCCCTGGTGCTGGCCTGCGCGGCGCTGGTGGCCACGTTCCTGGTGGACGTGACCGCGGCGGTGATCGCGCTGGTGGTGTACGTGGTGGCGATCGCCTACTTCGGCCTGTACAGCCGTAAGCACCTGGTGGCGAAGGCGCCGGAGGAGGAGTTCGCGGCGCTGGCGGCGGCCGAGGCAGAGTTGACGCGGGACTGATTCGTCGAGCGTGAGGGAGTTTCTGTGGTCAGGCCGTTGATCGGTGTCAGCACCTATCTGGAGGCGGGTGCGCGCTGGGGCGTGTGGGAGCTGGACGCGGCGCTGCTGCCGGCCGGCTATCCGCGGCTGGTGCAGCGGGCGGGCGGTCTGGCCGCGATGCTTCCGCCGGACGACCCGGAGCACGCCTGCGCGGCCGTCGGCCGGCTGGACGGGCTGGTCATCGCGGGCGGCCCCGATGTGGAGCCCGTCCGGTACGGCGCCGAGCCGCACCCCCGCACCGGGCCGCCGGCGCGGGCGCGGGACGCCTGGGAGCTGGCCCTGATCGACGCGGCGTTGGCGGCCGGCGTGCCGCTGCTGGGCATCTGCCGGGGCATGCAGCTCCTGAACGTCGCCCTCGGCGGGACGCTCGTCCAGCACATCGACGGGCACGCGGAGGCCGTGGGCGTCTTCGGCAGCCACTCCGTGAAGCCGGTGCCGGGGAGTCTGTACGGCGATGTCGTCCCCGAGGAGACCTCGGTACCCACGTACCACCATCAGGCCGTGGATCGCCTCGGCGAGGGGCTGGTCGCGTCGGCGTATGCGGACGACGGGACGGTGGAGGCTGTGGAACGTGTCGCCGGGGTGTGGGTGTTGGGGGTGCAGTGGCATCCGGAGATGGGGGAGGACCTGCGGGTGATGCGGGGTTTGGTGCGGGCGGCTACTGCCGGCTGACCTGCGGTTTTCGCCCCCGCGTCAGCGACAGCAGATCCCGGGCCGGGCCCACCGGGCGGTGGCCCGTCGGCCACACCGCCCGCAGGTCACGCGCCAGCGACACGTCAGCCAGCGGCACACTCACCAGCCGCCGCATCGACAGCTCCTCCCCCACGGCGAGTTCGCTGAGCACCGCCGGCCCCGCCCCACTCACCGCGGCCGCTTTCACCGCCGTGGTGGACGACAACTCGATCAGCGGCCGCGCCAGCCCGCCCAGCGCCACATCCAGGACCTGCCGCGTCCCCGACCCCTTCTCCCGCAGGATCAACGGCGTCACCGCCAGCTCCGACGCCTCCAGCGGCCGTCGCCGACGCGACCAGGCATGCCCCGGCGCCGTCACCACGATCAGGTGGTCATGGGCGATGACCACGGAGTCCAGCCCCGACGGGACGGTCAGCCCCTCCACGAACCCCAGATCCGCCTCGTCCGCCAACAGCCGCTCCGCCACCGCCGCCGAGTTCCCGGCCAGCAGCGAGACCGCCGTGTCCGGACGCTGCGCGCGCAGCGCGAGGAGCCACCCCGGAAGCAGGTACTCCGCGATCGTCATGCTCGCCGCCACCCGCAACCGCGAGTCACGCCGGTCGCGCAACGCCTGCGCCCCCGCGTCGAACGCCTCCGCCGCCTCCACGATCCGCCGCGCCCAGTCCGTGACCAGCGCCCCGGCGTCCGTGAGCCGGGATCCCCGCGGCGACCTGTCCACCAACGCCACCCCCAGCTGGCGTTCCATCGACCGGACCCGGCTGCTCGCCGCCGGCTGAGTGATCCCCAGCTCACGCGCCGCCCCACCGAGACTGCCGAGCCGGGCCACCGCCAGCAACAGCTCCAGCGCGCCGAGATCCGGGACACGATGTGACAGGGATCCCGCGCGAAACTGCCCCTCCGCCGCCTGAGTCATAAGGCCAGTTTATGTCGCCATAGGGGCAGACTCCCTGGTGGGAGAGGACAGCCGACGCGACGCTGATTCCATGGTCACCGCCGTCCGTCATCTCGGGCCCAACTGGTACGCCGCCGTCATGGGCACCGCCGCCGTCGCCACCGCCGGAGCCGGGCTGCCGGTCCACGTCCCCGGCCTGCGTACCGCCTGCACGGCCGTCTGGGCGCTCTCCCTCCTCCTGCTGCTCACCCTCCTCGGCGCCCGCGCCCTGCACTGGGCCCATCACCGCGACCAGGCCCGCGCCCATCTCCTCGACCCGGCCACGGCGCCCTTCTACGGCTGCCTGGCCATGGCTCTGCTGGCCGTCGGCGGCGGCGCGATCACGGTCGGGCGGGACTGGATCGGGACAGGGGCGGCGGTCGCCCTCGACGCCGTGCTGTTCGTCGCCGGTACGGTCGTCGCGCTGGCGGCCGCCGTCGCCGTCCCGTACCTCATGGCCGTACGCCATCGCGCCGAACCGTCGCAGGCCACGCCCGTGTGGCTGCTGCCGCTCGTCGCGCCCATGGTGTCCGCCGCGCTCGGGCCGCTCCTGGTGCCGCATCTGCCGCCCGGGCAGGCCCGTCAGACGCTGCTCCTCGCCTGCTTCGCGATGTTCGGGCTCAGTCTGCTCGGCACGCTGCTGATGCTGCCGCTGGTCTTCGCCCGGCTGGTCACCGGCGGGCCGCTCCCCCTCGCGCTCACCCCGACCCTGTTCCTGGTACTGGGCCCGCTCGGGCAGTCCACCACCGCCGTCGGCATGTTCGCGGACGTCGCGCCCGGCGTGCTCCCGGCCCCGTACAGCGACGGCTTCGGCGTGCTCGCCGTCCTCTACGGAGTGCCCGTCATGGGCTTCGCCCTGCTGTGGGCCGGGCTCGCCACCGCCCACGTGCTGCGCGCCCGGCGGCACGGCATGGGCTTCACGATGACGTGGTGGGCGTTCACCTTCCCGGTCGGCACCTGTGTCACCGGCGCCGAGGCACTGACCCGCCACACCGGACTCGTCGCCTACGAGGGGCTCGCCCTCGGCCTGTACGGCGTACTGGCCGTCGCCTGGACCGTCGCCGCGGTACGCACCGCCGAGGGCCTGCTCAACGGCACGCTGCTCGCAGCGCCCCGGCCAGCACCCGCGGCGCCTCGGCCAGTGACGGCCCGTACCACGTCAGGTGCCGTCCGCTGACCAGCGCACAGGGCAGACCGGGGAACGCCTCCGGGCCGTCGTCGGCGGTGAAGCGGTACGGCTCGTCGGGGAGCACCACGACGTCCGGGGCCGCGGCCCGCAGGTCGTCCAGGGCGACGCGCGGGTAGCGGTCCTCGTGGGTCGCGTACAGGTGATCCACGCCGAGGCGGGCCAGGACGTCACCCGCGAAGGTGTCGCGGCCCAGCACCATCCAGGGGCGTCGCCAGATCGGGACCACCGCCGTCGTACGGGGGGACGAGACCGGCAGCGCCGACCAGGTCTCCTCCGCCTCGTCCAGCCAGCGCGGGCGGGCCGAAACCCCGCAGGCGGCCAGCACACGCGTCAGCTCACGGAAAGCCTGCGGTACGTCCCGCACCTCGGTGACCAGGACCTCGACGCCGGCCGTGCGCAGGGCGGAGAGGTCGGGCTCGCGGTTCTCCTCCTCGTTGGCGATCACGAGGTCGGGGCTGAGGGTGAGGATGCGGTCGACCTCGGGGTTCTTGGTGCCGCCGACGCGCGTGACGTCCAGGTCGGCCGGGTGGCCGCACCAGTTCGTCGCGCCGACCAGGACACCGGGGGCCGAGACGGCCACGGCCTCCGTCAGGGACGGCACCAGGGAGACGACGCGCATCAGCGCCCCGGCCGGTCCCGGACCGCCTCGATGTGCTCCGCCACCGCGACGACGACCACGCGCGTGTCCGGCACCGTCGCCCGCCAGCGGTGGCGCACCCCGCCGGTGAGGTACAGGGTGTCGCCCCGGCCGAGGCGGTAGGCCCGGCCCTCCGCCTCGATCTCCACCGCGCCGTCCGCGACATACATCAACTGGTCGTTGCGGTACTGGAATTCACGGCCCGCGTCGTGGTCGCCGGTGAACTCCGAGGCGTGCATCTGATGGTGACCACGCACCAGGGAACGCACCCGTGGTTCCGGCGCCAGCTCGGTGTCCTCGGCCCGCACCACGTCGACGCTGCACGCCGGGTCGGCGGCGGCGAGAAGTTCGACAGCGGTCGTACGCAACGCGTCGGCGACCTTTTCCAGGGAACTCCTGCTCGGGCGCGCCCGGTCGTTCTCGATCTGGCTCAGGAAGGGCACCGACAGGCCGCTGCGCTCGGCCACGACAGCGAGGGTGAGCCCCAGCGCACGGCGCCGCCGCCGCACGGCCGCGCCCACCCGAAGAGGCTGTTCTTTGTGGTCGCCCATCGCTCCGGCTCCCTCCTTCGCTCGTAGGTCCGCTGTCCTCGCGCCCGTCGCCCGGCGCACACCGTCTGTTGAGTTCTCTGCACCCTACGCATGTTCGGCAAACCGTTTCATGCGCCCGTCACATCGACGACACATCAGGGGGAGTACGACCCATGGGTTCGCGCCAGCCGGATCACATCCCCATGCACGACGGCCGCCCTCGCACGACCGCTGACTCCCGATCAGCACCATTATCCCGTGTTCATTTCAATGGTGCGGCGGCTTCCCGTGTTCCCTGGTGGGCGGGGGTGGAGCGGCCGGCGAGGGTGCGGGGCTCGGGTGATGGCGTAGCGCTCTGTGGTTGGCCGGATCCTTCTCGTAGGCGCGGACGGGCCCGGTCCGCCTCCTTGGCGGCGGTAACGCGAACGGCACCGGGTGCGGGGTTCACGTCATCGCGAATCCCGCACCCGGTGCCGTTCTGTCTCCTGGCTATCCCGCCACAGGCGCCAGCTCGTCCTCGATGCCGGGGTGAGCGTCCATCCAACGGCGCGCGGACTCCTTCTCGTTTCCGGCGCCGCCCTTCTGGATCTCCACCTCGAGGGAGGCGAGTTGGTCCTCGGTGAGCTTGAAGTCCTTCAGCCAGCCGCTCAGTTCGGGGAACTCCTTGCCGAAGTCCTTCTTGGCCACCGTGTGGATCTGCTCGCCCTTGCCCCAGGCGCCCTCGGGGTCCTCGAGCTTCTTCAGGTCGTACTTGCCGTACGCCCAGTGCGGCGACCAGAGCGTGACCACCACCGGCTCCTTCTTCTTGATCGACCGGTCCAGCTCCGCCAGCATCGACGACGTACTCGACGACACCACCTTGTACTCACCCTCAAGGCCGTACGCCTTCAGCACCGACTTGTTCAGCGTGCCCATCATCCCGGCACTCGCCTCAATGCCGATGATCTTCCCGCCGAACTCCTTGCCCCGCCCCTTCAGGTCGGCGAGCGAGTCGACGCCCTTCACATACGACGGAACCGTCAGCTCCAACGACGTCGGCCCGTACCAGGAGCCGAGGTCGTCCAACTTCCCCTTGAAGCGGTCCACATACTCCTTGTGCGTGGTCGGCAGCCAGCCGTCCAGCTGCACGTCCATCTGCCCCTGGGCGAGCGAGGTGTAGAGCGGCCCGGGGTCGAGCTGCTTGACGTTCGGCTTGTATCCGCGGTCCTCCAGGATGTTCTGCCAGAGGTAGGTGGCGGCGATGGCCTCGTCCCACGGGAAGTAGCCCATGTCGACGGTCTTGCCCGCGTCCCTGCCCTGCGCCTTCGCGCCTCCGGCGACCGGGGCGAGCTTGCTCACCAGGCCCGGGTTCTTCTTCAGCCAGGTGCGGACACCGTCCTGCTCATGGCCTTCGCCGGCAGCGCGGATGTCGTTCTCCAGGCTGGTCAGCTGCTGCTCGGTGAGCTTGAAGTCCTTCAGCCACTTCGCGACGACCGGGTCCTTCTTGGCGAATCCCTTGTGCGCGACGGTGTGGATCTGCTCGCCCTTGCCCCAGGCGCCCTCGGGGTCCTCGAGCTTCTTCAGGTCGTACTTGCCGTACGCCCAGTGCGGCGACCACAGGGTCGTCACCACCGGCTCACGCTTCTTGATCGACCGGTCCAGCTCCGCCAGCATCGACGACGTACTCGACGACACCACCTTGTACTCGCCCTCAAGGCCGTACGCCTTCAGCACCGACTTGTTCAGCGTGCCCATCATCCCGGCACTCGCCTCGATACCGATGATCTTCCCGCCGAACTTCTTCCCCTGACCCTTCAGGTCAGCGAGCGAGTCGATGCCCTTCACATACGACGGAACCGTCAGCTCCAACGACGTCGGCCCGTACCAGGAGCCGAGGTCGTCCAGCTGGGAGCTGTACTTGTCCCAGTAGGCCTTGTGCGTGGTCGGCAGCCAGGCGTCCGTCTGGAAGTCGATGTCGCCGCGGGCCACGCCCGAGTAGAGCGGGCCGGGGTCGAGCTGCTTGACGTCGGTCTCGTAGCCGCGCTGCTCCAGGAGCTCCTTCCACAGATACGTGGTGGCGGTGCCCTCGTCCCAGGGGATGTAGCCGAGGTTGATCTTCTTGCCCTGTCCGACGTTCGTGCCGGCCGCGGTCTCCTTGCTGCTCCCGGAGCCGGCCAGGTTCATGCCGCCCGCGACGAGCGCGAGGACCACGACACCGATGACCGCCACCGCGCCGCCCGGCTTGTAGTGCGCGAGCCTGAAGCGGCCCGCGGCGGTGACGGCGGCCTTGGCCGCGGCACGGCGGCCGAGCGGGGAGACCCGTCGGCCGAGCGCTCCGGTCATCCGGTCCAGGTACATCGCGAGGATGACCACGGCCACACCGCTCTCGGCGGCCAGGCCGACCTTGAGCTGGGTGATGGCGGAGTAGACCTGCTCACCGAGGCCGCCGGCCCCGGCCATACCGCCGATGACCACCATCGACAGGGCCAGCATGATGACCTGGTTGACACCGGCCATGATCGTCGGCAGCGCGAGCGGCAGCTGGACGCGCGCCAGGGTGCTGCGCGGGCTGGTGCCGAACGCCTCGGCGGCCTCGATCAGTTCGCCGTCCACCTGCCGGATGCCCAGTTCGGTCATGCGGACGCCCGGGGGCATGGCGAAGATGATCGTGGCGAGGAGGCCCGGGGTGGTGCCGACGCCGAAGAACATGACGCCGGGGATGAGGTAGATGAAGGCCGGCATCGTCTGCATGACGTCCAGCACCGGCCGCAGCTGTGCGCTGACCCGCTCGCTGCGGGCGGCGCAGATGCCGAGCGGCACCGCGAACACGATGGTGATGACCGAGGCGACGAGGACGAGCGAGAGCGTGTCCATCGCGTCGTCCCACAGCCCGAGCGAATCGATCAGGGCGAGGCCGGCGAAGGCCAGAGCACCGGGCAGCAGACCGCGCAGCCAGCACGCGATCACCGCGAGGACCCCGGCCATCAGCAGCGGCTCGCCACCGCCGAGGACGGCGTCGACACCGTCGTACATGCCGCCGAGCACGGTGTTGATGATGTCGAACACCCAGGTCAGATGGGACTGGAGCCAGCCCACCAGGTCTTCGATCCAGTTGCCGAAGTGGAGCCTAGGCATGGGCGTTCACCTTCCCGTCGCGGGTGCCGCGCGGGTTGTCGCAGGGGCCGGGTTCGCCCTGCTGGTCGCCGAGGAAGCCGACCAGGCGTTGTCTCGGTACGCGACCGACGAGCTTCCCGTCCGCGTCGAGGACCGCCACGGGGTGCGTGAGGCGGGCGCTGATCGCGCAGAGCTCGGTGACGGGGGTGTCCGTCGTCGCGGTCTCACAGCCGCAGCCGACCTCGTCACCGGCGATGTCCTCGTCCATGACGGCCGCCGCGGTCAGCACGCGGGAGCGGTCGACGTCCTGGATGAAGGAGGCGACGTAGTCGTTGGCGGGACGCAGGAGGATGTCCTCCGCCGTGCCGGTCTGGACGATACGGCCGTCCCGCATGACCGCGATGCGGTCGCCCAGGCGCATGGCCTCGTTGAGGTCATGGGTGATGAAGACGATCGTCTTCTTCAGGGTCTGCTGGAGCTGGAGCAGCTGGTCCTGCATGTCCCGGCGGATCAGCGGGTCGAGCGCGCTGAAGGACTCGTCCATGAGGAGCAGGTCGGCGTCGGTGGCGAGGGCGCGGGCGAGGCCCACACGCTGCTGCATACCGCCGGACAGCTCGTCGGGCCAGGACTTCTCCCAGCCGGCCAGCCCGGACAGGGCCAGCGCCTCGCCGGCGCGCTTGTCGCGCTCGGCGCGGGGCACGCCCTGCACGGCCAGGCCGTAGGCGGCGTTCTCCAGCACGCTGCGGTGCGGGAAGAGCGCGAAGTGCTGGAAGACCATGCTGATCTTGTGCGCGCGGACCTCGCGCAGCTCGCGGTCGCCGATCGCGGTCAGGTCCTGGCCGTCGAAGCGGACGTGACCCGCGGTCGGCTCCAGGAGCCCGTTGAGCATGCGCAGCAGGGTGGACTTGCCGGATCCGGACAAGCCCATGACGACGAAGATCTGGCCCGGTTCCACGGTGAAGGAGGCGTCGATCACGGCGGCGGTGGTGCCGTCGGCACGCAATTCCTCCCGGTCGGCTCCTTGGCGGAGCCGTTCGACTGCCTCGTCCGGTCGTCTGCCGAACACCTTGTAGAGATGTTCGGCCTCAAGCCTGGATGACACGGGTACCTCTTGTCTCGACGGCCAATGAACGAAGCGACGCCGCAGCAGTTGAATGCGCAAGCACGTCGCTCCGACGCCGCGCCTGCCCTCGTTCCTGAGGCACAAACGCACAAGTGGTCCAGGCCACAGACATGCCCCGGCGCAACGCGTCGCGCACCGTCCGGCCACTGTCAGTGCCGTACGGCATGATGCGTGGCGTGACCGGACGACTGATGCTTCTCGACACCGCCTCGCTCTACTTCCGCGCCTATTTCGGCGTCCCGGACTCCGTGAAGGCCCCGGACGGCACACCGGTGAACGCCGTGCGCGGGCTCCTCGACTTCATCGACCGCCTGGTCAGGGACCACCGCCCGGACGAGCTGGTGGCCTGCATGGACGCCGACTGGCGACCGCAGTGGCGGGTCGACCTGATCCCCTCCTACAAGGCACACCGCGTCGCCGAGGAGCACGAGGCGGGGCCGGACGAGGAGGAGGTGCCCGACACGCTGTCCCCGCAGGTGCCGGTCATCGAGGCCGTCCTCGACGCCCTCGGCATCGCGCGCGTGGGGGTCGAGGGATACGAGGCGGACGACGTCATCGGCACGTTCACCGGGCGGGCGAAGGGCCCGGTCGACATCGTCACCGGCGACCGCGACCTGTACCAGCTGGTGGACGACGCGCGCGGGGTCCGCGTGCTGTACCCGCTCAAGGGCGTGGGCACCCTGCAGCTGACCGACGAGGCGTGGCTGCGCGAGAAGTACGCCGTCGACGGCCGTGGGTACGTCGACCTGGCGCTGCTGCGCGGCGACCCGAGCGACGGCCTGCCGGGCGTGCCCGGCATCGGCGAGAAGACTGCCGCGAAGCTGCTCGCCGAGTTCGGGGACCTCGCCGGGATCATGGCGGCGGTCGACGACCCCAAGGCGAAACTCACGCCCTCGCAGCGCAAGCGGCTGGACGAGTCGCGGGCGTACGTCGCCGTCGCGCCCACGGTGGTGCGGGTCGCGGGAGACGTTCCGCTGCCCGACGTGGACACGACGCTGCCGCGGGCGCCCCGGGATCCGGCGGGGCTGGACGAGCTGGCGATGCGATGGGGGCTGGGCGGGTCGCTGCAGCGTCTGCTGGCGACGCTGGGGGCGTGAAAGGCAGGAAGGGCGTGCAGGGCGGCCGGGGCGGGTGAATGGGGATCGCCGTGAGGGGAATTCGGTCCTTGCGTGCGCGACATGCGCCCGTTCATGAACGAGTCGTAGCGGCATTCTCCGGGACGAGGTGCTAACTTAGGTAAACCTAAGCTTGGAACGAGGGAGGCCAGTGATGGCGCTACGCCCCGCCCGCAAGCCGCGGAAGCCCCACGCCGCGCAGGTCATCCGTACCGAACGGCTGACCCCGCACATGCAGCGTGTGGTGCTCGGTGGCGAGGGGCTCGCCGACTTCGCGGCGGACACCTGCACGGACCACTACGTGAAAATGCTGTTCCCCCCCGATGGCGTCAGCTATCCCGAGCCCTTCGACCTGGAGCGCATCCGCGAGGAGCTGCCACGCGAGCAGTGGCCGGTGACGCGGACGTACACCGTGCGGGCCTGGGATCCCGAGCACCGTGAACTCACCCTGGACTTCGTGCTCCACGGCGACGAGGGCCTGGCCGGCCCGTGGGCGATGCGTGCCCGGCCGGGCGAGACCGTGCGCTTCATGGGCCCCGGCGGCGCCTACGCCCCCGACCCGGACGCCGACTGGCATCTGCTCGTCGGTGATGAGAGCGCGCTGCCCGCGATCGCCTGCTCCTTGGAGTCGCTGCCCGACGGCGCCACCGCGTACGCCTTCGTGGAGATCGCCGGCCCCGAGGAGGAGCAGAAGATCGACTCCGATGTCGAGGTCGTCTGGCTGCACCGCGGCGGCCGTCCCGTCGGCGAGGCGCTGGTCGAGGCCGTCCGGGCGCTGGAGTTCCCGGAGGGCCGGGTGCACGCCTTCGTGCACGGCGAGGCGCACTTCGTGAAGGAGCTGCGCCAGCTGCTGCGGGTCGAGCGCGGCCTGGCCCGCGAGAACCTGTCGATCTCCGGCTACTGGCGGCTCGGCCACGACGAGGACGGCTGGCAGGCCTCCAAGCGGGACTGGAACGCTCGGATCGAGGCGGAGGAGGAAGGGGCGGCGCCGGCCGCGTAACCCCCGCGCTTCGAGGGGCGGCACCTTTCCCGGGTGCCGCCCCTCTGCCATGCCGCCCCTCTGCCATGCCCGTGCCGGCGTCACCCCGGGCGGGTTCGTCGGGCCGGGTCAGTCGCCCTTCACCCGCGCGTGCAGGTGCATGTCGTGCCAGCCGTCCTGGTGGAGGAGGGCACTGCGCTTGGTGCCCTCCAGGGCGAAGCCGGTCTTGACGGCGACCCGGCAGGAGGCCGTGTTGGCGACCGCGTGCAGGAGTTCGAGGCGGTGCAGGCCGATGTCGTGCAGCGCCCAGCGGGTCAGGGTGGTCGTGGCACGAACGGCGACACCCCGGCCTCGGGCCGCGGCGGCGGTCCAGTAGGCGACCTCGGCCGTCCCGTCGGCGAGTTGGATCTCGCGCAGGGCCACCCGCCCCAGCAGACGGTCCGTACCGGCCTCGACGACGGCCCACTGAGCGGTCCGCTCCCCCGTCCACGCCCTGCGCCACTCCTCGATCCAGCCGCCCACCTCGGCCACGGAGCCGGCCGCCCGGACATGCCACTGGTGGAGCACCGGGTCCTGGAAGATCTCGTGGACGGCGGGGGCGTCCTCGGCCCGCCAAGGGCGCAGGAGGAGGCCGTCGCCGGTGGGGAGGTCGGGCTGCGGGGTGCCGGCGAGGGTTCCGGCCGGGACGACGGGACTGGTCAGATCGGGCATGGTGCGCATCCTGCCAACGGGCCGACGGCCCGCCCAACGGGTTTTCCGCCGCCGTACGCTTGATCGTGATGAGACGCCGTACGCCGCCCCCGCCCTCTCCCCTGCCGCAGCGCGACGGGATCGACGCCGTGCGGGTGCGGCTGCCCTTCGAGGGGGCGTGGGCCACCGTGCGGGAGCATCTGGTGGAGCGGCTCACGGGCGCGGGGCCCGGTGTCGTCGCGGGGATGTTCGACGCGGGGCTCATCGTCGGTGCGGACGGGGCGCCGGTGCCGCCGGACGCGGCGTATGTGCCGGGGATGTTCGTGTGGTTCCACCGGGAGCTGCCCGCCGAGGTGCGGGTGCCGTTCGCGGTGGAGGTCGTGCATCGCGACGAGCACATCGTCGTCGCCGACAAGCCGCACTTCCTGGCCACGACCCCGCGCGGCGGCCATGTCACCGAGACCGCGCTGGCCCGGCTGCGCCGGGAACTGGGTCTTACCGCGCTGAGCTCCGCGCACCGGCTCGACCGGCTCACCGCCGGGCTGGTGCTGTTCACGGTGCGGCCCGAGGAACGCGGCGCGTATCAGACGCTGTTCCGCGACCGGCTGGTGCAAAAGGAGTACGAGGCGGTGGCGCCGTACGATCCCGCGCTCGCCCAGCCCCGGACCGTGCGCAGCCGCATCCTGAAGGAGCGCGGGGTGCTCGCGGCCCGGGAGGTCGAGGGTGAGCCGAACGCCGTCACGCGGGTCGAGGTCGTCGAGCATCGCGCCGACGGACTGGCCCGGTACCGGCTGGTGCCCTCGACCGGGCAGACCCATCAGCTACGGGTCCATATGAGCGCCCTGGGGGTGCCGATCCTCGGCGACCCGCTGTACCCGGTGGTGGCCGACCCCGTCCCGGCCGGCGACTTCCGGCGCCCGCTCCAACTGCTGGCGCGGGCACTGGAGTTCACCGATCCGGTCACGGGGACGGCACACCGGTTCCGCAGCACGAGGGCCCTTGGGGCCTGGGTCTCGTACTCCGAGTGGGCGGCTCCGACGCCTCCGTACAGCGAGTCGGCTCAGTAACCGCGCCACCACACCAGGAAGCGCCGCCAGGCACCCTTCGGCCGGACCGGCTCCGGCGTCGGCGCGGGCTGCTGCGGCGCGACCGGCTGAGGCGCGACCGGCTGAGGGGCGGGAGCGGGGGCCGCCGGCTGCACCTGGGGCGTGCCCACCTGCCAGGTGGCCCGCTGGGGCGGGACCGGGGCACGGCCCGGCTTCTGCGTCACGTCCTGCGGGGGCTTGGGCGCGAAGCGGACCGGCATCTCCACCAGGTGGCTGGAGGCGATCGACCCCCGCCACTCCAACTCGTCCTCGCCGCAATCGAGTTCGACGTCCGGCAGACGCATCAGGAGTGCGTCGACGCCGACTTCGGCGATCGCACGGCCGATGTCGGCGCCGGGGCACTCGTGCGGCCCGCCGCCGAAGGCGAGGTGGGAACGGTTGCCCATCATGTTGGCGGCCAGGTCGGGGCGTACCCGCGGGTCGACGTTGCCCGGGGCCGGGGCGAAGAGGAGCCCGTCGCCCTTGCGGATGTGCTGACCGCCCAACTCGGTGTCCTGCTTGGCGAAGTAGGCGAAGACGGTGCTGAACGGCGGCTCGTCCCACAGGGACTGCTCGACCGCCTGCGGGACCGTCATCTGGCCGCCGCTGAGCTGGGCGCGGAACCGGGGGTCGGTGAGGACCACGCGCAGCACGTTGGCGAGGAGGTTGGCGGTCGCCTCGTAGGCGGCGATCAGCACGACCCTCAGGTGCTGGCCGATCTCGTCGTCGGTGAGCCGGGCCGGGTGGTTGATCAGGTGGGTCGCGAAGTCCTCTTCGGGCCTGGCCCGGCGCTTGGCCGTGAGCCGCATCAGCGCGTCCATGATGTACGCGTTGCTGGCGATCGCGGTCTCGGTACCCTTGAGCATGTCGCGGGCGGCCTCGACGATACGGTCGTTGTACTCGTCGGGCATGCCGAGGATCTCGCACATCACGGCCATCGGCAGATGCTCGGAGAACTGCGCGACCAGGTCGGCGCGGCCCTCCTCGCAGAACCGGTTGACGAGGCGCTGCGTGGAGCGGTTGATGTGGCGGCGCATACCGCGGTGGTCGATGGTGGACATGGCGCCGGTGACCGCGCCGCGCAGCCGCAGGTGCTCGTCGCCCTCGGCATGGGAGCAGATCGGCTGCCAGGCGATGTGCGGCATCAGCGGGTGGTCGGGCTTGACCATGCCCTCCAGGAGCGGGCTCCAGATACGGCTGTCCCGGCAGAACTGCGAGGGCGTACGCACCATGTGCAGGTTCTCGGTGTGACCGAGGACCACCCACATCGGTACGTCCTCGTGCAGCAGCACGGGCGCCACCTGGCCGTGCTGCTCGCGCAGTTGCTCGTACAGCTCGCTCAGGTCCTCCGCCTCGTGGAGCCGGTTCAGACCTCCGGGGCCGAGCCCGAGCCCATGGGCGGGGCAGCCGGGCGGCGGCGCGAAGGGGTCGTGCGTACCGGTCGGGGAAGGGAATTCAGGCGTCACAGTGATCGCTCCGAAGTGGATCCGGTGTCTGGGGGTCAAGGCGGATGCGGATGTGGGGAGAGAGGAGAGTGCGTCGCCGGATGCCCGGGGGTGGGACCGCTCCGGCAAACGGGCCTACCTGAGCGCTCCCGACATGGCCAGCGAGTGCAGGAAGCGCATCAGGGTCATCAGGACGTCACGGCTGGAGGCCCGGCGGCGTACGTCGCACTCGACGATGGGGATCTCCGGGTCCAGGTCGAGCGCCGTGCGCAGATCGTCGACGGGGTAACGGGGGCCGTCGGGAAAGGAGTTGACGGCGACGACGAACGGCACGCCGCGCTCCTCCAGTCGTCCTATGACGTCGAAGCTGACTTCGAGCCGGCGGGTGTCGATCAGCACGACCGCGCCCAGCGCGCCCTCGAACAGCCCGTTCCACAGGAACCAGAAGCGCTCCTGGCCGGGGGTGCCGAACAGGTACAGCACGAGCTCGTCGGTGATGCTGATGCGGCCGAAGTCCATGGCCACGGTGGTGGCCGTCTTGGAGTCCGAGCCGAAGTTGTCGTCGACACCGATACCGGCCTGCGTCATGGTCTCTTCGGTGGTCAGCGGCCTGATCTCGCTGACCGAGCCGACCATCGTCGTCTTGCCGACCCCGAAGCCGCCCACGATCACGATCTTGACCGCGGCCTCGGCCGTGTGCGGCAGCTGGTCCTCGGTCCGTGGACCGGGGATGGTGTCAGAGCCTTTGAAGTCCATGCATCACCGCTTCGAGAAGGGAACGGTCGGCGACGGCCTGGCGCACGATCGGGTCGCGCGCCGTCACCAGTTCGGCCGTCAGCATGTCGGTGAGCAGGACCGTCATCGTGCTGAACGGCAGGTTGAGATAGGCCGAGAGCTCGGCCACGGACAGGGGGGTCGTGCAGAGCCGGAGCAGCGCCGTCTGCTCGGGCGCGGCGGAGGGCGGTGGTTCGGCGCTCGCCACGATTAAGGTGACGAGGTCGAGCTCGGCGCGCTCGCCGTCCTTTCCGGCCACGACGAAGAGCCGCTCCGGGTTCTTCTTCACCCCCGGCCGGGGCGACTGTGGGGGCCGTTGTTCCGTCGGATGTCGCCGCTGGCGTTGCGGAGGAGTCATACGGTCTGCCCGTTGCGCCGGGGCGGACTGGTGAGATGGGCACCGATGCGGGCGACGAGGTCGGACATGCGGTTGCTCATCATCCCGGGTTCGGCGAACGTGTCGGAGAGCACGGCGAGATAGGCGTTGGCACCGGCGGCCATCAGATAGAAGTAGCCGCCGTTGATCTCGATGAGGACCATCTTCATCTTGCCGTCGCTGTTGGGGATCTCGGAGGCGACGGCGGCCGCCAGGCTCTGAAGGCCGGCACAGGCCGCGGCGACACGGTCGGCGGTGTCCGGGTCACCGCCGTAGCGGGCGATACGCAGTCCGTCGGCGGAGAGCACGACGATCATCTCGATGCCCGGTACGCCGTCGTGGAGCTCCTTGAGCATCCAGTCGAAGTTGGCGCGCTGCTGGATCACTTGAGGTCCCCCTCGTCATCGGCCTCGGGGCGGGCCGGTTGGGCGGGTCGGGTTCGCGGCTTGAGTGTGAGCGGGTCGGGCTTGTCCTTGAGTCCGTTCCAGAACGCCTCGACCCACGCACCGGGGGCGGGCTCGTCCTTCGCCGGCTCGGGCTCGGGTTCGGGCCTGGTCGTCGACCAGACGGTCGGCCTGCCCTCCCGTTCGGCCTGCTCGATGGCCGCCTGCTCGGCGATCCGCTTGCTGAGCGGGGTCTTGACCCGGCTGCGGCGCTGCGGCAGCCCGCCCGCGGTCCATTCGGTGACCACGGGGACGTCGTCCTCCATGGACACCGTGGCAGGGATCTTCGGGCTGGTGGGGCGGCGCTTCTTGGGGGTGCGCTTGGGGCCTTCGAGCGCGCCGGGTCCGAGCTTGGGCGCCGCCGCGGCACCGATGCCGTGGGCGTAGCCGGGCGCGGCGTCGGTGGTCAGCATCTCGCGCGGAATGACGAGGACCGCGCGGACACCGCCGTACGCGGAGGTGCGCAGGGAGACCTGCATGTTGAACGCGGTGCACAGTCGGCCCACGACAGCCAGGCCGAGACGCGGGGACTCGCCGAGTTCCTGGAGATCCGTGCCCTGCTTGGCGCGCTCGAGCATGCCCTCGACCCGGGCGCGGGTCTCCTCGCTGAGGCTGACGCCGGCGTCCTCGATCTCGATCGCGATGCCGGTCTGCACCTCGGTGGCGGTGACGCGCACCTCGGTCTGCGGCGGCGAGTAGCGCGTGGCGTTGTCGAGCAGCTCGGCCGCGGCGTGGATGACCGGCTCGACGGAGATGCCGCGCACGTTGACCTGGGCGATGGAGTCCAGCTTGATCCGGCGGTACTCCAGGATCCGGGACATGGCACCGCGCAGCACGCTGTACAGCTGGACGGGGTTGGGCCACTGCCGGCCGGGGCGGCCGCCGCCGAGCACGGAGATGGAGTCGGCGAGACGGCCGATCAGCATGGTGCCGTGGTCGATGCGCAGCAGGTCGTCGAAGACCTCGGGGTTGCGCCCGTGGTCCTCCTCCATCTCCCGCAGTTCCGCGGCCTGTTGGTGGACGATCGACTGGACGCGGCGGGCGATGTTGACGAAGGAGCGCTGGGCCGAGTCGCGCAGGGCCCCCTCGTGGTCGATGATGTCGAGCATCGTCTTGACCAACGCGACCTGTGCCGGGGGAAGTTGGGCGTAGGACGGGTCGATCTGGGCGAGATCGCGGATCACCTCGTGGGGTGAATTGTCACAGCGCAGCCGGTAGATCGCGGCGGGCGTGATCTCCGTGGCGAGGCGGATCATCTCGTCGTCGTGGGCGGCGACACGCCGTTCCAGATACGCGGTGTGACGGGCGTGCTCGGCCCGCAGATCCCGCAGGGCGCGGCCGCGGCGCACCGCCTGGGCCACGGCCGCCAGTACCAGCACCATGGCCACGGCACCGCACACGCCGACGGCCGTCCGGGCCGGTTCCGCCACGACGGCGACGGCGGCTCCGGTCGCCGCGGCCATCAGTATCGCCGGTAGCAACAGCGTGCGCGTGTACGGGAGTTCACCGCGACGAGGCGGGGATTGAACGCTCACCATGTGGGCCCTCTGAAACGAATCGGGTGGGTGTAGGGGGAGCTTGCAGGGGGGAATGTCATGGGTATGTCGGAATCTTCTGCATGATTGGGAACAAGCGCACGATTACACCTCAACTCGGTGCGCTGCGGGCGAGCTTAGTCCGACCGGATCATCGCTGTGTCATATTCAGCAAGCACCTGAAATGGGGTGCGCCGCGGTAGTACGCTCGGCTCCATTTATACGCTCGGATTACTTTCGCACACGGTGCGTTACGGCGTACGGGCGTGCGAAGAGTACTCACCGTGACGGGTGAAGATCGGATTCCGGCGAGGCGGGCCGCTCCGCGAGGGATCGGCGAGAGGGCGATCCGGGCTGCCGCGGACGACAAACAAGAAAGGCAAGGAGCTCTTCGACTCCTTGCCACTCTCAACTTATAGCGCACCAGGGGGCTTGCGGCAAGGCCCCCCTCGTACCGCAGAATCTCCGGCCTAGGCCAAAAGACCTGCGGAAACGGGAGTCTCGAAGTGCGTGTGGTGTTGTCGACCTACGGGTCGCGGGGGGACGTCGAACCGATGGTCGGGCTCGCGGTGCGGTTGCGGGAGCTCGGCGCGGAGGTACGGATGTGCGCTCCGCCGGACGAGGATTTCGCGCGGCGACTGGCCGGTGTCGACGTGCCGTTGGTGCCGGTCGGCCCGTCGGCTCGTGCGCTGACGAAGGCACCGCCGGCGCCGGCGTCGATGCCTCAGCGCGCGGCCGAGGTGATCGCCGGCCAGTTGGAGGTGATCCCCGCGGCGGCCGAGGGGTGTGACGTGCTGGTGGCGACCGGCATGGTCCCGGCCGCGGCCGGCGCGCGGACGGTGGCCGAGAAGCTGGGCATCCCCTCCGTGTCCGTGATCTTCCAGCAGCTCCAGCTGCCCTCGCCGCACCGCCGGCCGCTGGAGTACCGGGGCCGCCCGTTCCCGCCGGAGGTGACCGACAACCGGATGCTGTGGGACCTGGACGCCCAGAGCATCAACGCGCTGTTCGGCGAGGCGCTCAACACGAACCGGGCGTCGATCGGCCTGCCACCGGTGGACAGCGTCCGCGACTACGTCTTCGGCGGCCGGCCGTGGGTGGCGACGGACCCGGTCCTGGACCCGCTGCACGAGATGCCGGACCTCGACGCCGTCCAGACCGGCGCGTGGATCGCGCCCGACGTCCGCCCGCTCCCGGCCGGGCTGGAGGCGTTCCTGGACGCCGGCACCCCGCCGGTGTACGTGGGCTTCGGCAGCATGCCCCTGCACGCGTCGACGGACGCCGCCCAGGTGGCCATCGACGCCGTGCGCGCGCAGGGCCGCCGCGTCCTGGTCTCCCGCGGCTGGGCCGACCTCGCCCTGGCCGACGGCCAGGACGACTGCTTCGCCGTGGGCGAGGCCAACCACCAGGCACTGTTCACCCGGGTGGCCGCCGTCGTGCACCACGGTGGCGCCGGTACGACGACCACCGCCGCCCGAGCCGGTGCGCCCCAGGTCGTGGTGCCCCAGATGGCGGACCAGCCGTACTGGGCCGGCCGGGTGGCCGACCTGGGCATCGGGGCGGCACACGACGGTCCGACGCCGACCTTCGCCTCCCTGTCGGCCGCACTCGAAACGGCCCTGAACCCCGAGACCCACGCGCGAGCAACCGCCGTGGCGGCCGCGATCCGCACCGACGGGACGGACGTGGCCGCGAGGCTCGTGCTCGACGCGGCCGCCTGAGAACGGGCCGCCCCGCCCGCGCCCGCCCGCGCGTCCAGGCGGCTCACCAGAGGCAGGGGCTCGATCCGCGATGCCGGAGAGCCACAGAGCCGCATCGCCACCACACCGCACGTCGCCGCATCACCGCAATCGACCGCACCACCCCGGAGCCGCCGTGAACCCCGTGACCACCAGTGCGTTCGACCTTCCCGACCGCCTCTCCCCCAAGGCCGACCCGGCCCTGATCGCCGGCGACGAGCGGCACTTCGCTGCCGTCGCGCAGTGCCTGGAGCAGTCCATCGCCGAGCTGACCGACCGTCTCGACGCCGCGCGCAGGGCGCCCGGCGGCAAAGGGCAGGAGGCGATGGACCGGGACATCGAGGTGCACCGGCTGACGGCGCGCCTTCGCACACTGCGCCGCTTCGGCCTGGACCTGTGCCTGGGACACATGGTCGACGCCGACAGCGCCGAGCCCGTCTACATCGGCCGACTCGGCCTGACGGACAGCACCGGCCGCCGCCTGCTGCTCGACTGGCGCTCCCCCGCCGCCGAGCCGTTCTTCGGAGCCACCCACGCCAACCCGATGGGGCTGGCGAGCCGCCGCAGATACCGCTGGGCCGACGGCCGGATCAACGACTACTGGGACGAGGTGTTCACCTCGGACGGGTTCGGCGGACACCAGGCCGCCCTCGACGACCAGTCCGCCTTCATCGCCAGCCTGGGCAGCGACCGCTCGCCCCGGATGCGGGACGTGCTGGGCACCATCCAGGCCGACCAGGACGCCATCATCCGCGCGGGATCCCGCGGCGCGCTCGTCGTCGACGGCGGTCCCGGTACGGGCAAGACCGTCGTCGCGCTGCACCGCTCCGCCTACCTCCTCCACTCCGACCCGCGCCTCGGGCACCGCCGGGGCGGCGTGCTCTTCGTCGGTCCGCACCGCCCGTACCTGGCGTACGTCTCCGACGTGCTGCCCAGCCTCGGCGAGGAGGGCGTACAGACGTGCATCCTGCGGGACCTCGTCACCGAGGGCGCCACAGCGACCGTCGAGGCCGACCCGGACGTGGCCCGCCTGAAGTCGTCCGCCGACCTGGTGAAGGCGATCGAGAAGGCCGTCAGGTTCTACGAGGAGCCGCCCGCCAAGGGGATGACGGTCACCACCCATTGGTCGGATGTCTGGCTGAGCGCCGGCGACTGGGCCGTGGCGTTCGACGCGGCGGAACCCGGCACTCCGCACAACGAGGCGCGTGACCAGGTCTGGAAGGAGCTCCTCACGATCCTGGTCGACAAGCACGAAGGAGACGCCTCGACACAGGACGGCGAGGTCTCGGCGGACCTGCTGCGCAGGTCGCTGACGCAGAACAGGGAGCTGCTCACGGCCTTCAACCGCGCCTGGCCGCTGCTCGAAGCGGCGGACCTGGTCGGCGATCTGTGGTCGGTACCCGCCTACCTGCGCATGTGCGCTCCCTGGCTCAGCCGCGAGGACGTCCAGCGGCTCCAGCGCGCGGACGCCCAGGCCTGGACGGTGTCCGACCTCCCGCTGCTGGACGCGGCACGACAGCGGCTCGGCGACCCGGAGGCGTCCCGCCGAAAGCGCCGCCACGAGGCCACCATCGCCGCCGAGAACGAGCGTATGGGCAGGGTCGTCGACGACCTGCTGGCGGCCCACACCTACGACGACGGCGAGGGCGTCCTGGTCATGCTGCACGGACAGGACATGCGGAACTCCCTGGTCGACGACTCGGTCCTGCCCACCGCCGACCCGGACCTGCTCGCCGGCCCGTTCGCGCACATCGTCGTGGACGAGGCCCAGGAACTGACCGACGCGGAGTGGCAGATGCTGCTCCTGCGCTGCCCGTCCCGGAGCTTCACCATCGTCGGCGACCGTGCCCAGGCCAGGCAGGGCTTCACGGAGCCATGGCGGGAGCGGCTCGAACGGGTCGGGTTCAACCGCATCGACCTGGCCTCCCTGAGCATCAACTACCGGACGCCGGAAGAGATCATGGCGGCGGCCGAACCGGTCATCCGGACCGCGCTCCCGGACGCCAACGTACCGACGTCCATCCGCAGCACCGGCACCCCCGTCGTCCATGGCTCCACCACGGACCTCGACGCGATCCTGCGCACGTGGCTCGCCGAGCACACCGAGGGGATCGCCTGCGTGATCGGCGCCCCCGAGTTCCCCCCGACCGACCGGGTCCAGTCAGTGACCCCGGAACTCTCGAAGGGACTCGAATTCGACCTGGTGATCCTGGTAGAGCCCCAGACCTTCGGCGAGGGCATCGAGGGAGCGGTGGACCGCTATGTGGCGATGACGAGGGCGACTCAGCAGTTGGTCATCCTTGGAGAGACCGCACTTCCCGAGAGGCGATGAGTGCACGTACCCGGGGGCGGGGCTGCATCGACATACGGCTCCGTCGCGCGGGCGCGACCAGCCCCAACGAACCCGCACCCGCCGACGAACCCCTCACCCCACCGACGAATAGGCGACAACCCCGCGCAACAGCCCGTCCACAGCCTTGCGCGCGCTCTTGGCCACCGTCGTCGAGCCCTCGGCAGGAGAGGCCGCCGCGATCTGCCCCAGTACGTCGATCACCTGCTTGCACCACCGCACGAAGTCACCGGCCGGCATCTCCGCCTCACGCAACACCTCGTCGAGCCCCGCGCCGTTGGCCCACATGTACGCGGCCCAGGCGAACCCGAGATCCGGCTCACGCTGCCCGACCCCCTCGCTCTGTGTGATCCGGAAGTCCTCCTCAAGGGCATCGAGCCGCCCCCAGATCCGCACCATCTCACCGAGCGCGGCCTTGGCCTTGCCCGACGGCAGCTTCGGGGTCATCGCGTCGTCCCCGACCCGGGCCTCGTACACCAACGCCGAGACGCAGGCGGCCAGTTCGGCCGGACCGAGGCCCTCCCACACCCGTTCCCGCAGGCATTCGCTGGCCAGCAGGTCGAGTTCGCCGTACAGCCGCGCGAGTCGCTTTCCGTGCTCGGTGACCTCGTCGGCGCGCAGATAGTCCAGTTCGGTCAGCAGCGCGACGATGCGGTCGAAGGTGCGCGCGATCGTGTTCGTACGGCCTTCGATACGGCGCTCCAGCTGCGAGGTGTCCCGCAGCAGCCGGTGGTAGCGCTCGGCCCAACGGGCGTGGTCCTCACGGTCGTTGCAGCCGTGGCAGGCGTGGGCGCGGATCGCCGTGCGCAGCCGGGCGATCTCCCGGTCGTCCGCAGCCTGGGACCGCCGCCTGCGCTGCCGCTCGGGCGGAATGTGCCCCGCCTTGGTGCGCAGCGCCGAGGCGAGGTCCCGACGGGACTGCGGGGAGCGCGGGTTGAAGGACTTGGGGATCCGCATCCGCTCCAACGCCTCGACGGGGACGGGGAAGTCCATGGACGCCAGCCGCTTGACCTGCCGTTCGGCGGTCAGGACCAGCGGGCGCGGTCCGTCGTGGTGCTCGAAGCCGCGGTGGCCGTTGGACCGCCCGGCGGGCAGCCCGGGATCGAGCACCAGCGCGAGACCGGCGTACTTGCCCGTCGGCACATGGATGACGTCACCCGGCTTGAGCTTCTCCAGCGCGACCGCGGCCTCCGCGCGTCGCTGCGCCACACCCTCCCGGGCCAACTCCGTCTCGCGGTCCTTGAGTTCGCGACGCAGTCGCGCGTACTCCTCGAAGTCCCCGAGATGGCAGGTCATGGACTCCTTGTAGCCATCGAGCCCCTCCTCGTTGCGCTGCACCTGCCGGGAGATCCCGACGACCGACTTGTCGGCCTGGAACTGGGCGAACGAGGTCTCCAGCAGCTCACGCGAGCGGTGCCGGCCGAACTGCTCGACCAGGTTGACCGCCATGTTGTACGACGGCTTGAAGCTGGACTTCAGCGGGTACGTGCGCGTGCCGGCCAGCCCGGCGAGGTGCTCGGGGCTGGACCCGCGCTGCCACAGCACCACGGCGTGGCCCTCGACGTCGATGCCGCGGCGGCCCGCGCGGCCGGTGAGCTGCGTGTACTCACCGGGCGTGATGTCGGCGTGCTGCTCGCCGTTCCATTTGACGAGCTTCTCCAACACCACCGACCGGGCCGGCATGTTGATGCCCAGCGCCAGCGTCTCCGTGGCGAACACGGCCTTCACCAGGCCACGGACGAACAGCTCCTCGACGACTTCCTTGAAGGTCGGCAGCATGCCCGCGTGATGAGCGGCTATACCGCGCTCCAGACCTTCCAGCCACTCGTAGTAACCGAGGACATGCAGGTCCTCGGAGGGGATGGCCGAGGTGCGCTCCTCGACGAGGGCACGCACCTTCTCCCGCGCCTCGTCGTCGTTCAGCCTCAGTCCCGCGTGCAGGCACTGCTGGACGGCGGCCTCACACGCGGCCCGGCTGAAGATGAAGGTGATCGCGGGCAGCAGCCCCTCGGCGTCGAGACGTTCGATGACCTCCGGCCGCCCCGGCGTCCACACCCGGGACCGCTGTCTGCGCTCCCGCTCACGATCGGCCTCCCGCATCGCGCGCCCACGCCTGCGGTCCTGGTACGACGGCCTGGTCGCTTCCATCCGGGCCAGCCGCATGAGGTCGGGGTTGACGGCCTTCCTGTGGCCGTCGCCCTCCTCGAACAGGTCGTACATCCGCCGCCCGGCGAGCACGTGCTGGAACAGGGGGACGGGCCGGTGCTCGGAGACGATCACCTCGGTGTCGCCGCGGACGGTGTCGAGCCAGTCGCCGAACTCCTCGGCGTTCGACACGGTCGCCGAGAGCGAGACGAGCGTGACCGACTCGGGGAGGTGAATGATCACCTCTTCCCATACGGCGCCGCGGAAGCGGTCGGAGAGGTAGTGCACCTCGTCCATGACCACGTAGCCGAGGCCGAGGAGGGTCTGCGACCCGGCGTACAGCATGTTCCGCAGCACCTCGGTCGTCATCACGACCACCGGGGCGTCGGAGTTGATGCTGTTGTCGCCGGTGAGCAGACCGACCACGCCGTCCCCGTAGCGGCGGCACAGGTCGGCGTACTTCTGGTTCGACAGCGCCTTGATGGGCGTCGTGTAGAAGCACTTCTTGCCCTGCATCAGGGCGAGGTGGACGGCGAACTCGCCCACGATCGTCTTGCCGGAGCCGGTGGGCGCGGCCACCAGCACGCCCTTCCCCGTCTCGAGCGCCTGGCATGCCTCGATCTGGAAGGGGTCGAGGCCGAAGTCGTACATCTCGCGGAAGGAGGCGAGCGCGGTGGCCTGCTCGGCAGCGCGCCTGCGTGCTGCCGCATACCGCTCGGCCGGTGAGAGGTCCTCTGTCATCGTGCTTTCGAGCGTACCGGGCCCCACTGACAACAGGACGATCATTATCCGGATCGGCACCCGACAAACCCGGGACCCCCGCAGCTCACGGCCGCGCGACGGAGACGGCCGGGTGCGCCCCGTAGGCGCCCCGGCCGTGTCCGCTTGCGAAACCGCTGCTCTCAGGTCACGTCGTCGTAGCCGTTGACCCGCTCCGTGCTCGCCTGCTCGGGCAGCGACCGGCTCGCGGAGACGGTCTCGACCTCGCCGATGGTCTCGGGGGTCAGGTCGAGGTCGGAGGCCTCGTCGTCGTCCAGATCCGCGTCGGGGTTGTTACGGCTGCGCCGTCGGTCGTTCAGGATGGAGAAGCCGACCGCCATGAAGTACAGGATGACGATGGGCCCGGCGAGGGCCATCATGCCGATCGGGTCGGTGGTGGGGGTCGCCACGGCACCGAAGACGAAGACACCCATCACGACACCGCGCCACCAGCCGAGCATGCGGCGCCCCGTCACCATGCCCGTCAGGTTCACCATGACCAGGAGCAGGGGAAGCTCGAAGGCCGCACCGAAGACCAGGACCATCCGGACACTGAAGTCGAGGATCTTGTCCATCGGCAGGATGTTCGCCGACCCGTCGGGCGTGATGCCCAGCAGGACACGCATGCTGATCGGCATGATCGTGTAGGCGAGCCAGGCGCCCCCGAAGAACAGCGGCACTGCGGCGGCCACGAAGTAGTACGTGTACTTGCGCTCGCTCTTGTGCAGCCCCGGGGCGATGAACGCCCACAGTTGGTAGAGCCATACAGGGCTGGACAGCACGATGCCCGCCATGAGGCTGACCTTCACCGTGGTCGTGAAGGGAGAAAGGAGGTCGGTGTACGCGACGACCGCGCAGGCACCTCCCGTGGTCTCGCCCAGGCCCTTGGTACAGCGAGGCACAGGATCGGAGAGGAACTCCATGAGTTCCTGGTTGTAGAAGGCGGCCGCGATGGTGACGACCGTGATCGCCAACATGCCTTTCGCGAGCCGGTTGCGGAGCTCACGAAGGTGTTCCACGAGGGGCATCCGCCCCTCGGGATCCTTCTCCTTCTTGCGGGCAGACTTCAGCAACCCACGTTCCCATCTCGTGCGGCGGGCCGGAGGTCACCGGCCCTGCGTCAGCGCTTGGTGGTGTCCGTCGGCTCGCTGACCGGGCGAGCGTTCGTCGCGTCGCCGGGGGCGGCCTGGATGATGCGCTGGGCGGGGGGCTGCTGGTCGCTGTTGGCCGGCGGGTCGGCCGGGGCGGCGGACTTGTCCTCTTCCTTCATCGCCTTGGCCTCGCTCTTGAGAATGCGAGCCGACTTGCCGAGGGAGCGGGCCATGTCCGGAAGCTTCTTGGCACCGAACAGCAGGATGATGACTACGAGGATCAGAATGATCTCGGTGGGGCCGAGCCTACCCATAGCTGTATACCTTCTTCACCGAGGCGACATGGTCCGAATACCCGGCAGGTCGGACATACATCCGACCACCGTGCTGCCAGGGATCGTAACGCTCAGGGGTGAACGCGGGACAATCCCTGTGCATACTCCCAGTCCGCGGGCCCGCGCCTCGCTCTCGGGGCCGCAATCCGCAGCGTACCTGGCGTGGGCGGCAAGTTGACAGGCCGAAGTGGCCCAAAACGCACGCGACGCAGGTCTCACACCGAATCCTTGAGCGGACTACAGGGAGTCCACAGCCCGGGCGGCGCGGGCGGTCGCCCGCTCCAGGTCCTCCGCGGCCCTGCTGATGCGCCGAGCGGAGTCCGTGACCTGCCGGCCGAGGCGCTGCGCTTCCAGGAAGACCCGCACAGCGAGCACACCGAGCACCACAAGACCCAGAAAACCCACAGCTACCGCGAACATCGGCCAGAACATGACGCCGAGCCTAGACCGTCCTACAGCGTGGAGTGCAGCCGCAGGGTGCTGACCCCGCCGCCCGTCAGCAGTTCGACGATCCGCTCGCCCGCCGGCTTGCGGACGGACACGCCGCACTCGGGACAGGTGAAGGAGTAGAACGTCGTACGGCTGGTCGCGCCGATGACGAGTCGAAGGGCGCTCGCGGTGAGCTCGAAGCAGCCGCGGCAGTCCGGGCAGCCGGCCTTGAACACCACCGGGGACACGCTTCTCATCCCGGCGAACGCGGACGCCACCGTCACTTCCCGCACCCCGGACGTCGCCGACTCGCTCAAAGCCCTGCTCCCGCCTGTCGCACCGCTTGTCCAACCGCCTGCCGAGCCGTTGTGTCCTGGCCTGTCCTACTGTCCGTCGCCCACCGGGTGCGCCCCGTGAGCGCCGTGCGCCTCGACCCCGTCGTACGCCGCCAGCGCCTCGCGGGCCGCCTGCCGGGCACTGTCGGCCAGCTCGGACGGCGAGACGATCCGGCCGTCCCGCCCGAGCCGCAACGCCAGGCGGCGCAGCGACGCCGGGTCCGGGGTGCGCAGAGTGATACGCAGCCCGCCGTCCGGCAGCTCATCCGCGCTGTCGTGCGGGTAGTACTCGGCGACCCAGCGCCCGCCCGGACCGACCTCGACGACGACCTCGGGATCCTCCGCGGCGGGCTGCACCAGCCCTTCCGACAGGTCCCGCAGCTCGATCTCGGGCGCCGCGGACGGCTCGTCCAGGATCTTGATCTCGGCGACCCGGTCCAGCCGGAAGGTGCGGCGCGCCTCGGAGCGACGGCACCATGCCTCGACATAGGTGTGGCCGACGCTGACCAGGCGGATCGGGTCGATCTCGCGCTCGGTGACCTCGTCCCGGGCCGGCGAGTAGTAACGGATCCACAGCCGGCGCCGCTCGGAGATCGCACGGTCGACGTCGGCGAAGACTCCGCCCTCGGACTCGAAGGTCACCGACAGCCGGGAGCTGGCGCCGGCCGCCTCCCCGGCGGCGGTCTCCACCTTGGCGGTCGCCCGCAGCAGCGCCTGCCGGTCGCTCTCCCGCAGGCCGGGCAGCGTGGACACGGCCCGCGCCGCCACCAGCAGCGCGGTGGCCTCGTCGGCGGCGAGCCGCAACGGCTCGGCGACATCGTCGGGGTTGTGCCACCAGATGCGCTCGCCGTCGGTGTCGATGTCGAGCAGGTCACCGCCGCGGAAGCTGGTGCCGCACATGGGCAGCACGTCGAGGTCCGAGACCAGCTCGTCCTCGGAGATGCCGAAGGCACGCGCGACATCCTCGACGCGGGCACCGGGACGCTCCCTCAGATACGTCACCAGCGAAAGCATCCGCCGGGTCTGGTCGATGGCATTGACGGGCCGAACCGGTTTGCCTGCCACTGTCTTGCTCCGCTCCCCCTCAGCCCTTGGCCACGGCACGCAGCCGGTCCACCACATCGGCCCGCAACTCCGCGGGCTCAAGGACCACCACGTCGGGCCCGAACTCCACCAGCCACGCATCCAGCCCGTGACCGTACGGAATCTCCAACTCGTCCCAGCCGTCCCCGAGTTCCCGCACCGCCGTGGCCTTCGCCCGGAGGGGATACCCCGCGTCCGTACGCAGCCGGATCAGCGCGGAACGGTCGGCGGTCTCCCCCGCCCAGCTCGCCACGGTCTCCCGCACGGTGACGACATCGGGGACCGGCGCGGTGAACCGCGCGCCACGCGAGCGCACCTTGCCCGTGATCCGGGACAACCGGAACACCCGCTCCGCGCCGCGGTCCCGGTCCCAGCCCGCGAGATACCAGTGACCGCGCCAGCACTCCAGCGCCCACGGCTCGACATGCCGGGGTTCGGGCCGGGCCGCGGTGGCCTTGCGGTAGTCGAAGAGGACGGGGCGACGGTCGCGGCAGGCCAGCATCAGCGGCTCGAACGCGGCCTCGTGCACCGGGATACGGGGCTCCAGCGCGCCATGCGCCTCGTACGGGTCGACATCCTCGGGCAGCCCGGCAGCGCGCAGCTTCTGCAGGGCGCCACTGGCCGCGCCCGCCAGCCGGACCTGCTGCCACACCTTGGCCGCCAGCCCCAGGGCGGCGGCCTCCTCGGCGTCCAGAGTGATGGGCGGGAGGCGGTTGCTGTCCCGGCGGGCCAGATAGCCGACCTCACCGTCGAGGTTCTCCACGGTCTCGATGACCAGACCGAGTTCGCGCAGATCATCCTTGTCGCGCTCGAACATCCGGTTGAAGGAGTCGTCGGAGCCGGCCTCCAGATAGGCCTCGATGGACTCACGCAGCTCGCGCTTGCTCAGC
Source organism: Streptomyces sp. NPDC057623 (assembly GCF_042800355.1). Classification (NCBI taxonomy): domain Bacteria; kingdom Bacillati; phylum Actinomycetota; class Actinomycetes; order Kitasatosporales; family Streptomycetaceae; genus Streptomyces; species Streptomyces sp. NPDC057623. Next base: position 34,182 of record NZ_JBHVGZ010000036.1, read on the forward strand.
GGCCGCCGCGTCCCGAGCAGACACAGCGCCAGGTTCATGAGCCGCTCGGCCTTGGCAATGGCCATCGACGCCCTTCGCCTTCCCTATGGTGCTTACGGACGATGACCGTACCGCTCCGCGGTGGCCTGGCAAAAGCCGAGGGCCCATGCCCGGACAGGCATGGGCCCCAGGTAGTCGGGTCCGGTCGTACGCCGATCAGCCGTACACCGATCCGTCGTGCGCCGATCAGGGGCGACGATCAGACACCGAGCAGGTCCACCACGAAGATCAGGGTCTCGCCGGGCTTGATCGCCGGGGTCGGGCTCTGGTTGCCGTAGGCGAGGTGGGCCGGGATGGTCAGCTGACGGCGGCCACCGACCTTCATGCCCTGCACGCCCTGGTCCCAGCCCTTGATGACACGGCCGCCACCCAGCGGGAAGCGGAACGGCGTACCGCGGTTCCAGCTCGCGTCGAACTCCTCGCCCGTGCTGAAGGCGACACCGACGTAGTGCACGGAGACGGTCTGGCCCGCCTGCGCAACCGCGCCGTCGCCCTCCCAGATGTCCTTGATCTCGAGGTCCGCCGGGGGCTCGCCACCCGGGAAGTCGATCTCGGGCTTGTCGATGCTCACGTCTTACGCTCCTGCTGGTTGTGGAAAGGCAACAGCACAGTCTTACACCCGGGCCCCGCTACATCGTCGCCAGGATGTCGACCGAGAAGACCAGGGTGGAGCCCTTCTTGATGACACCGCCACTCGGCGGGGTGTCTCCGTACGCCAGGTCCGGGGGCACGACGACCAGCACCCGGCTGCCCACCTTCTTCCCGGTCAAACCCTGCGCCAGGCCCTTCACGACCTGCTGCATCTGCGGCAGCGCGAATTGGCTCAGCTGGCCCTGCTGGTAGGTCGACTCGAACTCCTTGCCGCTGTCCCAGACCACACCCTTGAACTGGCACAGGACGGTCTGCTCCGCCTTGACCTCGGCGCCGTCGCCCTCCAGGACATAGGCCGACACGAGCTTCGTCGGCGCGTCCGACTCGGGGACGGTGACCGACGGCGCCTTGCCGTCGGTGTTGGTGCCGATCCTGGGCAGATCGACGTTGTCCTGGGCCACCGCCTTGCCCTTGGCCGAGCTCTTGGCGTTGAACGCCTCCTCGACATCGATGACGAAGACCAGGGTGTCGGTGCCCTTGATACCCGCGTCCGCATTGCCCTGCGGGCCGTAACCCCAGGTCGGCGGGATGGCCATCTCGACGCGGCTGCCCGCCTTGCGCCCCGTCAGGCCGTACCGCCAGCCGTCGATGACACGGCCCTGGGTGAGCTGGATGAGCAGCGGCTTCTTGCTGTCGTAGGAGTTGTCGAAGGACTTGCCGGTGGCCCAGATCTGACCGAGATAGTTGGCCACGACGAAGTCGTTCTCCGCCATCGTCTGGCCGCTGCCCGCGATGACCGTCCGCACCGCCAGGTCCTTCGACGGATCGCCGCTGCCCTTGGCGACCGTCGGCTTCTCCCCGAACTTCGTGCCCGCGGTGATCGCCGGCAGCGGACCGTCCACGATCTTCGGCGCCGGAGCGGCCGACGTCGCCGCGGCCGAGGGCGACGCACTGTCGCTCGCCTTGCTCGAGTCGTCCTTGTCATCGCCGCATGCGGCGAGCGTGACCATTCCTGCGGGTAGGGCGATGAGAAGTGAGCGTCGGCGCACGGTGAGGGCCTCGTAATCGGTCGATCTTGTGGATGGCGTGCGCGCAACTCTACGGCGTGAGAAGGGCGCCGTACGGGAAACGTACGGCGCCCGTGTTGCGTTCCGCAGGAGCCCTCCCGCTCGGACGAATTCGAGACCGGAGGATCTCCCGGAACCCGGCACTCACATACCGGCGATCAGTTTCTCCACCCGGTCGTCCACCGAACGGAACGGGTCCTTGCACAACACCGTGCGCTGCGCCTGGTCGTTGAGCTTCAGATGCACCCAGTCGACGGTGAAGTCCCGACGCTGCTCCTGGGCCCTGCGAATGAAATCACCGCGCAGCCGGGCCCGAGTGGTCTGCGGCGGAACGGACTTGCCCTCGAAGATCTTCAAGTCGTTGCAGATACGGGCGGCCTGCCCCTTCTTCTCCAGCAGGTAGTACAGGCCACGACGACGGTGGATGTCGTGGTAGGCGAGGTCTATCTGCGCGACCCGCGGATGCGACATGGTCATGTTGTGCTTGGCCCGGTACCGCTCGATGAGCTTGTACTTCATGACCCAGTCGATCTCGGTGCCGATCCGGTCGAGGTCCTCGGCCTCGATCGAGTCCAGTGTGCGGCCCCACAGCTCCAGGACCTGCTCGACCGTGCCCGTGCGAATGCCGCGGCGCTCGCAGAAGTCCACGGCCTTCTCGTAGTACTCGCGCTGCACCTCCAGCGCCGAGGCCTCCCTGCCACTGGCCAGGCGCACCTTGCGGCGACCCGTGATGTCGTGGCTGACCTCGCGGATCGCCCGGATCGGGTTCTCCAGGGTCAGATCACGCATCACCGTGCCCGCCTCGATCATGCGCAGCACCAGGTCGGTCGCGCCGACCTTGAGCAGCATGGTCGTCTCGGACATGTTCGAATCGCCCACGATCACATGCAGCCGCCGGTAGCGCTCGGCGTCCGCGTGCGGCTCGTCACGCGTGTTGATGATCGGCCGGGAACGGGTCGTCGCCGAGGAGACGCCCTCCCAGATGTGCTCCGCGCGCTGACTGACGCAGTACACCGCGCCACGCGGAGTCTGAAGCACCTTCCCGGCGCCGCACAGCAACTGCCGGGTGACAAGGAACGGGATGAGGATGTCCGCGAGCCGGGAGAACTCGCCATGGCGTGCCACCAGATAGTTCTCGTGGCATCCGTACGAGTTGCCCGCCGAGTCGGTGTTGTTCTTGAAGAGGTAGACGTCGCCCGCGATTCCCTCCTCGTGCAGGCGTCGTTCCGCGTCCACCAGGAGTCCTTCGAGAATGCGCTCGCCTGCTTTGTCGTGGGTGACCAGTTCGGTCACGTTGTCACATTCGGGTGTCGCGTATTCCGGATGTGAGCCCACGTCGAGATAGAGGCGGGCGCCGTTCCGCAGAAAGACATTGCTGCTACGGCCCCATGACACGACACGGCGGAAGAGGTACCGCGCCACCTCGTCAGGCGACAGGCGGCGCTGTCCCCTGAACGTGCACGTGACGCCGTACTCGTTCTCCAGCCCGAAAATGCGGCGGTCCATGACTGAACATTACGCCCGATCCCCCGAGCTGAAACGGGGTTCGACAGCACGGTTTGGATCATTTTCCGATGAAGCCGCAACCACCGCACCCCTGGCGGGAGCTGCGAGGACCCTCCCCGTGGCCAGCAGGACCAGCAACGACACCGCCCCCGCGGCACTCGGCACGGCGAACCCCCACAGCGTCCCGCCCGCCTCGACGACCGGCCCCGTCAGGCCCGTTCCGACCGACGCGCCCACCGTGAACGTCGTCACGAGCCAGGAGAACGCCTCGGTGACCGTCCCGCGCGGCGCATGCCGGTCGACGAGCACGAACGCACAAGCGATGCACGGCGCGAGGAACACCCCCGCGAGCACCGCCAGCAACGTCATCGCGACCACACCCGGCATCAGCGTCAGCGGCAGGTAACACACCGCCAGAAGCGCCACCAGCAAGCGCAGTCGCCGTGCCGGCTCACCACCCCACTGCCGCGCCCCGTACACCACACCACCGAGCAGCGCGCCGAGCCCCACACCCGCCATCAACCAGCCGTACACCACGTCACCGCCATGGTCGTCCGCGTACGACACGGCCGCGACCGCGATCGACCCGAGCGCCATCCCGATGAACAGGAACGAAGCCAGAAGCGCCAGCAACCCCGGCGAACGCAAGGCCCCCAGCCAGTGCGCCTCACGAGGCGCCGAACGCCACGCGCGCGAAGGCGGCGACACCACCACCGACAGCGCGCCCAGCACCCCGATGGCGTTCACCACGAGCAGCGCCGCCTGCGCCGACCACAACGACGCACACAACGTCAGCAGCAACGGTCCGACCGTGAACATGACTTCCTGCGCCACCGCGTCCATCGCATACGCGGTGTGCACCTGGCCCTCCTTGTGCAGGACCGACGACCACAGCGCGCGCAGACCACCCTCCAGGGGCGGCGTGAACAGCCCGGCGGCCGCCACGGCCGCGTACGCGAGCGGCAGCGCCCCCGTGCCCACGAGAGCGAAACCGGCCATCGCGACGGCCGAGGCGACCGCCGCCGGCAACTGCACCCGCGGCTGCCCGTACATGTCCACCAGCCGCCCCAGTACCGGCTGCCCCACGGCGTTGGCGACCCCGTACACGGCCGCCAGACCCCCGGCCAGGCTGTACGAACCCCCCTCCGCGCGCACGAACAGCACGATCGCGAGCGCCGCCACCGCGTTCGGCAGCCGCCCTGTGAGCGTGCCGACGAGCAGCCGGGCGGCATGCCTCGCCCTGAGGACCTCCAGGTATGCGCCGGTCATCAGCCGCGCCGCCCTCCGCATAGGTTTTACGTATAACGTCCTCCGTCATACGTACCATGTGCGCTGTTCACGAGTCCAGACGAAGGAGCAGGCGGACGGTGGCACACGGCAGCACCCGCCCCACCAGCCGAGACGTCGCCCAGGCAGCAGGCGTCTCCCAGGCCGCGGTCTCCCTCGTACTCGGCGACAAATGGCGCGGACGCGTCTCCGCCACCACCGCCGAACGCGTCCGCGAAGCCGCCCGCGAACTCGGCTACCGCCCCAACCTCGCCGCCCGCAACCTACGCCTCGGCCACACACGCACCGTCCTGCTCGTCGTCCCCGCTCTCACCACCGAATTCTTCGCCGGCGTCTACACCGGCGCCGCCCGCATCGCCGCCCAACACGGCTTCGGCGTCGTCCTCTACCCCTCCCCCGAAGGCATCGGCCCGGCCCGCGACCCCTTCGCCTCCGCCCAGGCCGCCCTCGACGGCGTCATCGCCTCCTCCATGGCCGCCGACGCCCTCACCACCATCCGCGGCGACCAGCTGCCCCTGGTCATGCTGGACAGCGACCCCACCGGCAGCCTCGGCGCCGCCACCGTCAACCTGGACATCACCGACGGCATCCGCCAAGTCACCGACCACCTGCTCGGCCTCGGCCACCGACGCTTCCTCCACCTCGCCGCCGACGTGCCCTCCTGGACCTTCGAAGTACGCGCACACGAACTGGCCACACGAGTCGGCGACGTCCCCGGCACCTCACTGCGCACCGTCCGCGCACCCATCTCCATCGAGGACGCCCGCACTGCCGCCGAAACCGCGCTCGCCGCCGAAGGCCCCCGCCCCACCGCCCTCGTCTGCGACGACGACAAACTCGCCGCCGGCGCCTACAAAGCCGCACGCCGCCTCGGACTGCGCATCCCCGACGACCTCTCCATCACCGGCCTCGACGACCTCGCCCTCGCCACCGCCATCGACCCCGAACTCACCACCGTCCGACTGGACGCCGAGCTCTTCGGCGAACGCGGCATGCAAGCCCTCCTGGCGGTCCTGGAAGGCCGCGAACCCGAGGAGGGCGACATCCCCGTCGAGCTCGTCGTACGAGGCTCCACAGCGCCGCCCAGCGCGCCGTAAGCCCACCCCAGGAACGCCAGTGCCCCGACCGAGCGGCTCGGCGGGGCACCACGCAGACACAGCGGGGGCGGACTACTCCTCGGAACCACCGGACTCCTCGGAGTCCTCCCCGTTGTCAGCACTCTCGGCCTCAGTGGACGCACCATTGGCCTCAAGCAGCCGGGCCAGCTGACGACCCACAATCCGCTTGAACTTCCGCGACTGCGGACGCGTCCGGTCCAGCACCGCGACCTCCAGACGCTCCGCGGGGATCTCCCGCTGCGTGCCGTTCGACTCGCGCGACAGAGCCTGCACCGCCAGCTTCAGAGCCTCCGCGAGACTCATGCCGTCCTGATGCCGCTGATCAAGGAAATTGCTGATCAGCTCGGCATTACCACCCACCGCGACCGAACCGTGCTCATCCACGATCGAACCGTCATGCGGCAGCCGATAGATCTGGTCACCCTCAGGCGTCTCACCCACCTCGGCGACCACCAGCTCCACCTCATACGGCTTCTCCGCCGCCGAAGAGAAGATCGTGCCCAGCGTCTGCGCATAGACGTTCGCCAGACCACGGGCCGTCACGTCATCACGGTCATAGGTGTAACCACGAAGATCGGCGTACCGCACACCACCGATCCGCAGGTTCTCGTACTCGTTGTACTTACCGGCGGCCGCGAAACCGATCCGGTCATAGATCTCGCTGAACTTGTGCAGCGCACGGGACGGGTTCTCGCCGACGAACACGATGCCGTCGGCATACTGCAGCACGACCAGGCTGCGACCACGCGCGATGCCCTTACGGGCGTACTCCGCCCGGTCGGCCATGGCCTGCTGGGGGGAGACATAGAACGGCGTCGACACCGGTTATCCGTCCCTTTCTGTCGAAGTCACAGGATCACCTAGATAAGACCGAACCGCCGCTACAGCAGCGCGGCCCGCGGGCCGTCAGGCTGCTCCAGACGCCGCTCCAGAATGGAACGGGCGATCTCAGAGGACTCCTCATCCCCCAGCCGGCGGAAACCGTCGTCAGTGATCACCGTGACGATCGGGTAGATCCGGCGGGCGACATCGGGACCACCGGTCGCCGAGTCGTCGTCAGCCGCGTCATACAGAGCCTGCACCACGAGCGTCGTGGCCTCGGCCTCGGTCAGGTCAGCACGGAAAAGCTTCTTCATGGCCCCACGCGCGAAGATCGAACCGGAGCCGGTCGCGGCGTACCCCTGCTCCTCGGAACGGCCACCGGTCACGTCGTAGGAGAAGATCCGCCCCCTCGCCCGGTCGACGTCGTACCCCGCGAACAGCGGCACCACGGCCAGCCCCTGCATCGCCATGCCGAGATTCGACCGGATCATGGTCGACAGCCGGTTCGCCTTGCCTTCGAGGGACAGCTGCGCACCCTCGACCTTCTCGAAGTGCTCCAGCTCCAACTGGAAGAGCTTCACCATCTCGACGGCCAGACCGGCGGTACCGGCGATACCGACGGCCGAGTACTCGTCCGCCGGGAACACCTTCTCGATGTCCCGCTGCGCGATCACGTTGCCCATGGTGGCGCGACGGTCACCGGCGAGCACGACACCCCCGGGGAACGTCACCGCCACGATCGTGGTGCCGTGCGGCGCCTCGATCACGCCCTGCGTGGGCGGCAGTTGACGATTACCGGGCAGCATCTCGGGCTGGTGCTCCGAGAGAAAGTCCATGAACGAGGACGACCCAGGCGTCAGGAAGGCAGCTGGTAGACGCCCGGTGCTACGAGTGTTGGCTTCCACGCGATTCCTTCCACGTAAGCAGCAGCCCGCCTTATGACGTCGGGCCGATCCTTGAACTGCCCCAGTGCGGCGTTGCAGCTGAAGCACAGTACGCCACGGACCCTACCCGTCTCGTGGCAGTGATCCACATGCTCCGCCGGGGCGGCAAGGCATATACAGCAGATGCCTTGCTGTTCTGCAACCAGCGCGTCCAACTCCGCGGTTGTGAGGCCGTACTTGCGCTTGAAGTAGCTGACCCGGTTCCGCTCCGCCCGGCAGGCACGGCAGTAGCTCGACCAACCGTCCGACGTGGACTTGTTGCGCTCCCATTCAGAGTGCGACTTCACCTGTTCACACTGCGGACAGCGCTTGTGCCCTGGCGGGACCGAAACCTTCTCCCGGACCTTCTTCCCCTTGGCCTCCTGACGCTGCCGGTAGTACTCAGCGGCGCACTCCCGGCAGTACGCCTGGAGGCCATCGGGCATCGACTTGTTGCTCGCAAACGCCGCACGCGGCAAGTGCTGCTTGCACCGCGAACAGCGTCTCGATGACTCTTCGTTCACCCCGAACTTCTCCCAGCCTTCACCTTTGAATCGAAGGCAGAAGTGACCTACTGGCCACCTTTCTGAACGAAGGACCTCACGAAATCCTCGGCATTCTCCTCGAGTACGTCATCGATCTCGTCCAAAACCGAGTCGACGTCGTCGCTCAGCTTCTCCTGCCGCTCCTTGAGGTCCTCGGAAGCCTGCGTCTCCGCCGCCTGCTCCTCGACCTCCTCAGTAGAGCGCGTGGCCTTCTGCTGTCCGCCGCCGGTGTCCTTGGTTGCCATATCCCTCACCCCGCTCATTTCGCCCGACATGGTCGGCAGGTCGGCTTTCCTGCCGATCGGTGATGATCAGACCCTACAAGCCGGGTCTGACATCGGCCCCGCAGTTTCCGCAACGTACGGGGGCCATCTCGATGATTCCCGGACGCCGGGTTTTCCACCCTGTTCGGCCGACGTCCGGTCGGTGTCGTTCGTGTACCCCTCAGTTGCCTGACAGGACCCTGACCAGGTCTTCCGCGGTGCGACAGCGGTCCAGGAGCTCCTTGACGTGATTTCGCGTTCCGCGAAGGGGTTCGAGGGTTGGAACGCGTTGGAGGGAGTCGCGGCCGGGGAGGTCGAAGATGACCGAGTCCCACGAGGCGGCGGCGACGTCGTCGGCGTACTGCTCCAGGCAGCGTCCGCGGAAGTACGCGCGGGTGTCCTCCGGCGGCTTGGCCTTGGCCCTTACGACGGATTCCTCGTCCATGAGGCGCTTCATGCGGCCTCGGGCCGCAAGGCGGTTGTAGAGGCCCTTGTCGGGGCGTACGTCGGCGTACTGGAGGTCGAGGAGGTGGAGCTTTGCGGCGTCCCAGTCGAGGTCGTCGCGGCGTCGGTAGCCCTCCATGAGTTCGCGCTTGGCGACCCAGTCCAGTTCGCCGGCGAGACTCATGGGGTCCCTCTCCAGGCGGTTGAGGGTGTCCTCCCAGCGGCTCAGGATGTCCTTGGTCTGTTCGTCGGCGTCGGCGCCGAAGCGCTCCTCGACGTACTTGCGGGAGAGTTCGTAGTACTCCATCTGGAGCTGGACCGCGGTGAGTGTGCGGCCGCTGCGCAGTGTGATGAGCCGCTGGAGTGACGGGTCGTGTGAGACCTGGTGAAGGGTGCGTACGGGCTGGTCGACGGCCAGGTCCACCGCGATGAAGCTGTCTTCGATCATGGACAGGACGAGCGCTGTGGTGCCGAGCTTCAGGTAGGTCGAGATCTCGGACAGGTTAGCGTCGCCGATGATCACGTGCAGGCGGCGGTACTTTTCCGCGTCGGCGTGCGGCTCGTCGCGTGTGTTGATGATCGGGCGCTTCAGTGTGGTCTCCAGCCCGACCTCGACTTCGAAGTAGTCGGCGCGCTGGCTGAGCTGGAAGCCGTGTTCATGGCCGTCCTGGCCGATGCCGACGCGGCCTGCTCCGGTGACGACCTGGCGGGAGACGAAGAAGGGCGTGAGGTGGCGCACGATGTCGGAGAAGGGGGTTTCCCGCTTCATGAGGTAGTTCTCGTGCGTGCCGTAGGAGGCGCCCTTGTTGTCGGTGTTGTTCTTGTAGAGGTGGATGGGCTGGGCGCCGGGGAGCTGGGCGGCCCGCTCGGCGGCTTCCGCCATGATGCGTTCGCCGGCCTTGTCCCAGAGGACGGCGTCCCGCGGGTTGGTGACCTCGGGGGCGCTGTATTCGGGGTGTGCGTGGTCGACGTAGAGGCGTGCTCCGTTGGTAAGGATCACGTTGGCGAGGCCGATGTCCTCGTCGGTGAGCTGGCTGGAGTCGGCGGCCTCACGGGCGAGGTCGAAGCCTCGCGCGTCCCGCAGCGGGTTCTCCTCCTCGAAGTCCCAGCGGGCCCGTCGGGCCCGGTGCATCGCCGCCGCGTAGGCGTTGACGATCTGGGATGAGGTGAGCATGGCATTGGCGTTGGGGTGGCCGGGGACGGAGATCCCGTACTCCGTCTCGATGCCCATTACTCGCCGTACGGTCATGCGGCCCTCCTTGCCCGGCGGCGCCCTCGGTCGGGGGCTCCGCTCAAGTACCGCTGGCGCTCCGGTGCGTGTGCGGTGCCCGTCCCCGCACTGCGCGACTCGGCGGTATGGAAGAGCCTAGAACGCCTTTGCGCTGGTGGGGAGATCATTTGCGTCATTGCGTTGCTCGCCTTTGTTCCGGCAGTGGCCGGAAAAACAGTCGGCTGCGGGCACCCGGTGGGGGCACCCGCAGCCGCCCTGTCTTTTACAGGTACTGACCGGTGTTTGCCACCGTGTCGATGGAGCGTCCGGTGTCTGCGCCCTGCTTTCCGGTGATGAGGGTACGGATGTAGACGATCCGTTCGCCCTTCTTTCCGGAGATCCTGGCCCAGTCGTCCGGGTTCGTGGTGTTGGGCAGGTCCTCGTTCTCCTTGAACTCGTCCACGCATGCCTGGAGGAGGTGGGAGACGCGGAGACCCTTCTGGTTGTGCTCGAGGAAGTCCTTGATCGCCATTTTCTTGGCGCGGCCCACGATGTTTTCGATCATGGCTCCGGAGTTGAAGTCCTTGAAGTAGAGGACTTCCTTGTCGCCGTTGGCGTAGGTGACTTCCAGGAAGCGGTTTTCCTCGGATTCGGCGTACATCTGCTCGACGGCGGTCTGGATCATGCTCTGGACGGTGGTCGTCCTGCTGTCGCCGTGCTCGCCGAGGTCCTCGGGGTGCAGGGGGAGGCGTTCTGTGAGGTACTTGCCGAAGATGTCCTTGGCTGCCTCGGCGTCGGGACGTTCGATCTTGATCTTCACGTCCAGGCGGCCGGGGCGCAGGATGGCGGGGTCGATCATGTCCTCGCGGTTGGAGGCGCCGATCACGACCACGTTCTGCAGGCCTTCCACGCCGTCGATCTCGGCGAGCAGCTGCGGGACGATGGTGTTCTCCACGTCCGAGCTGACACCCGAGCCACGGGTACGGAAGAGGGACTCCATCTCGTCGAAGAAGACGATGACGGGTGTGCCCTCGCTGGCCTTCTCACGTGCGCGCTGGAAGACGAGGCGGATTTGCCGCTCGGTCTCGCCGACGTACTTGTTGAGGAGCTCGGGTCCCTTGATGTTGAGGAAGAAGCTCTTGCCGGTGGCCTGTCCGGTGACTTCGGCGACCTTTTTGGCCAGTGAGTTGGCGACGGCCTTGGCGATGAGTGTCTTGCCGCATCCGGGGGGCCCGTACAGGAGGACACCCTTGGGCGGGCGCAGTTCGTGCTCCTTGAACAGGTCCGGGTAGAGGTACGGGAGCTCGACGGCGTCGCGGATCATCTCGATCTGGCCGCCCAGACCGCCGATCTGCTCGTAGCCGATGTCGGGGACCTCTTCGAGGACGAGTTCCTCGACCTCGCTCTTGGGAACGATCTCGTAGACGTAGCCGGAGCGGGGTTCGAGCAGGAGGGCGTCGCCGGGTCGGATGGTGACGTCCAGCAGCGGCTCGGCGAGCCGTACCACCCGTTCCTCGTCGGTGTGCCCCACCACGAGGGCGCGTTCGCCGTCCTCGAGGATCTCCTTGAGGGTGACGATGTCGCCGACGCTCTCGTATTCCATGGCTTCGACCACGTTGAGCGCTTCGTTGAGCATTACTTCCTGGCCGCGCCGGAGGTCTTCGAGGTCGACGCTGGGGCTGACGTTCACGCGGAGTTTGCGGCCTCCGGTGAAGATGTCGGCGGTGCCGTCTTCGAGGGCCTGTAGGAAGACACCGAAGCCGGCCGGTGGCTGTGCGAGCCGGTCGACTTCTTCCTTGAGGGCCACGATCTGGTCGCGAGCCTCACGGAGCGTGTTGGCGAGTCGTTCGTTCTGTGCTGACACGCCGGCCAGGTTTGTCTGCAGCTCGACGATCCGCTCTTCGAGAATCCTCGTGTGCCGCGGAGAGTCGGCGAGCTTGCGTCGCAGGACGGCGATCTCCTGCTCAAGGTAGGCGATCTGCCCGGCCGGGTCGTCGGACCCTCGTCCCGGGCGGATGCCGCGGTTCATGTCGTCGTCGTGGGCTGCCACGGTCCTCACCTCCTCCAAGGGGAGCTGGACGCTTCCAGACCCTACCTGGGTGGGTGTCGATTGAAACCCCTAGATCACAAAGACTGTCGAGGTGTGTCCGATCTTCACCCTTGCGCTCTCCCTCACGCCAGGGGAATACCCACCGAACATGATTGGGAAGCCGCCACAGGTAGGCTCGAAGCGTTCAACACCCGTCAGAGCTGGCCGGATTCCCGTTCGGCTCGACGTAGTCGATGGCAGGAGAGATGAGCGTGGAGCAGGCGGCCGGGGTCGATGGTGGGGCGCTGGAGGTCTGGATCGATCAGGATCTCTGTACTGGTGACGGCATCTGCGCCCAGTACGCGCCGGAGGTGTTCGAGCTGGACATCGATGGTCTGGCCTATGTGAAGGGCGCGGGGGACGAGCTCTTGCAGGCCGACGGGGCCACAACGCCCGTGCCGTTGCCGCTTCTCACGGATGTGGTGGACTCGGCGAAGGAATGTCCGGGCGAGTGCATCCATGTGCGTCGCGTTTCGGACAAGGTCGAGGTGTACGGTCCGGACGCCGAGTGACCTTGCGCGTACGGGGTGTTACGACTGTCTGATTTCTCACAGGTGCTGGTGGCGTGGGTCAGACGCTGTGGGCGCCGGCGGGTGTCGAGCGGATGAACGTGCCGTCTTTCCACTGCCACTTCGCGCTGTTCTTCACGTCGGGGCAGCATCGGGGTACGTCGTCGGACGAGTAGCTGAGCAGGTCGGCGGTGACGGCTCTGTCGCGGACCGCTACGTCACTGACGGTAGTGCTGTTCTTCGGGTCGACGAGGGTGGCGACGACGCGGGGTGTGGCTGTCCCGGTGCTGTGGGTGAGGACGTAGATGCCGTCGGGCGGGGTTCCCATGGGGGCGTCGCAGTGGACGACGACCACGGTTTCGGGGCTGGCGTCGCCGTCGAGGTCGCCGGTGGCCTTCTTGACCACGACCGCTTTCACCGGGCCGCATTCGAGCGGGAAGTCGGCGTGTGCCGGGTCGGGGGGCGCGAGGGCCGCGGGGGCGTGTTTCGCGTCCGGGCCGGTTGTCTGGGCCGCTGTCGCCGAGTTGGGCTGCAGGACGGAGGAGAGGGCCACGACGCCGGCGACCGCTGTGGCGGTGGCGAGCCAGTGGATGGGGCGGGTGTGGGTGTGTGCCAGTTCCGGGACGGCGGATTGCTGCACTAGGAGCGTCTCCTGTGAGGGCTGTGCCGGTGGGGGTGGCCAGCATGGTGCCACACGTCACAGTGCGGGGGAACGGCGGGGGTGGAGTTCCGGTGCTGGTGTTCGGTGGTTGGGGGTGCGCAGGGGGCGCGCGGGTGTTGTGCGACGTTCGGATTTGCGGGTTGTCGGTGTCGGGCCAACAGAAAGGCGCTGTGGGGGGGGGGGCGAGGGGGGGGTGGGGGAGGGAACACAAAGAAGATGAAGTGGTGGGGGGAGAGGGGGGAAGACA
>NZ_JBHVGZ010000036.1:47512-98594 GCF_042800355.1 Streptomyces sp. NPDC057623
GTTCCGGGAACTCGACCACAGCGCTTGTACGTTGGTTGCGGCACGGGGCCGCCTCAGCGGCCGGCGCCTCCGTCGGCGTTGGGGCCTTCGTAGTCCTCGCCGTAGGCGCCCTTGGCGGGGCGGCGGCGGCGCATGGGCGGCTCGACTCCGTCGGCGAGGCGGCGGGCGGTGAGCAGGAAGCCGGTGTGGCCGATCATCCGGTGGTCGGGGCGGACGGCGAGGCCCTCGATGTGCCAGTTTCGGATCATCGACTCCCAGGCGCTCGGCTCGTTGAAGCAGCCGATCTCGCGGATGGACTCGACGGTCCGGGCGAGCTGGGTGGTGGTCGCCACGTAGCAGCAGACGATGCCGCCGGGGACGAGGGCCTTGGAGACGGCCTCCAGGCATTCCCAGGGGGCGAGCATGTCGAGGATGACGCGGTCGACGTCGGTGTCGGACAGGTTGTCCTGGAGGTCGCCGACGGTGAGCTGCCAGGCGGGGTGGGGGCCACCGAAGTAGCGCTCCACGTTCTGCTGGGCGATATCGGCGAAGTCCTGGCGGCGCTCGTAGGAGTGCAGCATGCCCTGGTCGCCGATGGCGCGCAGCAGGAAGCTGCTGAGCGAGCCGGAGCCGACGCCGGCCTCGACGACGCGTGCGCCGGGGAAGATGTCGGCGAAGGCGAGGATCTGCCCCGCGTCCTTGGGGTAGACGACGGCTGCCCCGCGGGGCATGGACAGGACGTAGTCGGGGAGCAGGGGGCGCAGCGCGAGGTAGGCGACGTTCCCGGTGGTGCGGACAACGCTGCCCTCGGGTGCGCCGATCAGTTCGTCGTGCGGGAAGGAACCCTTGTGGGTGTGGAAGTTCTTCCCGGCTTCGAGCGTGAACGTGTAGTGGCGGCCCTTGGGGTCGGTCAGCTGAACCTGGTCCCCGACCTTGAAGGGCCCGCGCCTGCGGGCGGCACCGGTCGGTTCGGACATGTGAACAGCCTACCGGGGTTTGTGGGGGCCGCCGACCATGGGGCGGTCGGGGCACCGGTCCGTGCGGGCGGGTGTCAGCTGGGCCTGGCCATCGCCTTCACGAAGGCGCGCTCCACGTCGGCGGCGGAGAGGACGCCGTAGATCTCGCCGGTCTCCTCCACCACCAGGTATTCGGTCGCGGGGGCGGCCCGCAGGGCGTCCAGCAGGTCCTCCCCCGCGAGTTCGGCGGAGACGCGCATGCCGTCGGTCAGGTCCTGGGCGAGACCGCTGACGGCGACCCAGGGGCGGCGGTGTTCGGGGACGCCGACGATGGCCGCCTCGCGGACGAGGGAGAGGGGGTTGCCGTCGGCGTCGACGACGACGAGGGCGCGGGCGCCGGCGGCGTTGGCGCGGCGCAGGGCTTCGGAGAGGGGGGTGTCGGTCTCGACGGGGACGGCGCGGCGGGTGAGGGTGCGGGCGCGCAGTTCGGGGAGGTGTTCGCGCAGGCGGGCCATGCGGAGGCTGTTGCCGGCGCCGGTCCAGATGATCGCGGCGAGGATGGCGGCGAGCAGGGCGTCCATGACGGTGTCCATGCCGACGTTGTCGACGGCGTCGGAGCCGAGGGCGCCGGACTGGGTGAGCCAGGGGAGTCCGATGAGGACGGAGACGGCGAGGGCGCGGCCTACCCAGGCGGCGGCGATGGTGCCGGCCATGGGCTTGCCGGTGAGCTTCCAGATGACGGCGCGGAGCATGCGGCCGCCGTCGAGGGGCAGTCCGGGGAGCAGGTTGAAGGCGGCGACGATGAGGTTGGAGATCATCAGGCCGGCCAGGAGGACGCCGGGGACGGTGCCGGGTTCGACGGGCTGCATGGCGGCGTAGAAGACGCCGGCGAGGACGAGGGAGAGCAGCGGTCCGACGAAGGCGAGGACGAACTCGCGGCCGGGTGTCTCGGCCTCCTTCTCGATTTCGGAGACCCCGCCGAAGAACTGGAGCTGAATGCGGCGCACGGGCAGTTTGAAGCGGAGTGCGGCGACGGTGTGGGCGAGTTCGTGGACGAGGACGGAGGCGTAGAAGGCGACGGCGAAGAAGAGGGAGACGAGGTAGCGGGCGGCGCCGAGCTCGGGCAGGACGCGGTCGAGCTGTCCGCCGAAGACCCAGGTGATGAGTGCGGCGACGAGGAACCAGCTGGGGGCGACGTATACGGGGACGCCGAAGGGGCGTCCCATGAGCAGTCCGCCGCGGGGTTCCTTGGGGCGTTGGGGCGGTCGGCCCTTGGTCGTGCCGGAGTGGGCGAGGGTGCGGTCGTGGGCGTCGGGGCCGTGCGTGGGGGCGTGGTGGGGGTCCGCGTCGGGCTGGGGTTCGGTCGGCGCCGGTGCTGTGGCGGGGTGGGCGGGAGCCGGCCGGGTCGCGGGGTCGTCGACGGGGGCGCCCTGTGCCTGCTGGGCTGCCTCACCGTCGGCGGCCGCGTCGTCGCCGTCCGTGGCCTGCGGGGCTTCGTGCGGGGTGTCGTCCTGGTCGGTGCCCGATGGCCGGCCGTCCGTGGGCTGTTCGGCGGTCGGGGCCGGGTCGGGGCGTGCGGGGTCGGTGGCCGGGGACCTACGGTCTGCTCGGCGCTCGGTCGACTCGTCGGTGCCGGACCGCGGCTGCCCGCTCCCGCCGCTCTCGTCCACGGTTTCCCCTCGTTCGAAGCGTCTTCCGCGCCTGCCGGGCGGATGGGTCTGGGTCGATGGTATGCGGCCGTCGCGGCGTGTTCCGCCCCGGCACCCCTCTCTGTTTCCCCGGCCGTCCCAGCCGTAACGGCCGGGGCTGGGTCACTGTCAGTGGCGGGCCGTAAGGTCTGTGGGCATGGAGACGAGCACGGAGGGTGCCGCGGCGGACCGCGGCGGTGACGCCGCGCCGGTGACCGCGCCGGCGACGGACGAGTACCCAGCGGGGGCGGACAGTACGGCGGCGGTGGTCGTGGCGGGTGAGGACGCGGCCGCGGCGGGTGGCACTGTGGTCCGCGCTGCCATAGCGCCGGCCTCGTTGTCTCCCTCGCGTGCCAGTGACTTCATGCAGTGCCCGCTGCTCTACCGGTTCCGGGTGATCGACCGGCTGCCCGAGAAGCCGAGCGCGGCGGCGACGAAGGGCACGCTGGTGCATGCGGTGCTGGAGCGGCTCTTCGACGCCCCGGCCGCCGAGCGGACCGCTCCGCGTGCGAAGTCGCTCATCCCCGGTCAGTGGGACCGGCTGCGGGAGAGCAGGCCGGAGGTCGTGGAGCTGTTCGCGGACGATCCGGAGGGCGAGCGGCTGGCGACGTGGCTGGGTGAGGCGGAGCGGCTCGTCGAGCGGTGGTTCGGGCTGGAGGACCCGACGCGGCTGGAGCCGGCCGAGCGGGAGTTGTTCGTGGAGGCCGAGCTGGATTCGGGGCTGCGGTTGCGCGGCATCATCGACCGGGTCGACGTGGCGCCCACGGGTGAGGTGCGGATCGTCGACTACAAGACCGGCAAGGCGCCGCGGCCCGAGTACTCCGAGGGCGCGCTGTTCCAGATGAAGTTCTACGCGCTCGTCGTGTGGCGGCTGAAGAACGTGATCCCGCGCCGGCTCCAGCTCGTCTATCTCGGCAGCGGTGACGTGCTGACGTACGACCCGGTCCTCGCCGACCTGGAGCGGGTCGAGCGCAAGCTGCTGGCGCTGTGGGAGGCGATCCGGGAGGCGACCGAGACGGGCGTCTGGCGTCCGCGGCCGACGAAGCTGTGCGGCTGGTGCGATCACCAGGCGCACTGCCCGGAATTCGGCGGCACTCCCCCGCCGTATCCGTTGGAGGTGAGGGGGGCAGAGGAAAGCGTCGGCGGGGGGACGCGGTAGCTGCCGGTCAGGGCGGGCGAGTCCGGTGACGGCCCGCAGGGCAGAATGGGGCCGGACTAGCGAAGGAGACTTACGTGGCCATCCGCGTCCTACTGGTCGACGACCAGCCGCTGCTGCGTACCGGCTTCCGGATGATTCTGGAAGCGGAGCAGGACATCGCGGTCGTGGGCGAGGCCGGCGACGGCCTCCAGGCTCTCGACCAGGTGCGGGCTCTACAGCCCGACGTGGTTCTGATGGACATCCGTATGCCTCGGATGGACGGTGTCGAGGCGACCCGGCAGATCACCGGGCCCGAGCGGGACGGGCCGGCGAAGGTGCTGGTGCTGACCACCTTCGATCTCGACGAGTACGTGGTGGAGGCGTTGAAGGCGGGCGCCAGCGGCTTCCTGCTGAAGGACGCTCCGGCCAACGAGCTGGTGCAGGCGATCCGTGTGGTCGCCGGTGGTGAGGCGATGCTCGCGCCGAGCATCACGCGTCGGCTGCTCGACAAGTACGCGACGCATCTGCCGTCGGGTGACGAGCCGGTTCCGGACACCCTGCACACGCTCACCGAGCGCGAGGTGGAGGTGCTGAAGCTGGTGGCGAGGGGCTTGTCCAACGCGGAGATCGCCGCGGACCTGTTCGTCAGCGAGACCACGGTGAAGACGCACGTCGGGCATGTCCTCACCAAGCTGGGGCTGCGTGACCGGGTGCAGGCCGCGGTGTACGCGTACGAAAGCGGGCTGGTGCGCCCCGGCGCGCAGTAGGGGCCGGAGCACGGCGAGAGCCCGCGTCACGGCGGAGAGGGCGCCCCTTCCTGGAAGGGGCGCCCTCTTCGTATGTGCGACGGGTAGGGGACCGTCCGTCGGCGGTGGCCGCGCGTCAGCCCTTGCTCAGCTCCCAGAAGCGGAAGACGGTGGAGGCGTCGAGGCAGTACTCCAGGCCGTAGACGTTGTCGCGGACGACGGCGTACTGCTTGGCCTGCCAGACCGGCAGGACGGGGAGTTCCCTGGCCACGATGTCCTGGAGCTGGTTGAACTCGTCGTCCGTCGCGGAGCGGTCGCTCTCGGCGGCGGTGCGCGGGATGAGCGAGCCGGTGATGGCGTTGTTGCTGTAGTTGTTGCTCAGCACGTTGCCCTTGCCGAAGAAGGGGGCCGTGAAGTTGTCGGCGTCCGGGTAGTCCGGGATCCAGCCCTTCACGTACACGCCGTACTTGCCGTCGGCGATGTCCTTCTCGTACTGGTCGAAGGCGACGGACTGCACGTCGGCGTCGAACAGGCCGCTGTCGTTGAGCTGCCGCGCGATCGTCTTCAGCTCCTGGTCGGTGGCCGGGCCGTAGCGCGACGGGGTGGACCAGAGGGTCAGCTTGACCTTGCCGGTGATGCCGTCGTCCTGCAGCGCGGCGGCGGCCTTGGCCTTGGAGGGGCGGGCGCCGTAGGTGTCGAAGAAGGCCGTGTTGTGGCCGCTGATACCGGCCGGGATGATCGAGTACAGCGGGCTGGCGGTGCCCTGGTAGACGTCCTTGATGAGGGCGTCACGGTCGATGAGGTAGGCGATGGCCTTGCGGACGCCGAGCTTTCCGGTGACCGGGTCGTCCATGTTGAAGACCAGGTGCTGGACTTCGGCGCTGCTGCCCTCGACGACCTCGGCGCCGGACTCGCCGCCGGACTTCTCGATGTCGGCGATGTCGCCGGCGGTGAGGCCTCGGTAGGCGATGTCGACGTCGCCCGCGCTCAGGGACTTCTTCAGGGCGTCCTGGTCGCCGTGGAAGAACTTCAGCGTCACGCCGGAGTTCTGCGCCTTCGCGGTGCCCTTGTAGTTCTCGTTGACGGAGAAGACGGCTTCGTCGTCGTCGAACGAGTCCAGCTTGTACGGGCCGGAGCCGACCGCTTCGTTGTCCTTGCGCAGGCCGCTCGCGTCGTACTGCTCCTGGTCGACGATGGAGCCGGCGCCGGAGGCTATCTTGCTCGGGAAGGTGGCGTCCGGGGTGTTGAGCTGGAAGACGACCGTCCTCTCGTCCGGGGTGCGCACCTTGTCGAGCGTGGGGAACATGACGGCGGGGCCGTCGGGGTCGTTGATCTTCAGCATGCGGTCGAAGGAGAACTTGACGTCCTCCGAGGTGAGTTCGTCACCGTTGCTGAACTTGAGGCCGTCTCTGAGCGTGCACTTGTAGACCTTCGCTTCCGTGTCGGAGAAGGTGCACTGCTCGGCGGCTTCGGGCTGTGGTTCGGTGGCGCCCTTGGGGAAGCTGAGCAGGGACTGGAAGACGTTGTTGAACAACAGCCAGGAGCCGGGGTCGTAGCCGGAGGCGGGGTCGGTGGCGAGGACGTCGTCGGACATCCCCATGACCACCGAGCTGCCGGTCCCCCCGGTGTCGCCCGTCTCGGTTCCGCAGCCGGTCAGCAGGCCGGAGGCCAGCCCTGCCACGACGGGCAGGACCGGCCACTGGTTGCGCATGTTCACGTACGAGTGCCTTGTCGTCGTTGTGAGGAACCCGGGCCGCGTCCCGGATCCCGGGCCAGGCCCGGCGCCCTGGTCGTCGGCGCCGGGCACGGAGAGACGTCAGCCGCTCACGCCGCGGCCGAGCTCCCACAGCTGAAGGGTCGAGGAGGAGTTGAGCACGTACGCCGTCCCCGTGACGTCGTCGCCGGCGGCGACGTACTGCTTGCCCTGCCACAGCGGCAGCACCGGGACGTCGTCGGCGACGATGTCCTGGATGTCCGTCAGGCTGCCGGCCGCCGAGAGCCGGTCGGCCACGCGGCGGGACTCCGGGATGAGGTTGTTGCGGATCGCGCTGTTGGCGTAGGGCGAGCCGAGGAAGTTGTCCTTGTCGAGGAAGGGCGCGAGGAAGTTGTCGGCGTCGGGGAAGTCCGGGAACCAGCCCATGCCGTAGACCTCGTACTCGCCCTTCTGCTCGGCGGGGCGGAACGTGGCCCAGGGGGCGCCTTCGATGTCGACGTCGAACAGGCCGCTGTCGTTGAGCTGCTCGCGGAGCAGCTCGAACTCCTTCTTGGTGGCCGAGCCGTAGTGGTCGGTGGTGTAGTGCAGCGTCAGCTTCACCGGTGTGGTGATGCCGGCCTTCTCCAGCAGGGACTTGGCCTTGGCGGGGCTCGGGTCGCCGTACTTGTTGAAGAACGAGTTGGAGTGGCCGGTGACGCTGGCGGGGACCAGCGAGTACAGCGGTTCGGCCTGGGAGCCGTAGACCTTGGAGACGAGTTCGCCGCGGTTGACGATCTGCGCCATCGCCTGGCGGACGGCCTTGGTCCGTACGCTCGGGTCGTTGGTGTTGAAGGCCAGGTAGCGGATTTCCAGGCCGGCCATGTCGACGAGGTCGACGGTGTCGTCGGAGTCCGCGGAGAGCTTCTGGATCTGCTCGGGCGACATGGTGCGGGTCATCAGGTCGATGTCGCCCTTGTCGAGGGCGGTGCCCATTTCGTCGGCGTCCGCGAAGTTGCGCAGTTCGACCTTGTCGTTGTTCACCGTCAGACTCCCCTTGTAGTCGGGGTTCTTGGTGAAGACGGCGGAGACGAGTTCGTCGTTCTTGACCTCGGCCTGGAGGGTGTACGGGCCGGAGCCGTCGACCTCGAAGCCGTCGCGCAGCTTGTCCTTGGCGTAGGTGTCCGGGTCGACGATGCCCGCGACCGGGGTGGACAGCTTGAACGGGAAGGTGGCGTCGGCGGTCTTGAGGTGGAAGATGACCTCGCGGTCGCCCTGTGTCTCGACGGTGTCGATGGTGGACAGCAGAGCGAAGACGCCGCTGTCGGCCTTGAGGGCGCGGGCGCGGTCGATGGAGTACTTCACGTCGCCCGCGGTGACGGGGTCGCCGTTCGCGAACGTGAGGTCCTTGCGCAGGGTGCAGGCGTAGCGCTCGTTGCCGCTGTCGGTGAAGCCGCAGCTCTGGGCGGCCTCGGGCACCGGGTCGCCCTCGCCGCGCGGCTGGACCATCAGGGTCTGCACGGTCTGGCGCAGGATGTTCCAGGTGCCGACGTCGTAGGCGTAGGCCGGGTCGAGGGGGGCGGGAGCGTCCTTCGAGGCAGTGAACGCGTCCGTGGTGCCGACGACGATCGCGTCGCCGCCGCCGCTACCGCTGTCGGTTCCGCCGCAGGCGGCGAGAACCGGCGCGAGCAGGCCGATGACGGCCGGCAGCACCAAAGTCTTGCGGTTCATGCTCGGGTTTCTCCAGCTGTCGACTCCGTGTACCCGGCATGCAGGGGTGTCGCGGCGGATCACGGGGGTAAGGGCGATGTTCTCGCGACGAGGTTAGTCCGCACCCGTAGGAAGGTTCGCCGCCACCGGAGTTGAGAACCCATCACGCTGTGAGACCGATCGCGGACGCACCGGAAAGCTGATGCCGGAAGGATTCGTGCACTGATCCATCAATCGGGACACAACGGTGCGCCTGAAGGCCCCGAATGTGGGCCGACGGCACACCGCGGAACACCTGTCGACACTCCGGAGAGTGGTGAACGTCACAAAGTGAACGGTCTTGGTCCGCTCCGGAATTCAGCCATCGCTCGACATTCGAATTCCTTTGCGGAATTCCCTGGTCTATCGGGGCCGCACACTGGGTGAACGCCGACCCTATTTTTGTTGTCAGACCACGATCAGCCCGCGCAGAAATGCCAGATCGACCTCTTCCAGCGAGGTCACCACGGTACGCCGGGCGGCCGGCGTGATCGGCGCGACCGACGGCACGGCCACCACATGGCAGCCCGCGGCCTCGGCGGCGGCCACACCGGTCGCCGTGTCCTCGACTACCGCGCATCTGCCGGGCTCGGCGCCGAGTCCGGCCGCGGCGAACAGGTACGGGTCCGGGTGCGGCTTGGTGCGCGCCACCTCGTCGCCGGCGACGGTGAGGGCGAAGTACTGCGGGCCGAGCGAGGTGAGCACGCGGTCGATGATGCGCCGGTGCGAGGCGGAGACCAGCGCCGTGGGGATCTCGTACTCGGCCAGTTCGGCCAGTAGCCGGGCCGCTCCCGGCATCAGGGGCAGGGCGCGGTCGATACGGTCCTCGAAGCCCTGGTTGAGCAGCACCGTGAGCTCGGCGAGGGTGATGTCGGCTCCGGTGGCCTCGATCAGGAATCCCGCGCTGCGGCTCATCGGGCCGCCGACCACGACATGGCGCCAGGTGTCGTCGAGGGTGTGGCCGAGGCCCGCGAAGACCTCGGCTTCGACGTCCCACCAGAAGCCCTCGGTGTCCACCAGGGTTCCGTCCATGTCGAGGAGTACAGCCTGAAGTGCCGAACCGTCGGCCGTACGGGTTACTGGCGCGGGGACCGTGCTGGTCATCCTGGCGCACCTCCTTGAGGGGCGATCAGGCCGGCTCCCATGAAGGGAACCGGCCTGCGGTGGACCGTCCAGTCTACGACGTGCGGCGCCGAAGCGCCTGATCTGATCGATGTGCCTCGGGGCACACCGGTCACACGCCCGCGGTCCCGCCCAGAATCACGCCGGAGGCGGCGCGTCGTGCGCCGACGGAGTACGTCACGGAGTACGTCATCGTGCGTTGAAGTACTTCGCCTCGGGGTGGTGGATGACGATCGCGTCCGTGGACTGCTCGGGGTGCAGCTGGAACTCCTCGGAGAGGTGGACGCCGATGCGCTCCGGCTGGAGCAGGTCGGCGATCTTGGACCGGTCCTCCAGGTTCGGGCAGGCGCCGTAGCCGAGGGAGAAGCGGGCGCCGCGGTACTTCAGCGCGAACATGTCCTCGATGTCGGCCGGGTCCTCACCGGCGAAGCCCAGCTCGGAGCGCACGCGCGCGTGCCAGTACTCGGCGAGCGCCTCGGCCAGCTGCACGGAGAGGCCGTGCAGCTCCAGGTAGTCGCGGTAGGCGTTCGCCTCGAACATCCGCGCCGTCTCCTCGCCGATCCGCGAGCCGACGGTGACCACCTGGAGGCCCACGACGTCCGTCTCGCCCGACTCCTGCGGGCGGAAGAAGTCCGCGAGGCACAGGCGGCGGCCGCGGCGCTGGCGCGGGAAGGTGAAGCGGGTGCGTTCGTTGCCGTGCTCGTCCAGGAGGATCAGGTCGTCGTCCTTGGAGACGCACGGGAAGTAGCCGTAGACCACGGCCGCTTCGAGGAGGTTGTCCGTCTGCAGCCGGTCGAGCAGTCCGCGCAGCCGCGGGCGGCCCTCGTTCTCGACGAGTTCCTGGTACGACGGTCCGTCTCCGGTGCGGGTCTCCTTCAGGCCCCACTGGCCCTTGAAGAGGGCGCCCTCGTCGAGCCAGGAGGCGTATTCCTTGAGCTGGATGCCCTTGATGACGCGGGTGCCCCAGAACGGCGGCTCGGGCAGCGGGTTGTCGGTGGCGACGTCGGAGCGGACGTGGCCTTCCTCGGGACGCTCGTCCTCCACGGCCGTCGTGGCGGTGCTCCTGACCCGGCGCTGCTTGAGGTCGGGCAGCTTCGCGCCGGGCACGCCCCGCTTGACGCCGATCAGGGCGTCCATCAGGCGCAGGCCCTCGAACGCGTCCCGGGCGTAGCGGACTTCGCCCCCGTAGAGCTCGTGCAGGTCCTGCTCGACGTACGCGCGCGTGAGGGCCGCGCCGCCGAGGATGACAGGGTAGTTCGCCGCCAGGCCGCGCTGGTTGAGCTCCTCCAGGTTCTCCTTCATGATCACCGTGGACTTGACCAGCAGCCCGGACATGCCGATGACGTCGGCCCGGTGCTCCTCGGCGGCCTCCAGGATCGCGGAGACGGGCTGCTTGATGCCCAGGTTGACCACGTTGTAGCCGTTGTTGGACAGGATGATGTCCACGAGGTTCTTGCCGATGTCGTGGACGTCGCCGCGCACGGTGGCCAGCACGATGGTGCCCTTGCCGTCGGCGTCGGACTTCTCCATGTGCGGTTCGAGGTGGGCGACGGCGGTCTTCATGACCTCGGCGGACTGGAGGACGAACGGCAGCTGCATCTGGCCGGAGCCGAACAGTTCGCCGACGACCTTCATGCCGTCCAGGAGGGTCTCGTTGACGATGTCGAGGGCAGGACGGGTCTGCAGGGCGTCGTCGAGGTCGGCCTCCAGGCCGTTCTTCTCGCCGTCGATGATGCGGCGCTTGAGGCGCTCCTCCAGTGGAAGGGCGGCGAGTTCCTCGGCCTTGCCCGCCTTCAGCGACTTGGCAGTGGCGCCCTCGAAGAGGGCCATCAGCTTCTGCAGCGGGTCGTAGCCCTCGGCGCGGCGGTCGTGGATCAGGTCGAGGGCCGTCCGCACCTCCTCCTCGCTGAAGCGGGCGATCGGAAGGATCTTCGAGGCGTGGACGATGGCCGAGTCCAGGCCCGCCTTGACGCATTCGTCGAGGAAGACGGAGTTGAGCAGGATGCGGGCGGCCGGGTTCAGGCCGAAGGAGATGTTCGACAGGCCGAGGGTGGTCTGGACGTCCGGGTGGCGGCGCTTGAGCTCGCGGATCGCCTCGATGGTGGCGATGCCGTCCTTCCGGGACTCCTCCTGGCCGGTACAGATGGTGAAGGTCAGGGCGTCGATGAGGATGTCCGACTCGAGGATGCCCCAGTTGCCGGTCAGGTCGTCGATCAGCCGTTCGGCGATCTCGACCTTCTTCTCCGGGGTGCGGGCCTGGCCTTCCTCGTCGATGGTCAGCGCGATCAGCGCGGCGCCGTGCTCGCGGGCGAGCTGGGTGACCTTCGCGAAGCGGGACTCGGGGCCGTCGCCGTCCTCGTAGTTGACGGAGTTGATGACCGCGCGGCCGCCGAGCTTCTCCAGGCCGGCCTGGATGACGTCGACCTCGGTGGAGTCGAGGACGATGGGCAGTGTGGAGGCGGTGGCGAAGCGGCCGGCCAGCTCCTCCATGTCGGCGACGCCGTCCCGGCCGACGTAGTCCACGCACAGGTCGAGCATGTGCGCGCCCTCGCGGATCTGGTCGCGGGCCATCTCCACACAGTCGTCCCAGCGGGCCTCCAGCATGGCCTCGCGGAACTTCTTGGAGCCGTTGGCGTTGGTGCGCTCACCGATGGCCAGGTAGGAGGTGTCCTGGCGGAAGGGGACGGTCTGGTAGAGCGATGCGGCGCCGGGCTCGGGGCGCGGGCTGCGCCCGGCCGGGGTGAGGTCGCGGACGCGGTCGACGACCTGACGCAGGTGCTCCGGGGTGGTGCCGCAGCAGCCGCCGATGAGGGAGAGGCCGTAGTCGCGGACGAAGTTCTCCTGCGCGTCGGCCAGCTCCGGGGCCGTCAGCGGGTAGTGGGCACCGTCCTTGGTCAGCACCGGCAGGCCCGCGTTGGGCATGCAGGACAGCTGGACGCGGGAGTGCCGGGACAGGTAGCGCAGGTGCTCGCTCATCTCGGCCGGGCCGGTCGCGCAGTTCAGGCCGATCATGTCGATGCCGAGCGGTTCCAGCGCGGTCAGCGCGGCGCCGATCTCCGATCCGAGCAGCATCGTGCCGGTGGTCTCCACCGTCACGGACACGATCAGCGGGACGTCGTACCCGGCTGTCTCCATCGCCCGGCGGGCGGCCAGGACGGATGCCTTGGTCTGGAGCAGGTCCTGGGTGGTCTCCACCAGCAGCGCGTCGGCGCCGCCGGCCAGCAGGCCCTCGGCGTTCTGCTGGTAGGCGTCACGGATGGCGGTGAAGGTGGTGTGGCCGAGGGTGGGCAGCTTGGTGCCGGGACCGATCGACCCGAGCACCCAGCGCGCGCGGCCGTCCCGCGCGGCGAACTCGTCCGCCGTCTCGCGGGCGATGCGGGCGCCGGCCTCGGACAGCTCGGCGACGCGCTCGGGGATGTCGTACTCGCCGAGCGCGGTGAGGTTCGCACCGAAGGTGTTGGTCTCGACGCAGTCGACGCCCGCGTCGAAATACTCGGAATGCACCGAGCGGACGATGTCCGGGCGGGTCACGTTGAGGATTTCGTTGCAGCCCTCGAGCTGCTGGAAATCCTCCAGGCTGGGCTCCTGGGCCTGCAACATGGTGCCCATCGCTCCGTCGGCTACCACCACACGGGTGGCGAGCGCCTCACGGAGGGCGGACGCACGGGTCCGGCTGTCGGCGGAAGGGGTCGGTGGCAACGAGGCCATGAAAGGGCTCCCTGGAATGCGACGGCTGTCGGCTTTGCCCCCCTGTGTGACTTTCCACAGCGGGCGCACGCCGTCAGGGTAGCCGGGACCGCGACGAAATGGTCGGGCCGTCCACGACGCGGACGGGGACGACAGTGGGGGCGCTCACCGGATACCTGTGACACAAGAGAAGCAGCCGGATGGCGACGGACCATTAGCGGGAGGTCGGCATCGACCGGTAGTGTTCGACATTGCCGAACGGCGGCAGCGACGTCGCGATGTCGACGGTCGAAGGGGACGGAGGCAGCACGGCGATGGCACGGAACATCCAGTCGCTCGAACGGGCGGCCGCGATGCTGCGGCTTCTCGCAGGCGGCGAGCGACGCCTCGGCCTGTCGGACATCGCCTCGTCACTGGGCCTCGCCAAGGGCACCGCCCACGGAATTCTGCGCACCCTCCAGCAGGAGGGCTTCGTCGAGCAGGACGACGCCTCCGGGCGCTACCAGCTGGGCGCCGAGCTGCTGCGCCTGGGCACGACCTATCTGGACGTGCACGAGCTGCGGGCACGCGCCCTGGTGTGGACGGACGACCTGGCCCGCTCCAGCGGGGAGAGCGTCTACCTGGGCGTCCTGCACCAGCAGGGGGTGCTGATCGTCCACCACGTCTTCCGCCCGGACGACAGCCGGCAAGTGCTGGAGATCGGCGCCATGCAGCCCCTGCACTCCACCGCCCTGGGCAAGGTCCTGTCGGCGTACGACCCGGTCGCGCACAGCGAGGCGATCGAGGCCGACCGCAAGGCCTTCACGGACCGGACGGTGTGCGAGCTGGACGACTTCGAGCATCTCCTCGACATGACACGCGCGCGTGGCTACGCGGCGGACGTCGAGGAGACCTGGGAGGGCGTCGCCTCCCTGGCCGCCCCCATCCACGACCGACGCCGTATGCCGGTCGGCGCGGTCGGCATCACCGGCGCCATGGAGCGGCTGTACCGGGACGGCGAGCTGCGCCCCGAACTGATCGCGGCCGTGCGTGACTGCGCCCGTGCGGTGTCGCGGGACCTGGGCGCCGGGCGGTTCTGAGCGCCCCCTGGCACGAGAGTGACCGCCGGGACGTCGTAGGACGTCCCGGCCTTTGTCATGTCACGACCCCACTGTCGCGATGTCGATAAATAAACACAATCAACAACGATCGCGCATTCAACGACAGAGCTCTTGACGCACACCTGACGCCGGGGCAAGACTCCCGTCCATCGGTCGGCATTGTCGAACACCTACCGGCAATACGCGCTAGAGTGTGACAACGCCAAGGGCCGGCATCGCTCTCACCCCCGAGGGCAACGCGAACCACCGGAGGGACCCGGGGTTCGGCTTCCCTGGACGAAGGACAAAGGAGTCGCGGGTGTCCAGCTCCGACATCTTCATCGGCGAGACCATCGGTACCGCCATACTCATCCTGCTCGGCGGGGGCGTCTGCGCCGCCGTCACGCTGAAGGCCTCCAAGGCCCGCAACGCCGGCTGGCTCGCCATCACCTTCGGGTGGGGCTTCGCAGTACTCACGGCGGTCTA
The DNA here is from genome assembly GCF_042800355.1 of Streptomyces sp. NPDC057623. Lineage (NCBI taxonomy): Bacteria > Bacillati > Actinomycetota > Actinomycetes > Kitasatosporales > Streptomycetaceae > Streptomyces > Streptomyces sp. NPDC057623. Next base: position 61,833 of record NZ_JBHVGZ010000036.1, read on the forward strand.
CACCTCGGCGCCGCTGTCCGGCGCCCATCTGAACCCGGCCGTGACCGTCGCACTCGCGATCAAGGACGGCGAGTGGAGCAATGTTCCGACGTACTTCGCCGGACAGCTGCTCGGCGCCATGATCGGTGCGGCCCTGGTCTGGGTCGCCTACTACGGCCAGTTCCACGCCCACCTCACCGACAAGGAGATCGTCGGCGGTCCGGGCGCCCAGGCCACCGCGACCAAGGCCGTCGAGGCCCAGGAGAAGGGCGCGGGCCCGGTCCTGGGCATCTTCTCCACCGGTCCCGAGATCCGGAACGCGGTGCAGAACCTCGCCACGGAGATCATCGGCACCGTCGTGCTGGTCCTCGCCGTCCTCACGCAGGGCCTGAACGACGCCGGCAACGGCCTCGGCACCCTGGGCGCCCTGATCACCGCGCTCGTGGTCGTCTCCATCGGTCTGTCCCTCGGCGGCCCGACCGGTTACGCGATCAACCCGGCCCGTGACCTCGGTCCGCGTATCGTCCACGCCCTTCTTCCGCTGCCCAACAAGGGTGGTTCCGACTGGGGCTACGCCTGGATCCCGGTGGTCGGTCCGCTGATCGGCGGCGCCATCGCGGCAGGCATCTACAACGTCGCTTTCGCCTAGGAGCAGCGAGCTTCACCCATTCGGGTGATAAGCACCGAAACTCTCAGCGCGCGCCGTACGTAAAGCCCCATAACCACGGAACTTCCAGGAGCTAACTGTGACCGACGCCCACACCGCCGGCCCCTTCATCGCCGCCATCGACCAGGGCACCACCTCGTCCCGCTGCATCGTCTTCGACCGCGACGGCCGTATCGTCTCCGTCGACCAGAAGGAGCACGAGCAGATCTTCCCGAAGCCGGGCTGGGTCGAGCACAACGCCAACGAGATCTGGACCAACGTCCAGGAGGTCGTCGCCGGAGCCATCCAGAAGGCCGGCATCACCCGCGACGACATCAAGGCCATCGGCATCACCAACCAGCGCGAGACCACCGTGCTGTGGGACAAGAACACCGGTGAGCCCGTCCACAACGCCATCGTCTGGCAGGACACCCGCACCGACGGGCTCTGCAAGGAGCTCGGCCGCAATGTCGGCCAGGACCGCTTCCGCCGCGAGACCGGCCTGCCCCTGGCCTCCTACTTCGCCGGCCCCAAGGCCCGCTGGCTGCTGGACAACGTCGAGGGCCTCCAGGAGCGCGCCGAGGCCGGCGACATCCTCTTCGGCACCATGGACACCTGGGTCATCTGGAACCTGACCGGCGGTGTCAACGGGGGCAAGCACGTCACCGACGTCACCAACGCGTCCCGCACCATGCTGATGAACCTGCACACCATGGAGTGGGACGACAAGATCGCCGAGTCGATCGGTGTGCCGCTGCAGATCCTGCCGGAGATCCGCTCCTCCGCCGAGGTCTACGGCGACGTCACCGGCGGCAAGCTGGGCGACCTGCTCGGCGGCATCCCGGTCGCCTCGGCGCTCGGCGACCAGCAGGCGGCCCTGTTCGGCCAGACCTGTTTCGCCGAGGGCGAGGTCAAGTCGACGTACGGCACCGGCACCTTCATGGTGATGAACACCGGTGACAAGATCATCAACTCGTACGCGGGCCTGCTGACCACGGTCGGCTACAAGATCGGCGACCAGCCGACGGTGTACGCCCTGGAGGGCTCGATCGCCGTCACCGGTTCGCTGGTGCAGTGGATGCGGGACCAGATGGGCCTGATCTCCACCGCCGCCGAGATCGAGACGCTCGCGCTCTCGGTCGAGGACAACGGCGGCGCCTACTTCGTACCGGCCTTCTCCGGCCTGTTCGCCCCGCACTGGCGCTCCGACGCCCGCGGTGTGATCGCCGGCCTGACCCGGTACGTCACCAAGGCGCACCTCGCGCGTGCCGTCCTGGAGGCGACCGCGTGGCAGACGCGGGAGATCGCCGACGCCATGGTCAAGGACTCCGGGGACGAGCTGGTGGCCCTGAAGGTCGACGGCGGCATGACCTCCAACAACCTGCTGATGCAGACCCTCTCGGACGTCCTGGACGCACCCGTGGTGCGCCCGATGGTCGCCGAGACCACCTGCCTCGGCGCCGCCTACGCCGCCGGTCTCGCCGTCGGCTTCTGGTCCGGCACCGACGAACTGCGCTCCAACTGGCGCCGGGCAGCCGAGTGGACCCCCCACATGGACGCGGAGACCCGCGACCGTGAGTACAAGAACTGGCTCAAGGCCGTCGAGCGGACCATGGGCTGGATCGAGGACGACGAGAGCTGAGAGCAGCGCTCGCCAGCTCTCGAACTCTGATGAGGAGTAAGAACCCGAAATGACCAGTCAGACCACCCTGCAGTCCGTGCCTGCCCTCGGGACGCACCCGGCCTCCGGCTCCAACCCGAGCCGCGCCGAGACCCGGGAGCAGCTCGCCAAGGCGTCGTACGACCTTCTCGTGATCGGCGGCGGTATCCTGGGCATCTCCACCGCCTGGCACGCCGCGCAGTCCGGCCTCAGGGTGGCTCTGGTCGACGCCGGTGACTTCGCCGGCGCCACCTCGTCCGCCTCCTCCAAGCTGCTCCACGGCGGTCTGCGCTACCTGCAGACCGGCGCGGTGAAGCTGGTGGCGGAGAACCACTTCGAGCGCCGTGCGGTCTCCCGCCAGGTGGCCCCCCACCTGGCGAACCCGCTCACGTTCTACCTCCCCGTGTACAAGGGCGGGCCGCACGGCGCCGCGAAGCTCGGGGCGGGCGTGTTCGCCTACTCCGCGCTCTCCGGCTTCGGTGACGGCGTCGGCCACCTCCTGTCCCCCGCCAAGGCGGCGCAGGACGTGCCCGAGCTGCGCACCGACAACCTCAAGGCCGTCGCGGTGTACGGCGACGACCAGATGAACGACGCGCGCATGGCGCTGATGACGGTCCGCGGGGCCGTCGAGGCGGGCGCGGTCGTGCTCAACCACGCCGAGGTCACCGGCCTGCGGTTCACCAAGGGCCGGGTGACCGGCGCGGACCTGAGGGACCGCGTGTCCGGTGACGAGTTCGGGGTCAACGCCCGCCTCGTGCTGAACGCGACCGGCCCGTGGGTCGACCACCTGCGCCGGATGGAGGACCCGAATGCCGCGCCGTCGATCCGTCTGTCGAAGGGCGCGCATCTGGTCCTGAAGCGGACGTCGCCGTGGAAGGCGGCGCTCGCGACCCCGATCGACAAGTACCGCATCACGTTCGCCCTGCCCTGGGAGGACATGCTCCTGCTGGGCACCACGGACGAGGAGTTCGAGGGCGACCCGGCGGACGTCGCGGTCACCGACAAGGACATAGCCCAGATCCTGGACGAGGCCGCGTTCTCCATCCGGGACCAGCAGCTGGACCGCGACCTGATCACGTACTCCTTCGCGGGTCTGCGGGTGCTGCCCGGCGGCCCCGGTGACACCGCGAAGGCCAAGCGCGAGACGGTCGTGACCGAGGGCAGGGCGGGCATGCTGTCCGTCGCGGGCGGCAAGTGGACGACCTTCCGGCACATCGGCCGCACGATCATGAAGAAGCTGGAGGCACTGCCGGGCCACCCGCTGGGTGACGACTTCGAGCCGATCGCCTCGCTGCCGAAGAAGCTGCCGCTGCCGGGTATCGCCAACCCGCGCGCGGTCGCCCACCGGCTGCTGACCGACCGCCCGGCGCCCGGCCCGCGCATGGCGGCCGACACCGCCAGGCACCTGGCCACGCACTACGGTTCGCTGGCCTTCGACATCGCCCGCATCGCGAACGAGAACCCGGAGCTGGGCGAGCGCGTCCACCCGGACGCCCCGGAGATCTGGGCCCAGGTCGTCTACGCCCGGGACCACGAGTGGGCCGAGACGCAGGACGACGTGCTGCGCCGCCGGACGACGCTGACCATCCGGGGTCTGGCCACGGACGACGTCCGGGCGAAGGTCCAGGACCTGCTCGACAAGAAGTGAGCCTCGCAGGCGCCAGGGGAGGTTTTCGCCGGATGAGGCTCCCCCGGCGCCGGGTCCGGCCACTCCCCTGACCGGTCGGACCGCACGAGGGCGGCCCCGTTTCTTCCGTACCGGGGCCGGCCATCACCGGAAGGGGCGGCTCCACGCCGACGGAGCCGCCCCTTTCGCATGCGCTGTGGTCCCTGCCGGGTGGTACCGGCTCGCGCTCAGATCCGGGACTCCACCAGGGCCCGTACGGCGTTGGCGTCCGTCAGTTCCGCGCGCCGCACGATCAGTTCGCGCCCGAGCAGCAGCGCGCGCCGGGAGGCGGGTACCGGATCCGGCAGGGTCGTCAGGTCCGTCAGATGCGCGAAGCCGATGATGCGGCGGACGATCTCCGTGCCGGCGTAGCCGAGCGACTCCGTCCACACCCGGCGCAGGAAGCGGTCGAGGTAGGCGTCGTCGAAGAAGGTGTCGACGCGGGTCGGCCAGAGGCGGCGGAACTCCGACTCGAACGCCTCCCAGGAGAGCCGGAGTTGGTCACCGTGGTCGGACAGCGTGCCGAGCTCGCGCGCCCGCTCCTCGGACACCAGGACGTTCGCCCAGTACAGGCCCAGGTCGTAGCCGACGGGGCCCACGAAGGAGAACTCGGGGTCGAAGACCCGTACCACGTGGGCGCCTTCGCGCTCCCCGACCATGATGCTGCCGGTGTGCAGGTCACCGTGGAGGAGGGCCTGGGCGCTGGTCATGAAGGTGTGGCGGAGGTCGGCGACCTCGGTACGCAGCCGCGCGTCGGCGCGGAACTCCGCCGCCAGGTCGTCCAGTCCCCCGTGCCAGTGGTTGTGCTCGTGCTCGATGTACGGCTCGGACAGGACCACGTCCTCGGTGATCTTGCACAGCTCAGGGCTGACCGAGGCCGCGACGAGCGCCTTCCGCTCGGCGGACTCCATACCGAAGTCGCTGGTCGCGAAGGAGAGCTGGGCGACGAGCTCGCCGGTCCGCGCCGAGGTGAGCGGGCCGTAGGGCTCGCCCTCGTTCAGGCGGGTGCGCAGGACCTCCAGGTCCGACATGTCCTCCATGACAAGGGCGTGGTTCTCGGGGTCGTAGCCGTGGATCGCCGGGATCTTGTCGGGGGCGACCTTCGCCACCTGGTCGTACGCACGGGCCTCGGCGTCGGCGCGGTCCGGGCTCATCGGCCAGGACGGTCCGGCGACCCGGACCCAGGGCAGGGCCTGCTTGACGGCGAGGCTGCGGGTGCCGTCGGCGGACGACGCGAGGAAGACCCGGTTCATGTTGCCGTCCGACACCTCGCGGACGCTGATGTCGGTGGCGTCGTCCCAGTGGCCGCGCTCGCGCAGGTAGCCGGGGATGTCGTCGGTCTCCAGGATGCGGTAGCCCATCGTACGAACTCCTCGAACTTCCTTATGCGGTACGGCGCTTGGACAGGGTGAAGCTGAAGACGAGGGCGAGGATGAGGACCGCGCCCTCGACGACGTCCTGGGTGTAGTACGGCAGCCCCTTGATGGTGAGGCCGGTGGTGATGATGCCGATGAGGACGGCGCCGAGTGCCGTGCCCCAGACGTTGGGGCGGCCGCGGCCCAGGACAGAGGTGCCGACGAGGGCCACCGCGACCGCCTCCAGCAGCTGCGAGGTGCCGGCCGACACGTCGCCCTGGCCGATGCGGGAGGCCAGGATGAGGCCGCCGATCGAGGCGAGGACGCCGGACAGGACGTAGGCCAAAGACCGGTAGGCGCCTACGCGGATGCCCGCCAGGCGCGAGGCCTCGGGGTTGGCGCCGATCGCGTAGAGCACACGGCCCCAGCGGGTGCGGGCCAGGAAGACCCAGGCGGCGATCGTGAGGCCGCCGAAGACGAGGACCGAGACGGGGATGCCGAGGACGGTGCCGCGGTCGATGCGCAGGAAGCCCTCGGTGAACCTGCCGGGGGCCGTGGTGCCGTCGTCCAGGGTCATGCCGGGGGTGATGGACTGGCCGTCGACCAGGATGAGCTTGCTGCCCTGGATCACGAACATCGTGCCGAGGGTGGCGAGCATGTCCGGGATCTTCAGTACGACGATCAGAAGCGCGTTGAGCAGGCCCGCGAGCGCGCCCGCCGCCAGGACCGCGACGATCGCGACCGCGCCGATCTGGTTGTGGACGACCATCGTCTGGGCCGCGACCGAGACGCCCAGTCCGGCGACCGCGCCGACGGACATGTCCATTCCGCCGACGGCCATGGTGAGGGTGACCCCGAGACCGAGGATCGCGGCGACGGAGACGTACCGCAGGGTGTCGAGGAGGGTCGCCGACTCACGGAAGGAGCCCTCGCTCAGCGCGAAGTACAGGAACAGCGCGACGGTGACGAAGATGAAGCCGTACTTGATGACGGCGTTCTGGACGCGTACGGCAGTGGAGGTCGCGGGCGCGATCGCCGCCTTCGTGGGGACCTCGGTGCTCTGCTGGGTGGTCATGGGGTGCTGCTTCCTTCGGGCGTACGGCCGGCGGGCGGCGTCAGACGGACGCGGAGATGGTCTGGATGACGCGGTCGCGTTCCGCGTCCTCGCCGTACGCGTCGAGGTGGATCTCGCCGGCGGCCAGCACGACGACCCGGTCGGCTACCTCCAGCACCTCGTCGACGTCGGCGGACAGGACGAGGACGGCGGCCCCCTCGGCGGCCAGCGCCCGGGCGCGGCGGCCGATGTCGCGGCGGGCGCCGATGTCCACGCCCCGGAAGGGTTCGTCCAGGATGAGGACGCGGGGGGTGCGGGCCAGCCAGCGGCCGACGACGACCTTCTGCTGGTTGCCGCCGGACAGCTCCTCGACGGTGCTGCGCTCGTCGCGCGCCACGACGCCCAGGGTGTCGATGGTGTCGCGGCCGAGGGCGTCCTCCCTGGCCGTGTTCACCAGCCCGAGGCGGGACAGCGACTTCAGGAACGGCAGCGAGATGTTCTGTGCCAGCGACCAGCCGGGGACGAGGGCGTCGGCGTGCCGGTCCTCGGGGACCAGGTGGACGCCGGCCCGGATCGCGTCGGCGGGGCGGCGGGGCTCGTACGCCTCGCCGTCCAGTTCGACCGTGCCCGCGGCGAAGGGCTCGGCGCCGAACAGGCCGCGGGCCAGCTCGGTCTTGCCCGCACCCAGCAGGCCGACGACGCCGGTGACTTCGCCGGTGCGGACGTCGAGGTCCAGGGGGGTGCGGCCCGCGAAGAGCCGTACGCCCCGCAGCGACAGGGCGACTTCGCCTGTGGAGCCTTCCCGTTCTGTGCCTGCCCGGACCGGACGGGCGGTCGTGGCCTCCTCTGCCTGGGCCAGCATCGCGCGCAGGGCGCTGTCCCAGTCGAAGGGCTTGGCCTGGTCCTCGGTGAGACGGCCGTCCCGCAGGACGACCAGGCGGTCGGCGAGGGCGTCGATCTCGCCGAGGCGGTGGGAGACGTAGAGGACCGCGATGCCGTCGTCGCGCATCCTCTCGACGAGTGTGAACAGGCGGGCGGCCTCGGCGGCGGACAGGGCCGAGGTCGGTTCGTCGAGGATGAGCAGGCGCGGGCGGGTGGCCAGGGCGCGGGCGAGGATCAGCAACTGGCGGTCGGAGAGGCCGAGTTCGGTGACGTCCTTGCGCAGCACCGAGTCGCTCCAGTCCAGGCCGAGGCCCGCCTGGATCTCGCGGGCGCGGGCGAGCAGTCTGCCCCCGTTGAGGAACGGGTTGCCGCGGCGCTGCGCCAGCTCCTCGAACACCAGGTTCTCGGCGACCGAGAGGCCCGGTACGACACCCTCGCCGATGCGCTGGTGGACGGTCTGGATGCCCAGCCGGCGGGCGGCCAGCGGGGAGTGGAGGGCCGCGGGTTCGCCTGCGACCCGCACCTCTCCCCCGTGGTCCGTGTGGACGCCCGACAGGATCTTGATCAGCGTGGACTTGCCGGCGCCGTTCGCGCCGAGCAGCGCGAGAACGCTGCCCGGGGCGATGTCGAGCGTGACGGACGCGAGGACGGTCTTCCCGCCGAACGCCATGCTGACGTCGGTCAGGGCGACGGCCGCCTCGGCCCGGCCGAGGTCAGTGGGCGACATTCGAGATCCAGTCGGCGGTGCTGACCTGCGACAGGTTCAGTGCGGGCAGCGCCTCGCGCAGCTGGGCCATGTTCTCGATCTTCTTCGCACGCAGGAAGTCCTGGGTGATGGCGACGGCCGGGAACTCGACCGAGCTCTTGCCCAGTTGACCGGCCAGTTCCAGGGCGGTCGTGCGGACGACGGCGGCGCCGACGGCGGACGGGTCGGTGCCCGCGGTGGCGACCCAGGGGCTGCCGTCGGCGGTCATGTTCTGGATGTCGGCGTTGGAGACGTCCGCGCCGAAGACCTTCACCTTGTCCTGGAGCTTCTTGTTCTGGACAGCGAGGACGGTGCCCTTGGCGAGTTCGTCGTACGGCGCGAAGACGCCGGTGACGTCGGAGTGCTGGGTGAGGGCGGCGGACACCAGCGGCACGTTGTCGGTCGCCGTGGAGTCGGTCACCTTGCCGACCTTGAACTGCTGCTTCCAGCCCTGTGCGGCGACTTCCTTCGCCCAGACGGTGTTCCGCTTGTCGAGGGCGGCGTATCCGGCGACGTTGACGTAGCCGACCTTGGCGTTCTTGCCGACCTTCTCGGCCATCACGTCGAGGACGGCCTGGGCCATGCTCGCGTCGTTCTGCCTGGTGCTGACGACGCCCTTGGTGGCGGTCTCGACGTCGTAGACGACGACCTTGACGCCCTTCTTCACGGCCTTGTCGATCTCCGGCTGGATGGTGGCCGGAAATCCGTGGTCGACGATGATGGCCTGCGCGCCGGAGTTGATGGCCGAGGACAGGTCGGTGGCCTGCTTGGCGTTGTCGGCCTGGGCGTCGTACACGGTCAGGTCGATGCCGAGGGCCTTGGCCTGGGCCTTGGCGCCGTTGCCCCACTGCTCGAAGTAGTCACCGGCACCGCTCTGCCGCACCAGGGCCACCTTGACGGTGCCCTTGCTGAAGGGGGCCGGCTTGGCGCCGGTGGCGGCCGCGGCCGGGGCGGCGCTGTCGCCGGACGTCTTGGAGGCGTCCGTGGACTGCGAGCAGCCCGCGAGGAGCAGGGCGGAGACGGACGCGAGGGAGAGCGCGGCGAGGGGAAGGCGGACACGGGACATGGCGGGGCTCCAGGTGCGGGAAAAGGGTGGGGAGTTGCTGGACCCGGAGCTGGGACACCGATGGCTGAACGGCCGCCTCGCGAGAGCGCGGGCGCGGGAGCGCTCCGGATGGGGTCAGCGACAGCTGGCTGTGGTCGACCGGAGCAAGTCCACGTACAGCCGCCGCACGAGCAGCAGCGTCTTCATACGCAGATCATGGGAACGATTTCAGCCATGCGTCAAAGCGGTGGAAGCGGTTTCTCACCACGTGAGACAACGAGTTCGTCACACCCGGCTGACGCCTCGACGGCGTCACGGCGGAGTTACGATCACGAGGAGACCGGCACCAGAACCGGCACAGCCCGGCACCCCCACCGGCACAGTGAGGCCCTGATGACGACACCCCGCGCGACAGCGGATCGCATGCCCTGCATGCGGAGCTGTCCTGGCGCGATGTGTCGCGGCTGACCAGTTCCGACCGGCTCTCCCGCCGCCGCGCCCTTCCTCACTCCCCCTCCGGGTGCTTGTCTCGGTACCCGGACCTCCCTTCCAGTTCCAGGAGTTGCACCCATGACCCTGCTGACGACCTGGCCCGAGTCCGGACCTCAGACCCTGATCCGCCGCACCTCGGACCCCGCCGAGATCGCCGCGGCCCTGAAGCCGCTGGGCGTGCGGTACGAGCAGTGGCCGATCCGGGAGGACGTCCCGTTCGACGCCGACAGCGACACCGTGTTCGCGGCGTACGGCCCCGAGATCGACCGGCTGAACGCCGAGGAGGGCTTCACCACCGTCGACGTCCTGGGTCTGCACCCCAGCGACGACCCGGAGTTCCCGGCGAAGGCGAAGGCCGCGCGCGCGAAGTTCCTTCAGGAGCACACGCACGACGACGATGACGAGGTGCGCTTCTTCGTCTCCGGCTCCGGCATCTTCTACCTGCACGTGAGCGGCGAGGTGCACGCCGTCTTCTGCGAGAAGGGCGACCTGCTGGGCGTGCCGCGGGGCACCACCCACTGGTTCGACATGGGCACGAAGCCGTCCTTCACCGCGATCCGCTTCTTCCACGAGGAGGACGGCTGGATCGGCAACTTCACCGGTTCCACCATCGCCGGCCGCTTCCCGGACTACGACACGATCGCGGCCGGCCACGAGGCCGACAGGGCGACGGCGTGACCGTGCGGGAGCTCCGGTTCGACGTGGCCGACGTGGACGCCGTGGTGCTCGACATCGAGGGCACCACCAGCGCCACGGGGTTCGTCGTGGACGTGCTGTACCCGTTCTCGCGCTCGCGGTTCGGGGCGCTGCTCGCCGAGCGCGGCGACGACCTTGCGGTGGCGCGGGCGATCGCCCAGGTGCGGGAGCTGACGGGCGACCCGGACGCCGACGCCGCACAGGTCGAGAAGACCCTCAACACCTGGCTGGACGAGGACCGCAAGGCCACCCCGCTGAAGACCCTCCAGGGCATCATCTGGTCCGAGGGCTTCGCCCGCGGCGACCTGGTGTCGCACTTCTACGACGACGTCGTCCCGCGGTTGCGGGCGTGGCACGCGGCGGGTGTGCGGCTGTACGTCTACTCGTCCGGGTCGGTGGCCGCCCAGCGGGCGTGGTTCACGAACAGCCCGGAGGGCGACCTGACGTCGCTCGTCTCGGGTCTGTACGACACCGAGAACGCGGGCCCCAAGCAGGAGCCGGAGTCCTACCGCCGTATCGCGGAGTCCACCGGCCTCGCGCCGGCCCGTCTCCTCTTCCTCTCCGACCGCCCCGGCGAACTGGACGCGGCCCGCGCGGCGGGCTGGCGGGCGGTCGGCGTCCGGCGGCCCGGGGAGCCGTACTACGAGCAGGGTGTCGGCGACCACGCGCAGGCGGGGACGTTCGACGAGATCACCATCACCACTTCCGGGAGCAGCACGTGACCGCCGACATCAGCCAGCTCGACCTCGAGGAGGCGGGCGCGGTCCTGGCCGCCGAGTCCGCCCGGTTCGCCTCCTTCGGCTGGATGCGGGGCACCTCCGGCAACCTGTCCGTGGTGCTGACCCGCGACCCGCTGCGGCTCGCGGTCACGGCCAGCGGCCACGACAAGGGCGAGCTGACGCCCGCGGACGTGGTGCTGGTCGACGGGCAGGGCGCCGCGGTGCGGGGCGGCAAGCCGTCCGCCGAGGCCGAACTGCACGCGCGCGTGGCCGCGCTGACCGGTGCCGGTGCCGTCGTCCACGTCCACACGGTCGCCTCCGTGGCGATGGGCCGACGTGAGCCGGGTGGCATCGTCTTCAGGGACCTGGAGATGCTCAAGGGCGTCGGCCAGAGCGCCCACGACGTCGAGGTGACCCTGCCGGTCATCGCCAACAGCCAGGACATGAAGATCCTCGGCGACCGTCTGGAGGCCGCACGCGACCCCCGGATGCCCGCGGTGGTCGTGGCCGGGCACGGCCTCTACGTCTGGGGAGACAACCCGCGCCAGGCCCGGCACCACACCGAAGTGGTGGAGTGGCTGCTGGAGCTGGAGCTCGCCCAGCGGTGACCGTGCGGCGCCGTGGCCGGGTGCGGCGACCGCGGGTGTACGGCGGTCAGGACGCCGTCGGGGGCAGCAGTGCCTCGCCCAGTCGCCGCCAGTGCGCCATCGCGGTGCCGCCCGGTTCGGTGCCGATCACTTGTACGGCGACGTGGTCGGCGCCCGCCGTGACATGGGCGCGGAGCTTGTCGACCACCGTGTCGACGTCGCCCCAGAAGACGAGGTCGTCCACGAGGCGGTCGCTGCCGCCGTGCTCGATCTCCTCGTCCGGGTAGCCGAGGCGGCGGAACTTGGCGACGTTGTAAGGGGTGTTGAGGTACACCTCCAGGTGCTCGCGGGCCGTCGCACGGGCCGTGTCGGGGTCCGGCTCCAGCAGCACGGCGTGCTCGACGCCCAGGAAGGCGTCGGGGCCGAGGATCTCCCTGGCCTGGGCGGTGTGGGCCGTGTTGACGTGGTAGGTGTGGGCGCCGGCGGAGCGGTCCCGTGCCAGGGCGAGCATCTTGGGGCCGTACGCGGCCAGGATCCGGCGTACCGGGATGCGTGGCGCGGGGTTGGGTGACTCCTTGGCGTGCGCGTCCAGTTCGTCGACGTACTCGGCCATGGCGGCCAGGGGCTTGACGCCCGGCCGTGGCGCGCCGCCGAAACCCAGGCCGAGCAGATGCCGTCCCGGGTAGGCGTCGGCCAGCAGTGTGCTCGCGGCGTGCGTCGCGGCCGCCCCGCGCGCCCAGATCTGCGCGATGCCGTTGACCACGTGCAGCCGTTCGGTGGCGGAGAGCAGATGGCCGGCCTGGGTGAGTGCCTCGCGCCCGCCCACCTCGGGGAACCACACCGCCCGCCATCCCCGTTGTTCCAGCTCCTGTACGCAGTCGCGTGCCAGCGCGGCCGGCTGGTGCTCGAAGTCGAAGGTGTAGATGCCGAAGGTCCCCAGGTTCATCATGCATCGAAATATCGCAGATTCTCGATATGAAATGCAACAGGCGTGCCCGGACGGTCGGTTCACACGGTCAGAGGGTCCGGCCGAGCAGGGCGACCAGCTCGGTGATGCGCTTGTCGTCCCGCTTGTAGTGGGTCCACTTGCCCACCCGCGTCGCCCGCACCAGACCCGCCCGCTGGAGTTCGGCCATGTACGCCGACACCGTCGACTGGGCCAGTCCGGCCTTGGCCTGGATGTGGCTCACACAGACGCCGACCTCGGCCGGGTCCGCGATCGCCTCGTACTGCGAGAAGTGCCGTTCGGGCTCGCGCAGCCACACCAGCAGCTGGAGCCGCACCGGGTTGGCCAGCGCCTTCAGGGCGCCGACCAGATCGGCATCCGGGGAGGTCGCGGCGTCGGTCATGGGTTCGGAGTATAGGTCGGCTCCGTGGGCCGGGACGTGGGCCGGGGACGTCAGCGCAGCCTCTCCCCCGGCAGCTCTCCCGCCGACACCTCCAGCACCCCGCGCTCGGTGACCAGCCCGGTCACCAGGCGTCCCGGGGTGACGTCGAACGCCGGGTTGTGGCCGCGCGAGCCGGCCGGAGCCGTGCGGACGCCGCCCCACTCCAGCACCTCGTCCTCGCCCCGGAGTTCGATGTGGATGTCGTCGCCGGTCTTCGTGGCCAGGTCGACGGTCGTCGTCGGCGCCGCGACCAGGAACGGGATCCCGGCGTCCGCGCAGGCCAGGGCGACGCCCACGGTGCCGACCTTGTTCGCGGTGTCGCCGTTCGCCGCGATGCGGTCGGCGCCGACGATCGCCGCGTCGACCTCGCCGCGCAGGATGGTGCCGGCCGCGGCGCCGTCGGCCTGGACGTAGTGCGCGATGCCCTCCTGGGCCAGCTCCCAGGCGGTCAGGCGGGACCCCTGGAGCAGCGGGCGCGTCTCGTCGGCGTACACCACCTCCAGGCGGCCACGCGCGTGCAGTTCGCGGATGACACCGAGCGCCGTGCCCCAGCCGGACGTGGCGAGCGCGCCGGTGTTGCAGTGGGTGAGGACGCGCAACGGCCGCTCGACGCCGACCCGTCCGAGCAGCCAGTCGGCACCGAACGCGCCCATGGCGCGGTTCGCGTCGACGTCCTCGCACTGGACGGCGGCGGCCTCCTCCAGTACGGCGTCGAGGCCCTCGTCGAAGCGGGTCATGACGCGGTCGACACACACCATGAGGTTGACCGCGGTGGGCCGGGCCTCGCGGACGCGGGCCACGGCCTTGCTTATCTCGTCGGCCGACCAGCCCTCCCGCTCGCCCTGGAGCAGCGCGAGCGCGACACCGTAGGCGCCGGCGGCGCCGATCGCGGGCGCGCCGCGCACGACGAGCCGCTGGATCGCGTCGACCAGGGTGTCCACATCGAGGACGTCCACGGTCTCGGTGCGGTGCGGGAGCACGGTCTGGTCGATCAGCGCGAGGCTGGTTCCGGTCCATCGGACCGCACGCAATTCCCCGGACATGGACCGCACTTCCTTGGACATAACGGGACACTCCTGCTGCTGGCGTAGGTGTTCGCCACCGTACCTGACCTTGGGAAACCACAGTACGAGACAGTCGAGCAGGTGTCCGAACATCAGGTGTGCAGTCCAGCCACCCGCACAGCCCGCAGGCCGAGACGAGGAGGACGTGTGCTGCTCACCAAGCGCCGCTTCCTGGACTTCGGCCGCTGTGCCGGCGACTGCTGTCCCCGCTGAGCCGCCTCCGCCTCAGCGACTTCCCGCGTCGCCCCCTCTCACCTCACGCGCTCATCGCCGAGCGCGCCCTGCCGTTCCCCGGAAGGCTTCCCCCGGAAGGTCCCCATGTCCCGCAGACTCCGCCGTTCCCTGCAACTCGCCGCCACCACCGCGCTCGTGGTCACCGCGGCCACCGCCTGCAACGCCGCCGCCAAGAAGGACGCCTCCGACAGCGCGAGCGGCGGCAGCGGCACGTCCTTCACCCTCGTCACCCCCGACGCCGTCGGCCAGAACGAGTTCCTGAAGCTCGCCGTCAGCGGCATCAAGGACGCGGCACAGCGGCACGACGGGACGCAGAAGGTCTACGAGTCCACGGACACCGCCTCCCAGCAGCAGAACGTGCAGGCCGCGGTGGACGCCGGGCCGGACGTCATCGTGCTGGTCGGCTTCGAGTTCGCGGACCTCGTCGCCCAGCAGGCCGAGAAGAACCCGAAGCAGCAGTTCCTGATCGTCGACGCGTGCACCACCAAGACCTTCGAGAACGTCAGCTGCGCGGTCTTCCGCGAGCACGAGGGCGTCTTCCTCGCCGGCGCCGAGGCCGGTCTGCTGAGCAGGTCGGGCAAGGTCGGCGCGGTCGACGTCCTCGACACGCCCCAGTTCCGGCGCTACAGCGACCCGTTCGCGGCCGGCGCCAAGAAGGTCGCCACCAGGACGCTGACGTCGACGCGCTTCGTCGGCGGACAGTCGCCCTTCGACGACTCGGCCCGTGCCAAGGAGCAGGCGAACACCCTGCTCGCCAAGGGCTACGACCAGATCATGGCGGCCGCGGCGGCCGGCAACTACGGCGTGTTCGAGGCGGCGAAGGCCAAGGGCGCGTTCGCGTACGGCGTCGACGTCAACCAGTGCGTCTCGGCGCCCGGCACGGTCGTCGACAACGTGATCAAGCGCACGGACGTCGCCGTGGACAAGGGCATCGAGGCGGTCCTCGCCGGAAAGACGGGCACGACCGTCTCGTACGGCCTGAAGGAGGGCGGCATCAGCCTGACCGGCCTGGAGGACGGCGTGGACTCCTCGAAGTGCGTCATCGCCGAGCACCAGGACGTCCTCAAGCAGGTCGAGGCGCTGCGTGACCAGATCGTGGCCGGGAAGCTGACGGTCGATGACCCCGCCGCGAGCTGAACAGGCCGTCGAGCTCCGGGGAATCACCAAGCGGTTCCCCGGCACGCTCGCCAACGACGCCGTCGACCTGACCGTCCGGCGCGGTGAGATCCACGCGCTCATGGGCGAGAACGGCGCGGGCAAGTCGACGCTCATGTCGATCCTGTACGGCATGGAGCGCGCCGACGCCGGGACGGTCCGGGTCGACGGGCGGGACGTCGCTTTCGGGAGCCCGTCCGACGCCATGGCCGCCGGGCTCGGCATGGTCCACCAGAGCTTCAAGCTGTTCGACTCGCTGACCGTCGCGGAGAACGTCGTGTACGCCGCCGAGCCGCGCCGCTTCGGCCTGGTGGACCGCGCCGCCGCCCGCCGCCGGGTGCGCGAACTCGCCGAGGAGCACGGACTGTCCGTCGACCCGGACGCCCGGGTAGGGGGCCTGCCGGTCGGCCTGCGCCAGCGCGTGGAGATCCTCAAGCTGCTGCACCGGGGTGCCCGCACGCTGATCCTCGACGAGCCGACCGCCGTGCTCACGCCGGCCGAGGCGGACGCGCTGTTCGCGGTGCTCAAGTCGCTGGCCGCCCAGGGCCGTACGGTCATCCTCGTCACACACAAGCTGCGCGAGGTGCTGGAGGGCAGCGACCACGTGACCGTCCTGCGGGACGGGCGGGTCGTGGCCCGGCTGGTCACCGCGCGGACGTCCGCCGACGAGATCGCCGCCGCGATGACCGGCCGCGCGGTCGAACTGGACCGCGTCCACGCGCCGGGCACGCCCGGTGACGTGGTGCTCGAGGTGTCCGGCCTCGCCACCGGCGCCGTGCGCGACGCCGCCCTGACCGTCCGTGCCGGGGAGATCGTCGGCATCGCGGGCGTCGCGGGCAACGGGCAGAGCCTGCTGATCGAGGCGCTGGCCGGTCTGCGGCCGGTCACGGCCGGGCACGTGACCCTCCAGGGCGAGGACATCACCCACGCCTCGGCCACCGAACGCCGCCTCAGGGGGCTGGCGTACGTCCCCGAGGACCGCCACGCGGTCGGTACGGCCCCGGCGGCATCGGTCGCGGACAACCTCGCGATGGGCCACCACCGTACGTCCCTGTCCGTCCGCGGCCTGCTGCCGCCGGCGGCCGTCCGGGCCCACGCCCGACGGCTCATAGAGCGCTTCGGCATCAAGGTGCCGGCCCCCGAGGTGCCCGCCTCCGCGCTGTCCGGCGGCAATCTCCAGAAGCTGCTGATCGGCCGCGAACTCGCCCATGACGCCCCGCTGCTGCTGGTCGAGCAGCCGACGCGCGGTGTGGACATCGGCGCCATCCAGAACATCCACGACCAGCTGATCGCCTACCGCGACGCCGGTCACGCCGTGCTCCTCGTCTCGGCCGAGCTGAGCGAGATCCGGGGTCTCGCCGACCGGGTGCTGGTGATGTACGAGGGCCGGATCACGGCGACGTACGACAAGAAGGCGGCGGACGAACGGACGCTGGGGCTCGCGATGGCGGGCGGCACCGCCCCCGTGGAGGCCCGTCGACTGACATGAACGACCGAATATCCGGAGCCCTGCGCTCCCCCGTCACCTTCTCCGTGCTCGCGGGCGTCGTCATCGGCGCGCTCTTCCTCGTCGGCACCGGAGCGGACCCGGTCACGGCCTACGGGGCGGTCCTGACCGGCGCTCTCGGCGCCGACGGCATCGGCTCGACCCTGACCACGACCACCAGCGTGCTCGGCATGGGGCTCGCGCTGGCGATCCCGCTGCGCGCCCGGCTCATCAACCTGGGCGGCGACGGACAGATGGTGCTCGGCGGCATCACCGCGGCCGTGACCGGCCTGTACTCGCCGCTGCCCGCGCCCCTGACCGTGGTCCTCGCCCTGCTCACGGGGATGGCGGCCGGCGCCGCCTACGCGGCCCTCGCCGCCCTGTGCGAGAACCACCTCGGTGTCCCGCTGCTGGTCAGCAGCCTGCTGCTGAGCTATCCGGCGGTGTCGCTGGCCTCCTATCTGGCCCGCTACCCGCTCAAGGAGCCCGGCTCCAGCCTCCCGCAGACCCGGACGTTGCCCGACGGGGTGGCGCTGCCCGCGTTCGGCGACTCGACGGTGACCGTCGGGCTGGTGCTCGTCGCCGTCGCGGCGGCCGCGTACTGGTTCACGGATCGGCGCACCGCCGTCGGGTACGAGATACGTATGACGGGCCTCAACGCACGCTTCTCGGCCTACGCCGGCGTCGAACGCCGGGGCCTGACCCTGAGGTTGATGTCCGTCTCGGGCGCGCTCGCCGGACTGGTGGGCGCGGTCGGGGTGTTGAGCTTCCCCTACCGCTTCGTCGACGGCTCGCTCACCGCTCCGGGCTACACCTGGACGGGCCTCACGGCGGCGCTGCTGGCGACGGCGGCCCCGGTCGGCACGGTGGTCTCGTCGTTCTTCTTCGCGGTTCTCCAGGTCGGCGGGCTCGCGATGGAGCGGACGACCGAGGTGCCGCGCGAGCTGACGCAGGTGCTCCAGGCGATCGTGATCGTGTTCCTGGCGGCCCGGTTGCGCTTCCCCGGCCGACGGCCGGGCCGCCGTAAGGAGACGGTGTGATGTTCCTCGACTCCGATCTGCTGATGTCGGCGCTGCGCGCGCTCACCCCGATCCTGCTGGCCGCGCTCGGCGGCGCGATCTGCGAGCGGGCGGGCGTGTTCAACATCGGCCTCGAAGGCATGATGCTGATGGGCTGCTTCACGGCGGTGGCCACCAGCTGGTTCACCGGCAGCGCCTGGCTGGGCGTGCTGGCCGCGGCGCTCGCGGCGGCCGCGTACTCGCTGGTCCTGGCCGTGGGTGCGGTGACGCTGCGGGGGGACGCGGTCGTGCTGGGCGTCGCCATGAACCTGCTGGCCGTCGGCCTGACCGGCTTCCTGCTGCGTACGGTCTTCGGCGTACAGGGCACCTTCGACGACCCGTCACTGGCCGGGCTCCCGCTGGTCGGCGGCTTCACCCCGCTCACGTATCTGTCGTGGGCGGCGGTCGCGGTGGCCGCGGTGCTGCTGTCCCGGCATGTGTGGGGGCTCAGGCTCCGCGGGGTCGGCGAGTCGCCGGACGCGGCGGCGACGCTCGGAGTGAGCCCCGTCCGGTACAAGTACGGGGCGATCCTGGTCTCCGGAGTCCTGTGCGGGCTGGCCGGCGCCCAACTCGCCCTCGGCAACGTCACCTTGTTCACCGAGAACATGACGGCGGGCCGCGGCTGGATCGCCGTCGTCGCCGTCATGCTCGGCCGCGCGGCCCCGGTCGGCGTCCTGCTCGCCGCCCTGCTGTTCGGCCTCGCGGAGGCGGCCGGATTCCGCCTCCAGGGCCTCGGCCTGCCGCAGCAGGCGACCGACGCCGCGCCGTACGTCGTCACGCTCGGCGCCCTGTTCCTCACGACGGCCCGCCGCCGTCGCCGTATCCGCCCCTCCGGAGCCGCCTCATGACCCAGGACCCGCCCCAGGACCTGCTGCCCGTCACCCGCATACCCCGCACCGGACTCCCCGCGCACGCGGTCGTCGTCGGCGACCCGGCGCGCGCGGCGGCCGTCGCCGCCCTGCTGGACGGTGCCGAGGAGGTGTCCCATCACCGCGAGTACCGCGTGTTCAGCGGAGGCTGGAAGGGCGTGCCGGTCACCGTCGCCTCGCACGGGGTGGGCGGGCCGGGCGCGATCCTGATGTTCCAGGAGCTGGCGGACGCGGGGGTCCGCACCATCCTGCGGTTCGGTACGGCGGGCGCGATGCGGCCGGGTATCGGCGACGGCGATCTGGTCATCGCGGAGGCGGCCGTACGGGACGACGGGGTCACCCAGCAGCTGCTGCCGCCGGAGTACCCGGCCGTCGCCGCCCCCGAGGCGGTGCTCGCGCTGCAGCGGGCCGCGCGCGAGGCGGGCGCCCCGCACCACCGGGGCATCGTGTGGACGCGGGCGGCGTTCCAGCCGGGACCGCTGCCGCTGTTCTCGTACGACGGTGCCGGGCTCGCGGCGATCGAGATGGAGCTGTCGGCGCTGCTGGTGTCGGCCTCGCTGCGGGGGCTGGTCGCCGGAGGCGTGCTGGTCGTGGACGGCGCCAACGCCGACGAACTCGTCGACGAGGGTGCCACCGGCGGGTACAACCCGCACCGGGAGGTCGTCGCGGCCGGTGTGGAGCGGGGCGCGGTGGTGTCGCTGGAGGCGCTGCGGCTGCTGGCGCAGGAGTACGGCGCCGGCCTCCCGGAGGGGAGCCCGGCGTGAGCACGATCGACCTGGTGGTCCACGGCGGTGACGTCCTGACGGTCGACGGCGCCGGAACCGTCGTACGGGACGGGGCGGTTGCGGTCCACGAGGGCGAGATCGTCGCCGTCGGTTCCGCCGAGGAGCTGGGTACGCGGTTCACAGCGCGGGAGTCCGTCGACGCGGCGGGTTGTCTCGTCCTCCCGGGGCTGATCAACACCCACACCCACCTCGCGATGACCCTGCTGCGCGGTCGCGCCGACGACGTCTCGCTCCAGGGCTTCCTGGAGCGGGTGCTGCGGTGGGAGGCCGAGTTGCTGACCCCGAAGAACGTGGCGGCGGCGGTGCGGGTCGCGGTCGCCGAGAGCGTTCGGGCCGGGGTGACCTCGGCGCTGGACATGTACTGGTTCCACGAGGCGGCCGAGCGGGCGGCCCGCGAGTCGGGCTGGCGACTGCTGACCGGACCCACCTTCATGGACGTACCGGAGCCGCCGGACCAGCGCACCCACGCGGAGCGGCTGGCGTGGGCCCGCCGGGACCTCGAAGCACGCGGCCCCGCCCGCCACGGCGTCCGCCCCGTCGTCTTCGCGCACTCCACCTACACCCTCTCCCCCGGCCAGCTCACCGAGATCGCCTCCCTGGCACGGGAGTTCGGGGCGCTGCTGCACATCCACGCCGCCGAGAACGCGACCGAGGTGGCCACCGTCGAGGTGCGGTACGGCAAGCGCCCGGTGGAGCTGCTCGACTCCCTCGGGCTGCTCGGCCCCGACCTGCTGCTCGCCCATGCCGTGGAGCTCAACGGGCCGGAGATCGCGGCGCTGTCCCGCACGGGCACGTCCGTCGCCCACTGTCCGGTGTCGAACCTGAAGCTGGGCTGCGGCATCGCGCCGGTGCCCCGGCTGCTGAGCGCCGGGGTGACCGTCGGACTCGGCACGGACGGCGCCGTCAGCTCCAACACCCTGGACGTGCTGGGGGCGGTGCGGCAGGCGGCGCTGGTGCACAAGGCGGGCGGCGACCCCACGGCGGTGGGCGCCGAGCGGGCCGTGCGCATGGCGACGATCGAGGGGGCGCGGGCACTGGGGCTCGCCGAGCACCTGGGCTCGCTGGAGGCGGGCAAGTGGGCGGACCTGATCGTGCTCGACCTGAACGCACCGCACCTGCGCCCGCTGCACGACCCGTGGTCCACGCTCGCCTACGCGGCGCACTCGGCGGACGTACGGGACACGGTGGTCGAGGGGCGGGTGCTGATGCGGGACCGGGCGCTGACGACGCTCGACGAGGAAGCGGTGATCGCCGACCTGGAGGCACTCCTGTGAACAGACCCCATAATGTGGGCTGAGACATCGGATGTCTTGCGCGACATCCTGAACGACAGGGAGGCGGGCCATGGCTGTCACCGACGAGGCGATCGAGAAGATCAAGGGCATGATCGTCTCCGGCGCGCTGCGCCCCGGCGACCGGCTCCCCAAGGAGAGCGAGCTGGCCGCCGACCTGGGTCTGTCCCGCAACTCCCTGCGGGAGGCCGTGCGCGCCCTGTCACTGATCCGGATCCTGGACGTACGGCAGGGCGACGGCACGTATGTCACGAGCCTGGATCCGCAGCTGCTGCTGGAGGCGCTGAGCTTCGTCGTCGACTTCCACCGCGACGACACGGTGCTGGAGTTCCTCGCCGTGCGCCGCATCCTGGAGCCGGCCGCCACGGCGATGGCCGCGTCCCGGATCAGCGAGCAGCAACTGGGCGCGCTGACGAACCAGTTGGACAAGCTCGGCAACGATCCGTCGGTGGAGGAGCTCGTCGCCTGCGACCTGGAGTTCCACCGGGGCATCGTGCAGAGCTCGGGGAACTCGGTGCTCTGTTCGCTCCTCGACGGGCTGTCGGGGCCGACGACGCGGGCGCGCATCTGGCGCGGGCTGACCCAGGAGGACGCGGTCAGCCGGACCCTGCACGAGCACCGGGCGATCCTGGCCGCGCTGCGGGACCGGGACGCGGAGGCGGCGAAGTCGTGGGCGACGGTGCACATCGCGAGCGTGGAGCAGTGGCTGCGGTCGACGCTGTGAACCGGGGTGTGCGCGAGGGCTCGGATGACTGCTGGGTGTTCCCCGGCTGCGAACGGGGCAGTGATCCGTTCACTCCCCCGTGCAAGGGGGCTGCGGGCGCCCCCGCCGCACGCCGTAAGGTTGGGTGGTCAAGCGAGGGCACGTCGGAAGGAGGCACTGGGTGATCGAGCTCGAGGGGGTTCCCGAGCTGATCGACCCGGTCATGGTGGCCGCGTTCGAGGGCTGGAACGATGCCGGCGACGCCGCTTCCACCGCGGTCGCGCATCTGGACAGGGAGTGGAAGGGCGAGGTGTTCGCGGCGCTGGACGCCGAGGACTACTACGACTTCCAGGTGAACCGCCCCACGGTGTGGATGGACGCGGGTGTCCGCAAGATCACGTGGCCCACGACCAGGCTGTCGGTGGTCCGCGTCGGCGGCGAGAAGCCGCGTGATCTCGTGCTCGTCCGAGGTATCGAACCGTCCATGCGCTGGCGCTCGTTCTGCAACGAGCTCCTCGGCTTCGCGCACGAACTGGGCGTGGAGCTGGTGGTCATCCTGGGCGCGCTGCTCGGTGACACCCCGCACACCCGTCCGGTCCCGATCAGCGGGACCACGTCCGACTCGGACCTGGCCCAGCGGATGGACCTGGAGGAGACCAAGTACGAGGGCCCCACAGGCATCGTCGGCGTCCTCCAGGAGGCGTGCACGCACGCCGGCGTCCCGGCGGTGTCGCTGTGGGCCGCCGTGCCGCACTACGTCTCGCAGCCGCCCAACCCGAAGGCGACGCTGGCCCTGCTCAACCGGCTGGAGGACCTGATCGACGTGCGCATCCCGCTGGGCGAGCTGCCCGAGGACGCGCGCGCCTGGCAGGTCGGTGTGGACCAGCTGGCGGCCGAGGACAGCGAGGTCGCCGAGTACGTGCAGTCGCTGGAGGAGGCCCGGGACACCGCGGAGCTGCCGGAGGCGTCGGGTGAGGCGATCGCCCGCGAGTTCGAGCGGTATCTGCGCAGACGGGACGGTGGCGGCCCCCCGACGCCCGGCGGGCACGCCACGGCGGACGGCGGGGAGTCCACCGGCCCCTTCCTGAGGGACAACCCGAGCGGCCGCACGAGGCCGCCCAAGCCACCGAAACCGGGCAACACGGACGACGACGAGTCGTCGGAGGACTGAGAAGAGGGCGGTGCGCGGACTGCGCACCGCCCTCCTTCGTCACCCGGGCCGAGCCGTGGATCGGGGGATCACACGGGCACGGAGATCACGTCGTACGTCGTCTCCGGCGCCGGCGTCGTGGTGAAGCGCGCGTTGGGCAGGTAGAGGCGGCCCCGGTACGCGGCCACCGTGGTCGGCACGTCGAAGAGCGGGTGGGTGACACGGCGCTGGAAGACGCCGCTGCGGCCGTCGGCGGCGAGCCTGAACACGTCGATCGCGTTCTGCCGGTTCTGGACGACGTACAGCGTGCGTCCGTCCAGCAGCAGCCCGTCGCCGTTGGTGAGCGGGGCCGCGTCGCCGAGGTCGACGAGCCGGGTGACGCCGGTGCGCGGGTTCACCCGGTGCAGACCGCCGACCCCGGACTGCACGACCAGCAGCGCGGAGCCGTCGGGGGTGCTCGTGATGCCGTTGGCGTTCACGGCCTCGCCGGGGACCTGGCTCCAGTCGCCGCTCAGGGTGAGCGTCACGACGCCGTCCGCGTGCGGCAGTTCGCCGTGCCGGCCGAGCGGCAGGGCGTACAGCGCGGGCTGGAAGGAGTCGGTGAACCAGGCGGTGCGCGGGGTCAGGAACACGTCGTTGGCGAAGGTCGGGGTCGCCGTGGTGAGGACGTACGAGGCGAGGACCTCGCCGGTGCGGGCGTCCACCACGCGGGCGCCCTGGCCGCGCCCGGCGACGAACAGGCGTCCTCGGCGGTCGAGTTTGAGGCCGACCGAGGGCGTGCCGGGCCCGGCCGAGACGATGCCGCCCTCGCCGGTGCGCAGGTCGGCACGGTAGATCGAGCCGTCGCCGAGGGAGCCGAGATAGGCGTATGGTCCGCCGCCGACGGTGATGCCTTCCGGCCGGAAGCCGTTCGGGAGGTGGATCACCACGGGCCGGGTGTTTCCGGCCGCGGCGGCGGGGGTGCCGGCCGACCCGACGAGCACGGCGCCGACGGTGGCGGCACCGGCCGTGAGGAGTCTGCGGCGGGTGGGGCGAGGTGCGAAGGAGCGGTGTTCGGGGGCCACTGTGCGTCCTTCCGCGGACAGGACCGGCGGGCAGCTGGTCCAACGGTCAACTGACTCCTCCACCCCACCACACGCCGGGCGCCTCCGCAGCCGTAGACAGCCTCTCGACAGCGACTGGACACATCTGGCCCGATTATGGCGTGACATCTCATTCACGCCGGATTGCACACGTTGCCCAATTCAACTTGTTCCAAACCGACTTGGCGAAATAAGTCTGGACGGACCGGGCCTTGCGTGCTTGGTTGTCCTGCGAAGGCGCGCCGCACCACCCGCACTTGGTATCCACAGGAACCGAAGGGAGCGGCAGACGATGACCGACCAGGCAGAGCCGGCACAGGGCCCGGGAGCGTCCGGGCCGGGGCCCGACGGAGCGGGATTCACCTACCGAGGAGCCGAGCAGGAGCTGATCGTCGTCGCCCGCCCGGAGGCCCGGCTGCGGGCCCGGGCCGAGGGCGTCCGGTCGGCGGCGGGCGCCGATGTGTCGGCCCTCGACATGTTCCTCAGTGACGAACAACTCGCGCTGGAGCCGCTGTTCGGCAGCGAGGAGCGGCTGCCGCAAGCCGGTGCCGAGGACGTCCCCGGCCTCGGGCTGTTCTACCGGGTGCGCGGCGGGGAGAGCCGCACCGAGGAGCTGCGGGCCCGGATCGCCGCGCTGCCGGGGATCGACACGGCGTATGTGAAGCCGGGCGCGGTACCGGCCGCGTTCGGGCCGGTGGGAGAGGAGAGCGGGCGCCTGAAGGAGGGCGCGCCCATCACGCCCGACTACAGCGGCCGGCAGGGCTATCTGCGGCCCGCGCCCGAGGGCGTGGACGCGCACTGGGCCTGGCAGCGGCCCGGCGGCACCGGTGCGGGCGTGACCGTGATCGACGTGGAGGGCTCCTGGCAGCTGGGCCACGAGGACCTGGCCGCCAAGCTGGCCGGCGTCGTCGTCGGCACCCCGCTGTCCGACCTCGCCTGGCGCAACCACGGCACCGCCGTGATCGGGGTGATCGGCGGGGACCAGGGCCAGTACGGCATCACCGGCATCGTGCCGGACACGGTGACCGCGGCCGCGTCCTTCCAGGGCATGGGCACGGCGCCCGCGATCCACGCGGCGGCCGACCGGCTGAACCCCGGCGACATCCTGCTGATCGAACTGCACCGCCCCGGGCCGCGGTTCGAGTACGCCCAGCGCGACGACCAGCGCGGCTACATCCCGCTGGAATGGTGGCCGGACGACCTCGCCGCCGTCCGCCACGCCACCGCCAGGGGCGTCCTCGTGGTGGCCGCCGCGGGCAACGGCGCCGAGTCGCTCGACGACGCGGTCTACGAGCGCCGCCCGGACGGATTCCCCGAGTCGTGGCGCAACCCCTTCAACCCGTCCAACCCGTCCTCCGGTGCCGTCCTGGTCGGCGCGGGCGCCCCGCCGCCCGGCACGCACGGCCGCGACCACGGCCCGGACCGCTCACGGCTCGCGTTCTCCAACTACGGCGCCCGCGTGGACGCGCAGGGCTGGGGGCGCGAGGTGACGACCACCGGCGGCTTCTGGGACCGGCCCGGCGACCTTCAGGGCGGACCGGAGGAGATCGCCTGGTACACCGACACGTTCTCGGGGACGTCGTCCGCCTCCCCGGTCGTGGTCGGCGCGCTGGCCGCGCTCCAGGGCATGCTCCAAGCCGCGGGCCAGCCGCCCATGTCCCCGGAACGTGCCCGCGCGACGCTGCGGGCGACGGGTTCCCCGCAGCAGGACGCGCCGGGCCGGCCCGCCTCGCAGCGGATCGGCAACCGCCCCGACATCAGGGCGGCGGTCACCCGCCTGGTGCCGCAGGCGGTCGGCTCCGGCCTGGCCGAACGCTACTGGGACGAGCTCCTGCCCTACCCGCGCGAACTCCCGCCCAGGCTCCGGCTGTTCGTGGCCGGCGGCTGGCGGAACCTCAACCACCCGTCCCCGGAGATCCGCCAGGCGGTCCACACCGCCTTCGCGGGGGGACGGCCCGAAGTCCGAGTGTGGTTCTCGGACGACGAGATCGTCGGCCTGGTGATCACCGGCTGACGCAGCCCATCACATCAAGGGAAGGTGACACCCGCATGAGCACCACCCCGCAGATGAGTCACATGGGACAACAGCAGGGCCAGCAGTTCCCCAGCACGTCCCCGTACCAGCAGCAGCCGTTCGGGCAGCAGCAGGGCTACGGCCAGCAGCAGCCGTACGGCATGAGCGGCTCCCTGGAGCAGCTCCAGCAGCTCGGCCAGCAGCAGCCGTTCCAGCAGTTGCTCCAGCAGCTCGCGCAGCCGCAGCTCGGTCAGCAGGGCTACGGTCAGCAGGGCTTCGGCCCGCTCCAGGCCGACCAGCAGCAACAGCAGGTCGAGCAGCAGGTGCTCCACCTGATGCAGCAGGTCACGCAGGCCGCGATCCAGCAGGTCTCGCAGCAGGTCCAGGCGGAGGCCCTCCAGGCCGGCGTGGCGAACGGCTACATCGACATCGTCCAGCCGCTGCCCGGACAGCCCTCGCAGATCTTCCTGCGCTTCCCGGGCAACGTCTTCCGGGTCCTGAACAACCCGAACCCGCAGACCCACGACCAGGTCCAGGATGCCTTCGCGTTCGGCCACCAGGTCATCGGCGTCTGGGACAGCGGATCACAGCAGATCCTGCGCAGCATCCAGATCCGCAAGATCTGACCGGCACATGAGCCGGCAGAACGGCGCGTGAGCCAAAGGGGCGCTTCCTCCGGCGGGAGGAAGCGCCCCTTCCTGGTTCCGAGGGCTCGCAGGTCCTACAGGGCCACGCCCAGCAGCGCGTCCACGGCGCGCGACACCACACCGGGGGCGCCGATGTCCGTGCCGCCGCTCGTCTCCTGCGCGGCTGCCCAGCGGTCGACCGCCACGAGCGCGGCCGGGGCGTCCAGGTCGTGTGCGAGAGCCTCGCGGATCTCCTCGACGAGCGCCTCGGCGGGCGGCCCGTCGGGCCGGGACACGGCGGCACGCCACCGGTCCAGGCGGGCCACGGCGTCCTGGAGCACCTGGTCGGTCCACTCCCAGTCGGCCCGGTAGTGGTGGGCGAGGAGGGCGAGCCGGATGGCGGCGGGGTCGACGCCCTCGCGCCGCAGCTGCGACACGAAGACCAGGTTCCCCTTGGACTTCGACATCTTCTCGCCGTGCAACGCGACCATGCCGGCGTGGACGTACGCCTTGGCCATGGGGAACTCGCCGGTCAGCACCTGGGCGTGGGAGGCGCCCATCTCGTGGTGCGGGAAGGCGAGGTCGGAGCCGCCGCCCTGGACGTCGAAGCCCATGCCGAGGTGGTCGAGCGCGATGGCGACGCACTCGATGTGCCAGCCGGGGCGGCCGCGCCCGAGTGAACCGCCGTCCCAGCTGGGCTCGCCGGGACGGGCGGCCATCCACAGCATCGGGTCGAGGGGGTTCTTCTTGCCCGGACGGTCCGGGTCGCCGCCGCGCTCGGCGGACAGCAGCCTCATGGCGGCGGCGTCGAGGCCCGAGACCTTGCCGAAGTCCGGGTCGGACTCGACGGAGAAGTAGGTGTCCCCGTCGAGCTCGTACGCGGCGCCGGCGTCCCGCAGGCGTTCGACGAGCGGCACGATGCCGGGTATCGCCTCGACCGCGCCGATGTAGTGCCGCGGGGGCAGCATGCGCAGGGCGGTCATGTCCTCGCGGAAGAGGGCGGTCTCCTTCTCGGCGAGGGCGGCCCAGTCGATGTCGTCGCGCTCGGCCCGCTCCAGGAGCGGATCGTCGATGTCGGTGACGTTCTGGACGTAGTGAACCTGCCGCTTGGTGTCGAGCCACACGCGCTGCACGAGGTCGAACGCGTTGTAGGTCGCCGCGTGACCCAGGTGGGTCGCGTCGTACGGGGTGATGCCGCAGACGTAGATACGGGCGACGGGACCGGGGTCGAGGGTGACCAGACCGCCGGTCGCGGTGTCGTGGATCCTCAGGTCGCGGCCCTGACCAGGCAGGGCGGGGACCTCAGAAGCGGGCCAGGCATACATGTCATGAGCCTAACCGGACGGATGTTCCGGATACGAACCGGACCAGGCCGGATGGCCGGTAGGGCGTTCTTGCGCGATACCGGCCATTGTGCTGCGGGACGGGGTCCGCTGCCAGACCCCGCCGTTCGGATCCTCCCGGCGTCACGGGCCCCGGCCCCCGCGCCCGGACGCGCTCGCGTGGGGGCACTCCCCGTGGCCGCGCTCAGGTCGGCTGAGAAACACCGGGCCGCGCGACCGCGCCGGTCCCTCCGGCAGGGCCTAGACGGGCGGCCAGGGAATGGCCGGCCACTCCCCGCTCGGTTCGGGATGCTTCCCGGACGTCAGCAGCGCCTCCACGCGCGTGCGGGTGGCCTCCACCTCGGCGGCGGTGATCAGCCCGGCCAGCCGCACGGCGAGCTCACCGCCCTCCTCAAGCCCCTCCCGCAGGGCGCCGAGCACCTCGCCGTCCTCCCCGGCCAGCGGCTCCCCCGCCCACCCCCACAACAGCGTCCGCAGCTTGTTCTCGACGTTGAACGTGACGCCGTGGTCAATGCCATACAGGTGGCCCCCCTCGGTGGGCAGCAGATGCCCGCCCTTGCGGTCGGCGTTGTTGATCACCGCGTCCAGGACGGCGAGCCGCCGCAGCCGCTCGTCGTCGGCGTGCACCAGCAGGGCGGTCCTGCCCTCGCCGACCTCGGCGAAGGCGACCGCCTTCCAGCCGGGCCCGGGCTCCTCGCCGTCGACGAGGGCGAGCAGTTCGGCCTCGGGCGTCGCCTCGATCCACAGCTGGACCATGCCCTCGCCGTACGGCCCGTCCCGCAGCACGGTGGGCGGTACGAGCCCCCAGCCGGTCGCCGCGGAGACCTCGTACGCGGCGACCTCGCGCTGCGCGAGCGTCCCGTCGGGGAAGTCCCACAGCGGCCGCTCACCGGCGACCGGCTTGTACACGCAGGACGCCTCCTGCCCCTCGAACGCGACCGTGCAGAACAGCGCCGCGTTGGACGCCTCGCGGATGCGTCCGCGTACCGTCAGCTCACCCTCGGTGAGCAGCTCCACCGAAGTCACGCTCCGCGGCGGTATCCGTTCTGGCGCGGACATACGTGTCCTTCCGGGTCGAGCGGGAGGCTGCACAGCGGGCACGGCGGCCGCCCGGCGTTGACGACGTCCAGGGCGCGCTTGGCGAAGGCCCTCGCCTGCGCGCCGGTGAGCCGGACCCGCAGCATCGGGGGCCCGTTCTCCTCGTCCTGGAGGAGCCGCTCCTCGGCCTCGGCGAGGTCTTCCTCGGAGTCGGCGTCGAGCTCCACGAGGGCCTGCGCCTCGACGATCATGCGCTGCTCGTCGCCGTCCCAGGCGAGGGCCATGGTGCCGACGCGGAACTCCTCCTCGACGGGGGCGTCCAGCGGGTCGGTGTCGGCGACCTCGGAGGGCGCCATGGCGGGGACGGCGGCGCTGCCGCCACTACGCCGTACGACCTCGTCGAGCAGTTCGTCCATGCGCTCGGCGAGGGCGGCGACCTGGGTCTTCTCCAGGGCCACGCTGGTCACCCGGGAGCCTGCGGTGGCCTGGAGGAAGAACGTACGGCGCCCGGGCAGTCCGACCGTACCGGCCACGAAGCGGTCCGGGGGGTCGTAGAGGAACACCTGACGGGACACGTCCTGTCTCCTGGAGTCGTGGATGGGTGCGGCGCTGCTGCGACCGCTTCACCCTACTGCGCCGGACGATCACGGTGCGCCCGCGCCGCCCCCGACCGTCGCGTCCCCGGCCGGCGGCTCCTCGCGCGGGGCGAGGGACGCGAAATCACCGGTGTCCCCGAGGCGTACGAGGAACGGCCGCAGGCGTGTGTAACGGATCGCGGTGATGGAACACGGTTCTACGGAAATCCTCTGGAAGAGGTCGAGATGAAGACCGAGAGCGTCCGCGACGAGGGACTTGATGATGTCGCCGTGCGAGCACATCAGATACACGGCGTCGGCGCCGTGATCGCGCTCCACGCGCGCGTTCCACTCCCGTACGGCCTCGGCGGCCCGGGTCTGCATCGCCCGCATCGACTCACCGCCGGGGAACGCGGCCGCCGACGGATGCGCCTGGACGACCTCCATCAGCGGCTCGTCCGCCAGCTCGGCGAGCTTGCGGCCGGACCAGTCGCCGTAGTGGCACTCCCCGATCCGCTCGTCGGTGTGCGCGGTGATCTCCGGCCGGGCGTCGAGCAGCGGCCGGATCGTCTCCTGGCAGCGCTGCAGCGGGCTGGCGACGATCTCGGCGATCGGCAGCGCGGCGAGCCGTCCGGGCAGTGCGGCGGCCTGCGCGGCGCCGCGCTCGTCGAGGGCGACGCCGGGCGTCCACCCGGCGAGGAGTCCCTCGGTGTTGGCGGTGGAGCGTCCGTGGCGGACCAGGATCAGCGTGGGCATGCGGCCCAGCGTAGGCATACGACCGGGTGCGCCCGCGAGGGGATGGCGGGAGAATACGCTCCGTGATCGTCGACTGCGCCATCTACGAGGACGGGCGCCGGACGGAGGGGCCCGCGGACTTCTCCGACGCCCTGGATCTGTGCCGTCTGCGGGGCGACGCGTTCGTCTGGATCGGCCTGTACGAGCCGACGGAGAGGGAGTTCGACAAGGTCACCGACGAGTTCGGGCTGCACCCGCTGGCCGTGGAGGACGCCCTGCACGCGCACCAGCGGCCCAAGCTGGAGGTCTACGACGACTCGCTGTTCATGGTCCTCAAGCCGGTCGGGTACGAGGCGAAGAGCGACATCGTCTCCGCCGGCGAGGTCATGGTCTTCATCGGCGACTCGTTCGTGGTGACGGTCCGGCACGGCGAGGAGGCGCCGCTGGGGGCGGTGCGCGGCCGTCTGGAGCACGAGCCGGAGATGCTCCGGCACGGTCCCACCGCGGTGCTGTACATGATCGCGGACGCCGTGGTCGACCACTACGTGGAGGTGGCGGGCGAGTTGGGCACGGACCTGGAGGAGCTGGAGGCGGAGGTGTTCTCCCCGTCCGCCGGGGGCTCACGGCACACGGCGTCCCGCATCTACGCCTTCAAGCGGCAGATCCTGGAGTTCCGCAGGGCCACCGGCCCGCTCGCACAGCCTCTGTCCAGGCTCGCCGGTACCGGCATGCTCGGCGCGCGTGTGCCGTTCGTGCACGACAAGGCGCAGCCCTTCTTCCGCGATGTGAGCGACCACCTCACGCGCGTGAACGAGGCGGTGGAGGGCCTGGACCGGCTGGTCTCCGACATCCTCTCGGCGCATCTCGCGCAGATGAGCGTCCGGCAGAACGACGACGTGCGGAAGATCTCCGCCTGGGCGGCCATGGCCGCGATCCCCACGATGATCGCGGGGATCTACGGCATGAACTTCGACCACATGCCCGAGCTGCACTGGACGGGGTCCTATCCGGCGCTCATCGCGGGCATGGTCGCCCTGGAGGTGCTGTTGTACCGGCTCTTCAAGCGCCGGGGCTGGTTGTAGGGGTCCGTGGGTCCGGTCAGGCGAACTCGGGCGCCGAGGTGGCCGGGCCGCCGAGCGCGTCGCGGCGCTCCGGCATCCTCAGGGACACCATGCGCCGCCAGCCCGCCAGCCGCTCCCAGGCGTACACGGCGTGGATGCCCGCGGCGAGCACGGCCGCCTTGGGCCGGGGCCAGTCGAGGAGGCGGCCCATGTGGTCCATGACCGCGAGGCTGACGTCCCGGTAGATCCGGATCTCGGCGAGCGCGCACTCGCGCAGCGTCCGCTGGATCGCCCGGCCGTGGCCCCGGGCGGCGAAGCGCAGGAGTTCCTCGTGGCAGTAGGCGAGGTGGTTGTCCTCGTCGCCCGAGATCATCCTGACCGCGCGGCCGAGGTCGGGGTGGTCGGCGAAGTGCTTGCGCAGCAGGTCCATCTGCTCGGAGGCGCGCTGTTCGGTGACCCGGCTGTGCGACAGGTAGGTGACGATGTCCTGGACGGTGAGCGGCTCCTCGCTCTTGAGCTTCTCGTGGGCGAGTCCGATGCCGTGCTGTTCCAGCAGCATCGTGTAGTCGGTCTCGGGCGGGACGGGGACGGGTTCGAGGCCGCGCTTCTTCATCAGGGCGTTGAAGATCCGCCCGTGCTTGTCCTCGTCCGCGCCGTGCCGGGTGATCTTGGGCGCGAGTGCGCGCTCGCTCTCCGGGACGAGCGCGGCGATCCGCGCGTTCTCCCAGCCACCCTGGGACTCGCCGCTGGCCGCGATGGAGCAGAACAGGCGGAAGGACTCGTCGTTGTCGAGGATCTCCTGGAACAGACTCTTGGCCGAAAGCATCGTGGGGCACCTCTCTGCAGGACGCCGCAGGATTCCGCAGAGAACGAGTCAAATGCGGCGAGAGAGGTGCTGCAACAGCTGTGTCGGACAACTCCGCCAAAAGAATGACCATCGGGGTCACGACGGGGCGTAACCGGGTGGGCACCCGCGCGTTGTTCTGCGTGACGGCCGTGGCGGGGAAGACCCCCGAGCCCCCACCACGGCCGCTGAAACTCCCCGGGCCGTACGGCGTCCCGGCGACGTCGCTTCCTACGCCAGCCCGGCGCGCTCCAGCGCCTCGGTACCGGCGCGGAGCGAGGCGAGGCGCTCGTCGAGCGTGAAGCCCGCGGGTGCGAGGGACAGGGTGGTGACCCCGGCCGCGGCGTAGGCCTTCATCCGGTCGGCGATGCGGTCGACGGAACCGAGCAGCGTGGTCCGGTCGATCAGGTCGTGCGGTACGGCGGCCGCGGCGCCCTGCTTGTCGCCGGAGAGGTACTTGGTCTGGATCTCGGCGGCTTCCTGCTCGTAGCCCATGCGCTGGGCGAGCTGGTTGTAGAAGTTCTGCTTGGGACTGCCCATGCCGCCGACGTACAGCGCGGTGTAGGGGCGGAAGGTGTCGGCCAGCGTGGCCACGTCCTTGTCGTCGCCCACGGCGAGCGGCAGGGTCGGGCAGACGTCGAACCCGTCGAGCGTCTTGCCGGCCTTCTCGCGTCCGGCGCGCAGGTACTTGATCGTCGTGTCCTCGAGGTGCTCGGCGGAGGGGAAGATCAGCAGGGCGCCGTCGGCGATCTCGCCGGTCTGCTCCAGGTTCTTCGGGCCGATGGCGGCGATGTACAGCGGGATGTGCTCACGCTGCGGGTGCACGGTCAGCTTGATCGGCTTGCCGGGGCCACCGGGCAGCGGCAGCGTCCAGTGCTGCCCCTCGTACGAAAGCCGCTCCCGCGTCATCGCCTTCCGTACGATCTCGACGTACTCACGCGTGCGTGCCAGCGGCTTGTCGAACTTGACGCCGTACCAGCCCTCGGAGACCTGCGGTCCGGAGACGCCGAGGCCGAGCCGGAAGCGGCCGCCGGAGAGCGAGTCCAGGGTCGCGGCCGTCATCGCGGTCATCGCGGGCTGGCGGGCCGGGATCTGGAAGATGGCGGACCCGACGTCGATGCGCTCGGTCTGGGCGGCGACCCAGCTCAGCACGGTGGCCGCGTCCGAGCCGTACGCCTCGGCGGCCCAGCACACGGCGTATCCCAGCCGGTCGGCCTCCTGCGCGACGGCGAGGTTGTCCGCGTCCATTCCGGCACCCCAGTAGCCGAGGTTGATCCCGAGCTGCATGGCCGATCCCCTTACCGATCAGTAACGTCCCTTGTGGGCCCGACCTTAGCGCGGGAGACCCCGCGCGGGGAGGCCGGTGTGGCGGGCGTCGCCCCGACGGCCGTGGGGATCACTGGTGACCGTCCTGCAAACTGGTTATCCACAGGCCCCCACATGGCAGGTTCTGGCCAGTAACCTCGGCGTTCATGGAGCAGAGGCATCTCGGCCGCACCGGCCTGCGCGTGTCCCGGATCGGGCTCGGCACCCTCACCTGGGGCAGGGACACCGACGAGCACGATGCCGCGGACCTCTTGAAAACGTTCTGGGAGGCGGGCGGCACCCTCGTCGACACGGCCGACGTGTACGGCGACGGGGAGGCGGAGTACCTGCTCGGCCGGCTCATAGAAGGGTTGGTCCCGCGTCGGGACCTGGTGATCTCGACGAAGGCGGGCAGCGTGCCCGACCCGGACCGCCGGTTCGACGGCTCGCGCGGCCATCTGCTGTCCGCGCTGGACGACTCGCTGGCCCGGCTGGGCACGGACTACGTCGACGTCTGGCACATCCACGCCTTCGACCCGTCCACCCCGCTGGAGGAGAGCCTCCAGGCCCTCGACCTGGCGGTCAGCAGCGGCCGGGCCCGCTATGCGGGCGTCTCCAACTTCTGCGGCTGGCAGCTGGCCAAGGCGGCGACGTGGCAGCTAACGGCGCCCGGCACCCGGACCCGGCTGGCGAGCACACAGCTGGAGTACTCCCTGCTCCAGCGCGGCGTGGAGCGCGAGGTGCTGCCGGCCGCGCTGGACCTGGGCATCGGCATGCTTCCGTCCTCCCCGCTCGGCCGGGGGGTCCTGACGGCGAAGTACCGCAACTCCACTCCTCCCGACTCTCGCGGCGCCTCGGAGCATCTGGCGCCCTTCGTCGCGCCGTACCTCGACGACACGGCGAGCCGCATCGTGGACGCCGTGCGGACGGCTGCCGACGGACTGGCCGTCACCCCGCTCCAGGTCGCCCTGGCCTGGGTCCGCGACCGGCCCGGTGTGGCCGCTCCTGTCATCGGCCCGCGCAACGCCCAGCAGCTCACGGCGGCATTGTCAGTGGAGGCCCTTAGTCTTCCTGACGAGATCTGCCGGGCGCTCGACGACGTGTCAGCGCCCGTGCACCGCTATCCCGATCACGACTGGAGCACGCTGTGAGCACGGAGCCGCCGGAGACCACGGAGGACACCGAGCCGGGGACGCCGGGGGCCTCGACGCGGGGCGAGGTGCCGGAGGCCGTGGGCGAAGGGGCGTCGCCGGCCGTCGGGGACGGCGACGGCAGTGCCGGCGCCCCGGCGTCCGAGGGCCAGGAGGGCGACGGAGGTGCCGCGACGGAGTCGTCCGCCGCGCAGCCGTCCGAGGCCGATGCCGAGCTCGCCGCCCAGCGGGTCGAGCGGGAGCGGATCGCGCGACGGAAGGCCGAGCGGCAGGAGCCCGTCGAGAGCGGGGCCAAGCTCAGCGGGAAGGCCGCCGATCTGCTGGCCGCCGTACGGGCCGTGGAGAGCGGCGCGAAGCCCGTCGCCGCCGTCTTCAGCGAGCCGGAACCACCGCGCCGCCCCACCCCCGAGCCGGTCCACCGACCGCAGCCCGCGGCGGCCGAAGCGCCCACGGGCCCCGCGCCGGAGACCATCGAGTCCGTGCGGCGCACTCTGGCCGACGGCGGCGCCCCGGAGGCGCTCGCCCCGCAGGTCGCCGCGACCCTCGGCGAGGGCGCGGCCGACCGGTTGCGGGCGGATCCCTGGCAGTTGCTGCGCGTGGGCGGCGTACGGACCGAGCAGGCCGACGGGTTCGCGCGTGCGCTGCTCGGCGCGGAGTGCGGGCCCGACGACGAGCGGCGGGGCCGGGCGGTCACCGTCTGGCTCCTGGAGCAGGCGGCCGCGGCCGGGCACACGGCCCTGGAGATGCCGGCGCTCACCGCCGCGCTGACCCAGCGGGGTGTGCCCGACGCCGATGCGGCCGTGCAGAACACGCTGGCGGAGGGCGAGGCCCTGGTCTTCCAGGACGCCCTGGACGAGCCCGGCGCCCCGGCCCGGGGGGACGACGAGGCGGAGGAGGACGAGGAGCGGCCGGTCCGCGTCCTGGTCGGCCTGGAGCGGTACGCCCTCGCGGAGGAGAGCCTCGCCGACGGACTGGCCCGCCTGATCAACTCGGCGCCGAAGCAGGACGGTTCGGCCGAGGAGTGGGAGCGGGCAGCGGCGGCCGCGGGTTCCGCCGCCGAGCTGATCCGGGCGGCCGCGGCCCACGGTCTGGTCCTGCACACCGGCGGGCAGGCGTCCCTGGCCGAACCGGCGGCCCTGCTGCACGCCGCGCGTGCCCTCGGGCTGCGGGCCTGGGCGGCCACGCAGAGCCCGCTCGCCCGGGGCCGCTTCGCGGCGCTGCTGAGCGGGTCGGGGCGGCCGGGCGACCCCGCGCCGACGGGATCCGCGCCCGGCGTCGCCACCATGGCCGGTCTGCTCTCCGGCACCGAAGGGCCCGGCCGGGACACGGACGGTGCCTTCGCCCTCGACCTGCTCGTCCTGCTGGACGCGCCGCAGTTGGACGTGGAGACGGCGGCCCTGCTCACGGAGTCGTTGCCGGACGGGGCCCGGCTGGTGCTGGCCGGGGATCCCGCGGTGCTGTGGTCGGCGGGGCCCGGGCGGGTGTTCGCCGATCTGCTGGCGGCGCGGATCTGTCCGCAGATCGCCTCGCGGCGGCCGGATCCGGGCCCGCTGGGCGAGCTGGTGTCCGGGATCGGCATCGGCGAGCTGAACCAGGTCGAGGCGCCCGGCAAGGAGGTCGTGATCGTGCCGGTGCGCGACGCGGGCGAGGCCGTGCACCGCACCGTGCAGCTCGTCGCGGACTCGGTGCCGCGGGCGATCGGTATCCCGGCCGAGGAGACCCAGGTGATCACGCCGGGCCACGGCGGCGCGGCCGGCACCCGCGCACTCAATGCCGCCCTCAAGGAACGGCTCAACCCCGGCCCCGGCCGCTTCGGCGGCTTCGACCCCGGTGACCGCGTCGCGTACTCGCCCGCGCCGGGCCGTACGGTGCCGGGCCAGGTGGTGAAGGCGGACGCCGAGGGACTGCACCTGTCCTGTGCGGGCGAGGCCGTCGTCGTACCGAAGGAGCGGGTGGAGCAGTCCGTGCGGCACGGCTGGGCGCTGACCGCACACCAGGCGGCGGGTGCCCGATGGGCGGCCGTGGTCGTGGTGCTGCCCGGCGATGCCGCGCAGACGCTGAACCGACCGTGGATCTACACGGCGTTCGGCCGGGCCGACCGCCATCTGTCCGTGGTCCACGGGGTGGAGCAGGCCCTGCCGCGAGCGGTCGCCGAGGTCACCGCGAAGCCGCGCACGACCCGCCTGCCCGTCCTGCTCGGAACACAACAGCAGACGCAGAACTGACGCGCCCCGGGGCGCGGGGAAGCACACGGACCACACGGCGACGGCGGCGGTCC
>NZ_JBHVGZ010000037.1:0-93322 GCF_042800355.1 Streptomyces sp. NPDC057623
GAAATGCCCAGAGCCCCTTCGGCGTTTGAGGAGCGGGGTCTGGGGCGGAGCCCCAGAAGGATGGGACGGGTAGGGGCGGCGGGGGCGAGGAACTCCCTTGGTCAGGGGGACGGCGTCACCGGGGTGCGGTCCGGTTCCGGGACGCGGCGGCGGCGCCGGCGCTTCAGAAGGGCCCAGGGGCCCTTCGGGCCCGTCGGCATCGCGGCCGTGACCTCCGTGCCCGCCTCCGACGCGGCCTCGGCCGCGGCACGGGCCACCGGCAGGAACCCCTCGCGACGGGTGACGTCGGGGCGCTCCTCCTCCGCCGGCCACAGGCCGAGGGCCGCGCAGACCGTCGGCAGGACCGCCATCGCCGCCGTGGCGTAGCCCTCCGCCGAGGGGTGGTAGTGGTCGGGACCGAAGAGCTCGCGCGGGTTGGCCGCGAACTCCGGTCCCAGCAGGTCGCCCAGCGACACCGTGCGGCCGCCCTGCTCGACGGCGCCGATCGTCTGGGCGGCCGCCAGCTGACGGGAAGCGCGCCGGGCCAGCCAGCGCAGCGGCTGCTGGACCGGCTCGATCGTGCCCAGGTCGGGGCAGGTGCCGACCACCACCTCCGCGCCGGCCGTGCGCAGCCGCCGCACCGCCGAGGACAGGTGGCGCACCGAGCGCGTCGCCGGCATGCGGTTCGTGACGTCGTTCGCGCCGATCATGATCACGCAGACGTCGGGCGCCAGGGCGGGGTCCGCCAGGACCAGGGCCACCTGGCGGTCCAGGTCGTCCGAGCGGGCGCCCGGCAGCGCCACGTTACGGAACTCCACCTGGCGTTCCGCCACCGCCGCCAACCCCGACGCCAGCAGCGCCCCCGGTGTCTGCCCCGCCCGGTGCACGCCCTGGCCCGCGGCCGTCGAGTCACCCAGCAGCGTCAGCCGCAGCGCCTGCACGCCGGGAGTGGCGTACAACCGGCCGTACCGGCCGTCGGCGTTCGGGACGTGGTTGCTCGTGCCGTTGCCGACGTGGCGCCGGGCCAGCCGCACCTCGGCGAGGAGCAGACCGACGGCCGCCGCCCCGGCCAGACCGATCCCACCGCCGCCGTACGCAGCGCCCGCCGCGATCCGCCGGGCCACCCTCGCCCTCGACATGCTCGTCATCCGTCGCCGCCACCTCCTCATAGCCGTACATCCACTGCTTGCCCCGCACGGACCGTGGCCCAATCCCAACGAGGAGTGAACGACCGTCATGGGCCCCGTGCAGGCCATAGGCTGGCGGAACCACTAAGACCACTTCTTTTGCAGCATCCGGAGACAACGGTGCATTTCCACGACTCGATGATCAGCCTCGTCGGCAACACCCCGCTGCTGAGGCTCAACAACGTGACCCAGGGCATCCGGGCGACCGTCCTGGCCAAGGTGGAGTACTTCAACCCGGGCGGCTCCGTGAAGGACCGCATCGCCCTGCGCATGATCGAGGCCGCCGAGGAGAGCGGTGCGCTCAAGCCCGGTGGCACGATCGTCGAACCGACCAGCGGCAACACCGGTGTCGGGCTCGCCATCGTGGCCCAGCAGAAGGGGTACAAGTGCATCTTCGTGTGCCCCGACAAGGTGAGCACCGACAAGATCAACGTGCTGCGGGCCTACGGGGCCGAGGTCGTCGTCTGCCCGACCGCCGTCGATCCCGAGCACCCGGACTCCTACTACAACGTCTCCGACCGCCTCGTACGCGAGACGCCCGGCGCGTGGAAGCCCGACCAGTACTCCAACCCCAACAACCCCCTCTCCCACTACCACTCCACCGGCCCCGAGCTGTGGGAGCAGACGGAGGGGAAGATCACCCACTTCGTGGCGGGCGTGGGGACCGGCGGGACCATCTCCGGTACCGGCCGCTACCTGAAGGACGTCAGCGACGGCAAGGTGCGGGTCGTCGGCGCCGACCCCGAGGGCTCCGTGTACTCCGGCGGGTCCGGGCGGCCGTATCTCGTCGAGGGTGTGGGTGAGGACTTCTGGCCCACCGCCTATGACCGGACCGTCGCCGACGAGATCGTCGCCGTGTCCGACAAGGACTCCTTCCAGATGACCCGGCGGCTCGCGAAGGAGGAGGGGCTGCTGGTGGGTGGTTCGTGCGGCATGGCCGTCGTCGCCGCCCTGGAGGTCGCCGAGCGGCTCGGTCCGGACGACGTCGTCGTCGTACTGCTCCCCGACAGCGGGCGTGGCTACCTCAGCAAGATCTTCAACGACGAGTGGATGGCCGACTACGGCTTCCTGGAGGACGAGGGCCCCAACGCGCGCGTCGGTGACGTCCTCAACGACAAGGAGCACGGCGCCATCCCCTCCCTCGTCCACATG
Source organism: Streptomyces sp. NPDC057623 (assembly GCF_042800355.1). NCBI lineage: Bacteria > Bacillati > Actinomycetota > Actinomycetes > Kitasatosporales > Streptomycetaceae > Streptomyces > Streptomyces sp. NPDC057623. Next base: position 2,319 of record NZ_JBHVGZ010000037.1, read on the forward strand.
CACCCGGACGAGACGGTCGGTCAGGCCATCGAGGTGCTGCGCGAGTACGGCGTCTCGCAGATGCCGATCGTGAAGCCGGGCGCCGGGCACCCGGACGTCATGGCGGCCGAGGTCGTCGGCTCCGTCGTCGAACGGGAACTGCTCGACGCGCTGTTCACCAAGCGGGCCTCGCTGGAGGACCCGCTGGAGAAGCACATGTCGGCTCCGCTGCCGCAGGTCGGCTCCGGTGAGCCGGTCGGGGACCTGATGTCCGTGCTGGGCACGGCGGACGCCGCGATCGTCCTCGTCGAGGGCAAGCCGACCGGTGTGGTCAGCCGGCAGGACCTGCTGGCGTTCCTGGCCAAGGGTGGGAAGTAGCGGCGAACCTGCGGTGAACGGGGCGTGTCCGCGGCGAACTTGCGGTGACCGGGGCCGCTCGGACCGTCGCGGAACTGGTACGAGCGCGTCACGTTCACGCAGCACCCGCTTAACACGCGTCCGGCACATTGGTGGGTGTCGGCAGGGGCGGGAGCGGCTCCCCGCCCGAGCCGGCGCCGAACGTCCAAGGACCTCCGGAGCGGCTCCCGGACCTCCATGGACGCCCGGACGTGAGACCCGGCCTGACCCGGTCAACGTCCCTCGCGGGGACCGCCGTCGTCCCGCCCCCCGGCAACGGGGGTGCGGCGGTCCCCGCGCATAGCTCTGCCGCGGGCCGGTGGAGGTCGCGGCGGCCTCAGCCCGCCTCCGCGGCGGCCCAACTCCCCAGCAGCGCAAGCCTCTCCGCCGTCTCCGAGCCCGGTTGCGGCGTGTACACCACCATCGTCTGGTCCGGTTCCGTCTGGATGGTCATGGTCTCGTACGGGAGGGTCAGCAGGCCCGCGAGCGGGTGCTGGACGCGTTTCGTGCCGGACATGCAGGCCTCGACCCGGTGGTCCGCCCACAGTCGGCAGAAGTCCTCGCTCCGGACGGACAGTTCACCGACGAGGTCACCCAGCTTGCGGTCGTCCGGGCGGTGGCCGGCGTTCAGGCGGAGGTGGGCGACGGCCTGCGCGGCGATCGCGGGCCAGTCCGGGTAGCGGACCCGGGAAGCGGCGTCGAGGAAGACGTGCCGCGGGATGTTGCGGTCGGCGGGAGCCGTACGGCCGTAGTCGCTCACCGCGTCGGCGAGGGCGTTCCAGGCGAGGACGTCCATGCGGGGGCCCATGACGAAGGCGGGCGTGCGGTCCATGCTGTCCAGCAGGGTCTGCACGCCCGGCCGGACGCGAGCCGTGTCCGGGCGGCCGGTGCCCCGGTCGCGAGGCCGGGCCACCGTCCGCAGATAGGCGTGCTCCGTCTCGTCCAGCCGCAGGACCCGCGCGATCGCGTCCAGTACGGAGTCGGAGACGCGCTGTCCCCGCCCCTGCTCCAGATGGACGTAGTAGTCGACGCTCACCCCGGCCAGCTGCGCCACCTCTTCCCGGCGCAGCCCGGGGACGCGGCGCCGCCCGTACGAGGGCAGGCCCACCTCCTCCGGCCGGATCCGGCCGCGGCGCGAGCGCAGGAAGTCTCCCAGGTCCCCGTCCATGGGTTCGAGCCTAGACGCGCGGCGAGCCGGGAGCCTGGTACTGCCAGACACAGGAACAGCGCAGCCCTGGGTGGGGCGGGCAAGGCGACCGAGGGTGAGGGGTGTGGCGAGGCACCGGGGAGACGCCCCGGTGGCCACCTCGCGAGGAACCCGGAGGAGCCCCATGTCGTACGAGAACCTGACCGGACGTACCGCCGTCGTGACCGGAGCGGCGAGCGGGATCGGCGAGGCCGTCGCCGTGCTGCTCGCCGAGCGGGGCGCGCGGGTCGCGCTGCTGGCCCGGCGCGGACAGCGGCTGGACGAGATCGCCGCGAAGATCACGGCGGACGGCGGTGCGGCCCTGGCCGTCGTCGCGGATGTCACCGACGACGCGTCCGTGGCCGCCGCCGTGGAACGGATCCACGAGGCGTACGGGCCCGTCGACCTCGTCGTCAACAACGCGGGCGTCATGCTCGGCAACCCCGTCGAGGCGGGGCGGCTCGACGAGTGGCAGCGGATGATCGACACCAATGTGACCGGGGTGCTGCGCGTCATCCGGGCGTTCACCGGCGATCTGGTGGCGGCGGCCGGCGAGGGCCGCACGGCCGACCTGGTCGACATCTCGTCCGTCGGCGCGCATCTCGCCTTCCCCAACTACGCGGTGTACGGGGCGACCAAGGCCGCGGTCACGCATCTCTCCCAGTGCCTGCGCACCGAGTTCGGGCCGCGAGACGTGCGGGTGACCAACGTGGAGCCGGGGTTCGTGGAGAGCGAGCTGCGGCTGCACACCGCCAACGCGGAGGTGTCGGGGCAGGTCGACGGCATGCTCGAAGCCGTGGGCACGCTGACGGCAGAGGAACTCGCCGATGTGGTGGCGTACGCGGTGAGCCGGCCCCGGCATGTGAACCTGCGGCAGATCATGGCCATGCCCACCCGGCAGGCGTGAGCCCGCCGGCCCGCCGGGAGGCTCAGTCCTCCCAGCGGGCCTCGTCCTTGCCCGACCTGCGGCGCCAGCCCCGGAAAAAGCCGGGGTTGGTGCGCACCGCCTGGACGACGTTCACGCCGACGATGCCGACCCAGGTGACCAGCAGACCGGAGAGGCCGGCCACGCCGCCGCCGATCCCGGACAGCGGGATCGCCACGACCAGCGTGACGATGCCGAAGCCGAAGCGCTCGCCGAAGGAGTCCGTCGGCTTGGGCGAGCGCGCGCCCCGGGCCGCCACCATCTGCTGCTCGGCCAGCTGCCGCCGCAGCCGGCGCTCGACCGCCCCGTCGATGCGCTGGTCGACCTTTTCCATGAACGAGTCGACCAGCGCGGACTCGTACTCGTCGCCCAGCTCCCTGCGGGCCTGCAAGGTGGCGTTGAGTTCCTTCTTGAGCTCGGTGTCCCGCGCGTCCATTCCGGTCATACCCCCAAGGTAGGCAGCGGGGGATACGACCGCACTGGGGTTAGCCCCCCAGTTCGCCGGGGGGTGTGCCGTCACTTCACCAGCCCGTGTTCCTTCGCGTACGCGTCCGCCACGTCCTGCGGGTCCTTCTTGTCCTTGTCCACCTGTCGGTTCAGCTCGGTCAGCTGGGCGGTGGTCAGGGTGTTGCCGAGGCGGGCGAGGGCCTTGCGGACCGTGGAGTCGGCCTTGCGGTCGGCGATGAGGGGGACGACGTGCTGGCCGGGGATGAGGTTCTCGGGGTCGGTCAGGACGACCCAGTCGTTGGCCTGGATGTCGGTGTCCGTGGTGAACAGGTTGGCCACGTCCACGTCGCCCTTCTTCAGGGCGCCCTTGACCAGGGGACCGGAGGAGTCGAGGGACTTGAACTCCTTGAACTCCACGCCGTAGACGTCCTTGAGGCCGACGGCCCCGACCTCCCGCTTCTTCACCTCCGGCGCCGCGCCGATGACCAGCTTGCCGTTCTGCTTCCTCAGGTCGGCGAGGGAGGTCAGGCCGTACTTCCGGGCCGTCTCCCGGGTGACGACGAAGGCGTCCGAGTCCTCGGCCATGCCGTACGGCAGCACCTGGAGGCCGTTCGGGAGGGCGATGGTGAGGGCGTTCTGCATCTCGCCCTCCTCCGTGGCCCTCGCCTTGGGGGCGACGTAGTGCAGCAGGGCGCCCTGGTACTCGGGGAGCAGGTCGATGTCGCCGCCCTTGAGGGCGGGGATGAGGATCTCGCGGGTGCCGAGGTTGGGGCGGACGTTCACCTTCACGCCGGCCGCGTCCAGGACGGCGGCGTAGAGGTACCCGAGCACCTGGTTCTCCGTGAAGTTGGCGGTGCCGATGGTGATGCCGCCCTTGCTGGAGCCGCCGCCACCGGAGGAGGTCCCCTCGCCGTCGAGGGAGGTGATGCCGCCGGAGCAGGCGGCGAGGGCGGGGACGGAGGCGGCGGCGAAGAGGCCGCCGAGAAGTGCGCGTCGGTTCATCGGGAGGTTCATCGAGAGGCCCCTAGGCGGTGCGGTGGCGGAAGAGGAAGCGCTGGAGGCCGGACAGGGCCAGGTCGAGGACCACGGCGACGACGGCGACCAGCACCGCGCCCCCCAGCACCTGCACGAGGTCGCGCTGGGCGAGGCCGTCGAAGACATAGCGGCCCAGGCCGCCGAAGGAGACGTACGCGGCGATGGTGGCGGTGGCCACGACCTGGATCAGCGCCAGGCGCAGGCCCGTCATGATCAGAGGGAGGGCGAGGGGGAGTTCCACCTGGAAGAGGACCTGGTGGCCGCGCATGCCCTGGCCGCGTGCCGCGTCCTTCACGTCCGGGTCGACGGCCGTCATCCCCGCGTAGGTGTTGGTGACGATCGCCGGGACCGCGAGGGCGACGAGGGCGACGTAGACCGGGAGCATGGACAGTCCGCCGGCCAGGAAGACCAGCACGACCAGGCCGACGGTCGGCAGGGCGCGCCCGAAGGAGGCGAGGTTGATCGCGAGGAAGGCGCCCTTGCCGGTGTGGCCGATCAGCAGGCCGAGCGGGAGACCGATCGCCGCCGCGATGAGGGTGGCGAGCAGGGAGTACTGGAGGTGTTCGGCCAGGCGGTGGCCGATGCCGTCCGGGCCGGCCCACTGTTCGCCGCCGACCAGCCAGACGCCGAGGTTCTTGAAGAGTTCGTACATGTCAGGCTCGCCGCCTCCGCCAGGGGGTCAGGACGTACTGGAGGGCGACCAGCGCCGCGTCCGCGACCACGGCCAGCAGGAGGGTGAGGACCACTCCGACGATCACCGGGGTCGGAAAGTTGCGCTGGAAGCCGTCGGTGAAGAGCTGGCCGAGGCCGCCGTCGCCGATGTAGGTCGCGACCGAGACCAGGGAGATGGACATGACGGTCGCGATCCGGACGCCGGCCATGATCACGGGGAGCGCGAGCGGGAACTCGACGGTGAGGAGCGTGCGCAGGGGGCGCGTGCCCATGGCTTTCGCTGCCTCCTTCACCTTCACGGGGACCGAGTCGAGGCCCTCGACGGTGTTCCGCAGCAGGACGACCAGGGTGTAGACGGTCAGGCCGATCACCGTCGTGGTGCGGGTGAGGCCGGACACCGGGAGCAGGAGCACGAAGATCGCGATCGACGGGATCGTGAACAGGACGTTCGACAGGCCCAGCAGGAAGCCGCGCAGGGGGCGGATCCGGTGGGCGATCACCGCGAGCGGCAGCGAGATCAGCACACCCAGGAAGACGGCGGTGAGCGCGGCCTGGAGGTGGGAGATCGTCAGGGTGGTGAGGTCGTCGGTGTGGTCGCCTATCCACGACCAGTCGACGGTCATGCCGCCACCCGGGCTTCCGAGTGCGCCTGGCCCGCGTGCTCGTGGATGGCGTCGCGGGAGGTGACGCCGGTGAGGACGCCGGCCGCGTCGACGCGGGCGATCAGGCCGGTGGGGGAGGCGATGGACTCGTTGAGCGCCGCGAGCAGGGAGTCGCCGTCCTTGAGCGGTCGCAGGGGGATCTCGGTGTCCTGCGACGCCCAGTGCACGGGCTTGTTCGCCTCGTCGAGCACCAGGCTCCAGGCGCCACCCTCCGGCGCCGGGCCCTGCGGGAGGTCCGCGAGGGTCCGCAGGCTCAGCAGCTTCAGACCGCGCTCGGCGCCGAGGAAGTCGGCCACGAAGTCGTCGGCGGGGCGGGCGAGGAGTTCGGCGGGGGACGCGCACTGGACCAGGTGGCCGCCGGTGCGGAAGATCGCGATCTGGTCGCCCAGCCGTACGGCCTCGTCGACGTCGTGCGTGACGAAGACGATGGTCTTGCTCAGCTCCTTCTGCAGGCGCAGCAGTTCGTCCTGGAGCTGGGTGCGCACGACGGGGTCGACCGCGCCGAACGGCTCGTCCATCAGCAGCACGGGCGGGTCGGCGGCGAGTGCGCGGGCGACGCCCACGCGCTGCTGCTGGCCGCCGGAGAGCTGGTGCGGGTAACGCCTGCCGGCGTCGGCCGTCAGGCCGACCGTCTCCAGCAGCTCCGCCGCCCGGGTGCGCGCCCTGCGGCGGCTCCAGCCCAGCAGCAGCGGCACGGTGGCGATGTTGTCGAGCACCGTGCGGTGCGGGAACAGGCCCGCCTGCTGGATGACGTACCCGATGGAGCGGCGCAGCTCGGCGGCGTCCTGTCGGGTGACGTCCTTGCCGCCGACCCGGATGGTGCCGGAGGTCGGCTCCACCATCCGGTTGATCATCCTGAGGGTGGTCGTCTTGCCGCAACCGGAGGATCCGACCAGGACGGTCACGCCGCCCTCCGGCATGTCCAGGGAGAGATCGTGGACTGCTGTCGTGCCGTTGGGGAAGCGCTTGTGGACCGCGTCGAACTGGATCATGAGATGTCCCTTGCCCGGCTGTATAACGTCATGCAGAGTTCTTGGTAGCTGAATAGGTTGTCAACGGGTTGGTGTAAATCCGAAGTAACGGATGACCGAAGGGCAAGATCGAATGTCCGGGTTGAGGGGAGTTTGGGCTTGATGTCGTCTCGTATCGTGGACAGTCCGGGTGTGGTGTCTCCTGGGCATACCGGCCTGGTCGTCCTCGACGGGATCGGGCTCGGCGTCGAGGACGTCGTACGCCTCGCCCAGGGAACCGCGCGGCCGGTCCCCGCGACCGACGCCATGAAGCGCGCCGAGGAGTCCTGGGACGCCGCCCGCCTCATCGCCGCGACCGGCCGCGTCTACGGCCGCTCCACCGGCGTGGGCGCCAACCGGAACGAGGACGTGCCCACCGACACCGCCGCCGAGCACGGCTTGCGCCTGCTGCGCAGCCACGCGGGCGCCATCGGGGAGGAACTGCCCGCCCGGCAGGTGCGGGCCATGCTCGCCGTACGGGCCAACCAGCTGCTGGCCGGCGGCGCTGGCCTGCGCCCCACCGTCATCACCGCGATGTGCGAGGCGCTGGAGAGCGGCGCCCATCCGGTCGTGAACGAGTTCGGCTCGGTCGGCACCGGCGACCTCGCGGCGCTGGCGCAGGCCGGCCTCGCGCTGGCCGGGGAGCATCCGTGGCGCGGCTCCGGCGCCCCCGAGGCGCAGCCGCTCGACAACAACGACGCGCTCGCGTTCATCAGCAGCAACGCCCTCACCCTCGGCCAGGCCGCCCTCGCCCTGCACGAACTGCGCGGACTCGTCGCCGCCACCCAGGTCGTCGGCGCCCTCTCGCTGCTCGCCGTCGACGGCTCCCACGAGGCGTACGCCGCCCCCGTGCACACCGCCCGGCCGCACCGGGGCAGCACCGAGGTCGCCCGCCGGATGCGGGAGCTGATCGGCGCCGAGGACCGGCCCACCCCGCCGCTGGGCCGCATCCAGGACCCGTACGGCTTCCGCTGTCTGCCCCAGATCCACGGCCCGGCGCACGACGCCGCCGACGCCCTGGAGGAGGTGCTCGCGGTGGAGATCAACGCCGCCGCCGAGAACCCCCTCATCTCCCCCGAGGACATGGCCGCCTACCATCACGGCGGCTTCTACCAGGCCCAACTCGCCCTCGCCCTGGACCACTTCCGGCTGGCGCTGACCCAGGTGGCCCGGCTGTCGACCTCCCGTCTGTCGACCCTGAACGAGCCCGCCTACACCCGCCTCAAGCCCTTCCTCGCCGACCCCGAGCCCGCCTCGTCCGGCGTGATGATCCTGGAGTACGCCGCCGCGGCCGCCCTCGGTGATCTGCGGGCCTTCTCCGCCCCCGCCTCGCTCGGCCACGCTGTACTCTCCCGGGGCGTGGAGGAGCAGGCCAGCTTCGCCTCGCTCGCCGCACGGCAGACACTGCGGGCGTGCGGCGCGTACCGTCTGGTCGTCGGCTGTGAACTCGTCGCCGCCGTACGGGCGTTGCGCCTGCGCGACCTCCGACCCGACCCGGAGCTCCCGGTGGGCCGGGCGCTGGCGCTGGCCGAGTCGGTGCTCGACGACGACCTGGCCGACCGGCCGCTCACCGACGACGTGACGGCTGCGGCCGCACTGCTGGACCGGTTCACGGACATCTGGAGGGGGAGCGCGGTATGAGCGCGGACAGGAACACGAGCGGGACGGACAGTCCCGCCGCGCGACTTCAGGCGCTCTTCGAGGGGCACCGGCTCACCCCGACCCAGCGGCGCATCGCGCACAGCATGGTGCGGCGGGCCGCCGACGTGCCCTTCCTGTCCAGCGTGGAGCTGGCCGAGCTGGCCGGGGTCAGCCAGCCCTCCGTGACCCGTTTCGCCGTCGCCCTCGGCTTCGACGGCTACCCGGCGCTGCGCAAGCACCTGCGTGAGGTCGCGCCCGTGGAGCAGGCGGCCGACGCCGGCTCGTACAACGAGTACCAGCAGGCGGTCGAGGCCGAGATCGAGAACCTCAGGCACCTGGCGGAGGTGCTGGCCGACCCCCGCCCGGTGCGGAAGGCGGGCCGGCTGCTCTCGGCCTCGCGCCCGCTGCCGGTGCTGGGGCTGCGCGCCGCCGCCTCCCAGGCGTACGGCTTCGCGTACTTCGCCGCCAAGGTCCACCCGGACGTACGGCTGCTGCACGAGGGCGGCACGATGATCCACGACCGTATCGACGCCGCCGTCCGGGCCGGCGCGACGGCCCTGCTCTGCTTCGCGCTGCCCCGGCATCCGCGTGAGGTCGTGGACACCCTGGCGTACGCCAAGGAGGCCGGGCTGACGGTGGTGACAGTGGCCGACTCCGCGTTCGCGCCGGTCGCCAAGGTCTCCGACCTGCTGCTGCCCGCGGCCGTCGGCACGGGCCTCGCCTTCGACACGGCCTGCGCTCCGATGCTGCTGGGCCGGGTCCTGCTGGAGGCGATGTGCGACGACCTGCCGGACGCGCAGGCACGGCTGGAGGAGTTCGACGCGCGGGCGGCCACGCGGGGGCTGTTCGTCGAGTGACCCGGCAGGAGCCCTGTGCTTCTGCCGTGGCGAGAGCCGAGGGCCTTCTTAAGGCTCGTCTCACGTTCGATGGCTAGCGTGCGCGCACAGCATCTGGACAGACGCGAGAGGGGAGGCCGGACGTGGCACGCGGAGGTGGGCAGGGGCTGGCCCGGGTGGCCGTCGTCGTACGGGCCGGGGCGGCGCCGTTGTGGTGGCTCGGGGTGTTCGCGGCGGGCATCGGGGTGCTGGCGCCGGGGCTGACGGGACGCCGGATCGGAGTGCTGGCCGGGGCGGCGCTCTTCATCGTCACGACGGCTGTGGTCGCGTACGCCGGCCGCAAGCGGTACACCGCCCTGAGCGGTTCGGCCGCCCGCGCCGGCCAGCACGACGTGCTCCAGGACCGCGCGGTCGCCGTCCGCAACTGGCGCCGGGGTCACCGCTGGTGGCTGCTGCTCGCCTTCCTCGCCGCACTGGGCAGCGCGTTCGCCGTGCCCGCGGCGGGCGGGGCGCTGCTGGCGGGGTGCGGGGCGGGGCTGTGGCTCAAGGCGGCGTGGCTCGGCCGGCGGGAGCGGGCCGCGGACGCCCTGCTGTGGGTGCGGGTCGACTGGCTCGACGGACGAGGCGGCCGGCCCGCGGGCAAGGCGGTCAGGGCCTATCGCAGTACGGGCCTCGCCGCGGGCGACGCGGCCCCGGGCGGGAGCCGCCGCCGCACCGCGGCGCTGGTGTAGCTCAGCCCTTCCGGCCGGTGCGGGTCAGACCTCCAGGTCCTCCTCGATCTTCTTCAACTGGTGCCTGGCCATCGCCAGGTTGGCCCGCTTGGCGTCGAGGACCAGATACAGGAAGAGGCCGTTGCCCCCGCGCCCGGCGATCAGCCGGATCAGGTGGTACTGGTCGCTGAGGGTGATCAGGATGTCCTCGATGCCGCCCTTGAGGCCGAGGTGCTCCATCGTGCGCATCTTGGCGCGGACGACGTCGGTGTTGCCGGCGGCGGCGACATTGAGGTCGAAGCTCTTGCTGCCGCCCAGCGTGCCGAGCGCCATCCCGCTGGTGTAGTCGACGAGCGCGGCCCCGGTCGCCCCCTCGATCGCGGCGAGGCATTCCTTCAGGGTGGTCTCGGTGTTGGCCATGACGTGATTTCCTCTCAACTGTCGGTGGTGGTGCGCGCGTTGGCGGTGCTGGTGCGTGCCGAACGCGCGGTTCTCGTGCGGGTGGGCATGGGTTTGGCTGGCTCCTTGGCGGAGCTCTTGGCAGGACTCCGCCTGGGCGGCGCCGCGTTCGCGTCGACGAGCTCGCCGATGCGGGCACCGGCGCGGCGGCCCTCCAGATGCAGCCGGCCGACGTTGACGCGGTCCGTGGCGAGCAGCGTCAGTACGGCGGTGCGTCCCGCCGCGTACGTCGCCACATAGCCGTCCGTCCCGCGCACCAGCAGCTCGCGGAAGTCGCCCCGGCCGGTCGCGTCCGTCACGCGCACCGCGACGCCGAGTGCGGCGGCGGTGAGCGCGGCGAGGCCGTCGGGCTCGACGCCGGGGGTGTCGTGGGCGAGGACGAGACCGTCCACGCCGGCCGCGAGCGCTCCGGTCAGCTGGGGCACTCGGGCTCTGAGCCGACGGAACTCGTCGAGTATCGGGGCCTCGGCCGCCATCAGTTTTCTCCTCTCGGCACGGGACCGCTGCGGCGGGCGAGGCACCCCGGCCGGCTCACGGTCCTTGACGGGCCTGCGGTCCTCGTCGGGTCCGCGGTCTTCGATGGGTTTGCGGTCAAAGGGCCTCCAGCGCATCCCTGACCCTCTTCAGCAGCGCGACATAGGGATCGGCCGCCTCGGGCGGAACGTCCTGGACGGGCGGCGGTGGCTGCGGGGACACGAGCCCCGCTGCGGCCAGCCGCCGTAGGTGCACCAGCGTGTGGAACGTCGGCCTGCCCAGCTCCCGCGCGATGTCCGTGGCCCGCCGTACGCCGTCCACCCGTTCCAGTACGGCGGCCTGCCGGGGCGGCACCGCGGGGGCGGCGACCGGGTCGGCGCGGATCAGAGGCGCGCCGTCCGTCGCCGGGTCGGGCCAGATGTGGAGCAGCAGGGCACGGCGGCGCAGTGTCTCGCGCTCCAGGGCGGCCACCGGCACGGGATGCACGGAGGCGAGCCAGTGCGCGGTGCCGTAGCGGAAGCGGCCGGGTGTGCTGCTGGGGGCGAGGGCGAAGTACGCGGCGTCGTACAGGGCGCTCACCTGCGCCAGCTCCAGCGCGCCCGGTGTGACGCCGTGCGCCAGCAGCCGCCCCCGGTCGCCGCTGTCCTCGGCATCCCGCCAGGCCCCGGCGTCGAGGATGCCGTGGCCGGTGAGGAGCACGTCCAGGCCGGGGGCGAGCGGGCTCTCGGCGTGCACCACCCGGCCCTCGGCGAGATGGAGCGTGCCGTGCTCGCGGTCCAGGACGCCGGTGGCCCGCTCCTCCGCGAGCCGGGTCAGCATCGGTGAGACCCCGCCCCCGGCCCGCTGATGGGCCGTAGCCCGGTCCCGGACCGGCAGACGCGGCGGCGGGGGGCTGTCGACCACGGTCATCCCAGCACCAGCCGTTCGGCCATCTCGCCGAGCCGGATGCGGGCCAGCGCGAGGTTGCCGTCCGCGCGGGCCAGCCACAGGTACAGGAACACGCTGCTGTCGAAGGACGTCGGCACGAACCGCAGCACGTGGTAGCTGTCCCGGTTGCTGAGGATCACGTCCTCGACGGGCGGATCCCCGGTGTCCGTGCCGTCCGTGGGCCCGAACGCGTGCTGCTCGGCGGCCAGCCGGGCCAGCTCGGCCGCCTCGGCGGCCGCCGTCTCGTGGTCACCGCCCGGCGGGTCGCCCACCGTGCCCAGGGCCAGTCCGCTCGTCCAGTCGACCAGCGCGGCGCCCCGCGCACCGGGCAGCCGCATCGTCTCCAGCAAACACTCGTCGATTCCGGGCACCGTCGCTCCCCTCCCGCCTCGGGGTCCGGCTGAGTGACCGCCAAACTACGCAACGTGTGTGCGGCGAGTGAGCGTTCGGGCATTTTCCAGTGGAACATGCGCCGAGTGACTAGGGTGGGTCGACTGACCCCGTTTTCACGTGACTTGATCGCGTATGGACTACTGCTCCATGTCGGCCTGCGTCAACGGCGCTTCGACGCGGACAAGGTGGTGAGCGAGGCCGCGTGCGCCCCTCCCGATTCGGCCACGATCTCGTCGAGCGACTGCGCCTCGCGCACGGTGGCGAAGGCGATGCCCCCGGACCCGTCCGGCGCGAAGCCGTGGATGGCGGGCCGGGCGAGGGAGTTGTACGCGTAGTGGTGTGCGAAGTAGTACGCCCCCGTGTCCAGCGCCGCCGCGAAGTCCCCCTGCTCCAGCAACGGCAGCGCGGCCCCCTCGGCCAGCAGGTCACCCGAGAAGCAGGCCGGTCCGGCCACGTCCTGCACCACGGCCGGCCCCTCCTTCGGGCGCCCCTTGCCGTCGTACGCGGCGATCCGCAGCGGCCAGCTCCCCGGCGCGTACACCGTCCGCGTGGCGACCTGCACGCCCGCGTGGGTGACCGCCACCGGGCGCCCGCCCGCGCTCTTCGCGTACTCGACCCGCGCCACCACCGTCCCGTGCTTGGCGAGGAGCGAGCGGCCGAACTCGGTGACCAGCCCGTAGCGCCCGTCGAACAGGCCCGGCACCGCCTCGCCGAGCAGCCGCGCGTACTGCGCGTACGTCGGCGTGGTCGCGTCCGACGCGAAGTTCACCGGCAGCCCGCCGCCGATGTCGAGCGTGGTGATCTGCCGTCGGCCGATCCGCGTGTTGATCTCCTCGGCGAGCGCGTACACCGCCGCGACCCCCTGTGCCATCAGGGACAGCGGGATGCCCTGCGAGCCCGTGTGCGCATGCAGCCGGGTCAGCCACGGACGGTCCCGGTATGCCCGTACGACCCACTCCCGCGCGCCTTCGTCGCGCAGTGCCACCCCGAACTTCGACGTCGCCGTGGCCGTGGACGTCGCCTCGATGGAACCCCCGCCGACCTGTGGGTTCACCCGAATCCCGAGAGGGGAGCGGCTGGTGGCGGACTTCATCAGGGCGTCGATACGGTCCAGCTCCTGCGGGTTGTCCGCGTTGACGGCGATGTCCAGCGCCAGCGCCTCCCGCAGTTCGGCCGGCGTCTTGGCGGGCGAGTCCAGCACCGTCATCTCCGGGCGCAGCCCCGCCGCCCGCGCCAGCGCCAGCTCACCCGGGCTGGCCACCTCGGCGCCGATGCCCTCCTCGCGCAGCAGCCGCAGCACCGGCACCAGCGGGGTCGCCTTCACCGCGAAGGCGTGCAGCACGGGCGTGCCCGGCGCCACCACCGCGTCGAACGCCGCCCGCAGCGCCGCCGCCGACTCCCGGATCCCGGTGGCGTCGAGCAGGCCGACGATGGGGGAGCCGGGCCCGAGCAGCCCCTGCTCCACGGCCGCGCGCACCGCGTCGTCCCGCCGGGCCACCCGGTCCGCGTCATGTGCCGGTGTCCCGAATCCGTTGTCCACCGTGTTGTCCACAACATCCCCCGTCACGCCGTCGTCCGAGCCCATGCATCCAGCCAAACATCCGGGACGCGACCGCGCTGGCCCGCGAATGTATTGACTAGTTCTATTCAGGGCGCCAGGATGTGAATATCCACCTCAACAGTTCGCAGTCACAGTCCGCTGGGAGGCAGACCATGTCAGGACCCCGCCCGCCCGTCTCCCACCACCACCCTCAAACGAGGCCCTACGGGCCGCCCCCTGGTGGAGTCCGAGCGCCGCGCGGTACGGAACTGAGTGCCCTGGGATGGCAGCAGGAAGCCGCCCTGCGGATGCTGCAGAACAACCTCGACCCCGAGGTCGCCGAGCACCCCGACAAGCTCGTCGTCTACGGCGGCACCGGCAAGGCCGCCCGCGACTGGCGCTCCTTCGACGCGATGGTGCGCACGCTGCGGACCCTCAAGCAGGACGAGACGATGCTCGTCCAGTCCGGCCGCCCCGTCGGCGTCATGCAGACCCACGAGTGGGCCCCGCGCGTCCTCATCGCCAACTCCAACCTCGTCGGCGACTGGGCCAACTGGGAGGAGTTCCGCCGCCTGGAGGCCCTCGGCCTGACCATGTACGGCCAGATGACGGCCGGCTCCTGGATCTACATCGGCACCCAGGGCATCCTCCAGGGCACCTACGAGACCTTCGCCGCCGTCGCCGCGAAGCTGCATTCAATGGGTAAAGGGGTCGACGGCACCCTCGCCGGGACGATCACCCTCACCGCCGGTCTCGGCGGCATGGGCGGCGCCCAGCCGCTCGCCGTGACCATGAACGACGGCGTCGCGATCTGCGTCGACTGCGACCCACGCGCCATCGAGCGGCGCATCGAGCACCGCTACCTGGACGTGAAGGCCGACTCGCTCGACCACGCCCTCCAGCTGGCCACCGAGGCCCGTGACGCCCGCCGCCCCCTCTCCATCGGCGTCCTCGGTAACGCGGCCGAGCTGGTTCCGCAGCTCCTCGCGATGGGCGCCCCCATCGACATCGTCACCGACCAGACCTCGGCCCACGACCCACTGGCCTACCTTCCGCTGGGCGTCGACTTCGACGACATGGCGGACGCCGCCGCCAAGGACCCGGCGGGCTTCACCACCAAGGCCCGCGAGTCGATGGCCCGGCACGTCGAGGCCATGGTCGGCTTCATGGACGCCGGCGCCGAGGTCTTCGACTACGGCAACTCGATCCGCGGCGAGGCCCAACTCGCCGGATACGACCGCGCGTTCGCCTTCCCCGGCTTCGTGCCGGCCTACATCCGCCCGCTGTTCTGCGAGGGCAAGGGCCCCTTCCGCTGGGCCGCCCTGTCCGGCGACCCCGCCGACATCGCCAAGACCGACAAGGCGATCCTGGAGCTCTTCCCGGAGAACGAGTCCCTGCACCGCTGGATCAAGATGGCCGGCGAGCGCGTCCACTTCCAGGGCCTGCCCGCGCGCATCTGCTGGCTCGGCTACGGCGAGCGGGACAAGGCCGGTGAGCGCTTCAACGACATGGTGGCCAGCGGTGAACTGGCCGCGCCGCTGGCGATCGGCCGCGACCATCTGGACTGCGGCTCGGTGGCCTCTCCCTACCGTGAGACCGAGTCCATGCTGGACGGCTCCGACGCGATCGCCGACTGGCCGCTGCTGAACGCCATGGTGAACGTGGCCTCGGGCGCCTCCTGGGTCTCCCTGCACCACGGCGGTGGCGTCGGCATGGGGCGGTCCATCCACGCCGGACAGGTGACGGTGGCCGACGGCACCAAGCTCGGCGGCGAGAAGATCCGCCGGGTGCTGACGAACGACCCCGGCATGGGCGTCATCCGGCACGTCGACGCCGGGTACGACATCGCGGAGTCCGTCGCCGACGAGCGGGGCGTGCGGGTTCCGATGCGCGAGGGTGACGACGCGTGACCCTTCCGGGAGATGAGCGGGGCGGCAACCGCCAGGCAGGGGCTGCGGCCTCGTCGCCGGGTGCGGGTTCGGCTGTGCCCACCCTCCCCCACTCTCAACTTCGTTCGAGCGGGGGGACCCCCATCGCACAGCGGAACGACCACCCACAGCCTGGCGGGCCACTGGCCGGCGGCAACTCCTTCCACTCCATGTGGCGTGAGCTGCGGCCCATCGGCCGGCACCCCGACTCCCACGGCTACCGGCGCTTCGCCTGGACCGGCGCCGACCTCGAATGCCGGGCCTGGTTCAGGGAGCAGGCCGAGGGGCGCGGGCTCGCCTACGAGGTCGACCGGAACGGGAACCAGTGGGCCTGGCTCGGAGACCCCGCCGCCGGGGACGCCGTCGTCACCGGGTCGCATCTGGACTCCGTGCCGGACGGCGGCGCCTTCGACGGCCCCCTGGGCGTCGTGTCCTCCTTCGCCGCCCTCGACGAACTGCGCGGCCGGGGCGTCGACTTCGCCAAGCCCCTCGCGATCGTCAACTTCGGCGACGAGGAGGGTGCCCGGTTCGGGCTCGCCTGTGTCGGATCGCGGCTCACCGCCGGGCAGCTCACGGTCGAGGGCGCCCACCGGCTGACCGACGGGGCCGGGGTCAGCCTGCCCCGGGCCATGGAGACCGCGGGGTACGACCCCGAGGCCATCGGTGCCGATCCGGAACGGCTCGCCCGCATCGGTGCCTTCGTCGAACTGCACGTCGAGCAGGGCCGCGCCCTCGACCTGTCCGGCGACCGGGTCGGCATCGCCAGCGCCATCTGGCCGCACGGCCGGTGGCGGTTCGACTTCCGGGGCGAGGCCAACCACGCGGGCACCACACGGCTCGTGGACCGGCGCGACCCCATGCTGTCGTACGCCGAGACCGTGCTCGCCGCCCGCCGGGAGGCCGAACTCGCCGGCGCCGTCGCCACCTTCGGCAAGATCGCCGTCGAGCCCAACGGCGTCAACGCCATCCCCTCCCTGGTACGCGGCTGGCTCGACTCCCGCGCCGAGGACCAGGCAAGCCTGGACCGCGTGGTCGGCGGCATCGAGAAGGCGGCCCGGGAGTACGCGGCGGCCCACGGCATCGACCTCGACATCGTCCGGGAGTCCTTCACGCCCGTCGTGGAGTTCGACCACGCCCTGCGCGACGAACTCGCCCGCATCCTCGGCCAGGAGCGGGAACCCGAGCTCAAGGTCCCCGTCCTGGGCACCGGCGCGGGACACGACGCCGGAATCCTGTCCGGGACCATCCCGACCGCCATGCTGTTCGTACGCAACCCCACGGGCGTCTCGCACTCCCCGGCCGAGTTCGCCGCCGAGGACGACTGCGTGGCCGGAGTGACCGCCCTCGCCGACGTACTGGAAGGACTGGCCTGCACGTGACGCCCACCCAGCGGACCCGTACGTACTGGCTGGAGCACGCCTGGCTCGGCACCCACGTCGAGCCGGGCGTGGCCCTGGACGTCCAGGACGGCCGCGTCACCGCCGTCCGGACCGACGTCCCGACCCCGCCGTCCGGCGCCGAGGTCCTGCGCGGCCTGACGCTCCCCGGCCTGGCGAACGCGCACAGCCACGCCTTCCACCGCGCCCTGCGCTCCACCGTCCAGGTCGGCTCCGGCACCTTCTGGACCTGGCGCGAGGTCATGTACGCCACGGCCGACCGGCTGACCCCGGAGACCTACCGCGATCTGGCCCGCGCGGTGTACGCGGAGATGGCGCTGGCCGGGGTCACGAGCGTCGGTGAGTTCCACTACGTGCACCACGCCCCCGGCGGCACCCCCTACGCCGACCCCAACGCGATGGGCGAGGCCCTCATCGAGGCCGCCGCCGACGCCGGCATCCGCATCACCCTCCTCGACACCGCCTATCTCTCCTCCGGCTTCGGACAGGCCCCCGACCGGCACCAGCTCCGCTTCTGCGACGGCAGCGCGGACGCCTGGGCCGAACGCTGTTCAGTTCTCAAGGACCGGGATCACGCACGGATCGGGGCGGCGATCCACTCCGTACGGGCCGTGCCCGCCGACCAGTTGGCGACCGTGGCGCGGTGGGCCGAGGAGCGGCGGGCCCCGCTCCATGTACACCTGTCCGAGCAGACCGCCGAGAACGACGCCTGCCGGGAAGCCCACGGGTGCACGCCCACCCAGCTCCTCGCCGAGCACGGAGTCCTCGGGCGACGTACCACCGGCGTCCACAACACCCACCTCACCGAGGAGGACATCGCCCTCATCGGCGGCAGCGGCACCGGCACCTGCATGTGCCCGACGACCGAGCGGGACCTGGCGGACGGCATCGGACCCGCCGTCGCCCTCCAGAAGGCCGGCTCCCCGCTCTGCCTCGGCTCCGACAGCCACGCCGTGATCGACCTGCTCGAAGAGGCTCGCGCGATGGAGCTGAACGAGCGCCTGCGCACCCGTACCCGAGGTCACTGGACGGCGGCGGCCCTCCTGCGGGCGGCCTCGGCCGACGGCCACGCGGCCCTCGGCTGGGACGGCGCGGGCACCCTGGAGCCGGGTGCGCTCGCCGACTTCACGACGATCGCGCTCGACTCGGTCAGGACGGCAGGGCCGCTTGCGCGGCTCGGGGCCGAGACGGCCGTATTCGCCGCGTCGGCAGCAGACGTGTCGCATACGGTCGTGGGTGGTCGGCACGTCGTGCGGGACGGGGTCCACGCCCTCGTACCGGATGTGCCGAGAGCCCTCGCGGACGCCGTCGAAGCCCTGCGCGGATGACGGCGGGCCGCCCGCCCGCGCGGCCCGCCCGCGCCCCCGAATCCGACCCCACCGCCGACCAGGCCACCAAGGACGCCATGAGCAACGCGACGACCGTCAGCCCCGCCCACTCCGCGAGCACCGCAAGCACGCTCATCACCAACATCGCTGCCCTGGTCACCAACAACCCCTCCCTGGGAGGGGGGTCCCCCCGCTCGAGCAAATTCGAGAGTGGGGGAGGATCCCCCCTCGGACTGATCCAGGACGCGGCCGTCGCCATCGAAGGCGACCGCGTCGTGTGGACCGGTGATCAAAGCAAAGCACCCGCCACTGACAACCGGGTCGACGCGGGAGGCCGGGCGGTCATCCCCGGCTTCGTCGACTCCCACTCCCACCTCGTCTTCGCGGGCGACCGCACGCAGGAGTTCAACGCCCGTATGTCGGGGCGCCAGTACAGCGCGGGCGGCATCCGGACGACCGTCGCGGCCACGCGGGCGGCGAGCGACGAGGAACTGGAGGCCAACCTCACCCGTTACCTCCGCGAGGCGCTGCACCAGGGCACCACCACCTTCGAGACCAAGTCCGGCTACGGCCTCACCGTCGAGGACGAGGCCCGCGCCCTGCGCATCGCCGCCGCCCACACCGACGAGGTCACCTACCTCGGCGCCCACATCGTCTCCCCGGACCACGCCGACGACCCGGCGTCGTACGTCGCCCTCGTCACCGGCGAGATGCTCGACGCCTGTGCCCCGTACGCCCGTTGGATCGACGTCTTCTGCGAGAAGGGCGCCTTCGACGGCGACCAGGCCCGCGCGATCCTCACCGCGGGCAAGGCCAGGGGCCTGCACCCCCGCGTCCACGCCAACCAACTCTCCTACGGCCCCGGCGTCCAACTCGCCGTCGAACTCGACGCCGCCTCCGCCGACCACTGCACCCACCTGACGGACGACGACGTGGACGCGCTCGCGAACAGCGACACCGTCGCCACCCTCCTCCCCGGGGCCGAGTTCTCCACCCGCGCCGAGTGGCCGAACGCCCGCCGCCTTCTCGACGCCGGGGCCACCGTCGCCCTCTCCACCGACTGCAACCCGGGCTCGTCCTTCACCTCCTCCGTGCCCTTCTGCGTCGCCCTCGCGGTACGGGACATGGGGATGACCCCGGACGAGGCGGTCTGGTCGGCCACGGCGGGTGGCGCGGCGGCCCTCCGCCGCGACGACATCGGCCGCCTCACCCCGGGCGCCCGCGCGGACCTGCTCGTCCTCGACGCACCGAGCCATGTGCACCTGGCCTACCGGCCGGGTGTACCGCTGGTCAGCGAGGTGTGGCGGCGGGGTGTGCGCGAGGTCTGAGCCCCGCGGGGATGCCAGGCCGGGCTACGCCGCGCCCGCCTTCCAGCGCTGCCCCGCACCCCCGCTCACCGGCTCCAGCGACAGCCGGTCCCCGGCGCCGCCGTCCGGAGTCACCGCCCGTTCCAGGGCGATGGCCGGCCGGATCGCCCCGTCGTCGTCCACCACGAACCTCAGGTTCCGCCCGTTGGACCCGTAGACCGAGTCGCACGTCCAGACCCCGACGCCCCGGTCCGTCGAACCCCGGCTGTCCAGGCAGAAGTCGGGGTCGGCGGCCGACTGGAGGACGCCGCGGTCCGTGTCGACCCGCCAGCGCTGGGTGCGGGACGAACCGCAGGGGGACGTGACGACGTCGGTGCCGTTGAAGAAGGCGCCGCCCACGTCCAGGCAGAGCCCCGAGGAGACGTTCACGACCTGGGCGTAGGCGCCGGTCGGCGGATGCGTGGGGGAGGGGGTCGGCTTCGGGCGGGCCGTCTTCGTGGGCGTCGGACTCTTCGTCGGGGACGGCGACTTGGAGCTCCGTGAGGGTGAGGGGGACGGTGAGGAGGACGGCGAGGGCGATGACGTCGACGGAGTCGCCGACACCGTGGCCGACACGGTCACGGCCACCGGCGGCACGCTCACCGCAGTGCCGGCCGAACCCACCGGATCCCGCGCCGAGGATCCGCCCTGCGCCACCAGGAACGCCACCAGCGGCAGCAACGCCACGACGGTCGCCGCCGACACCAGCACGACCCGGCGGCCGTCCTGCGGCCATCGTGGCGCTCCACGCTCCGGCCGTCTCCACTCCGGCCATCCGCGCTGCGGCCGCCCGCGCCTCGGCCAACCCCCCTTCGCCGGAAGGCCGGTGGCGACCTGCCGCTCTCCCGCGCCGCCCGCCGCGTACGCCGTCCCGCCCCACGGCAGCAGCCCCTCCGCCAGCGCCGTGCGGGGAGCATCCCGCAGGGCCGACAGTTCCTCGTGCGCGGTCGTGCAGTGCGGGCAGTGCGCCATGTGGGCGTGCAGGTCGGCGCTGTCGCGGGGGCTGTCCGGCCGTACGGACTCCTCGATGAGCCGGCCGAAGTCGGCGCAGTCGGGGTCCTCGGAGGCGGCGAGGCGGGCTCGTAGACAGGACCGGGCCAGCTGCTGGAGCGCCGGGTCCGTGCCGTAGGTGACGTCCTCGCGGGTGAGGCCGAGGAGAGCGGCCGTCCGGTCCACCGACTCCTGCTCCACGACCCCGTACCAGATCAGGCCCTGGCTGCGGGACGGCAGGGACTGGAACGCCGTG
Source organism: Streptomyces sp. NPDC057623 (assembly GCF_042800355.1). NCBI lineage: Bacteria > Bacillati > Actinomycetota > Actinomycetes > Kitasatosporales > Streptomycetaceae > Streptomyces > Streptomyces sp. NPDC057623. The sequence continues at coordinate 22,856 of NZ_JBHVGZ010000037.1, forward strand.
AGCATGGGCGGGACCGCGCCGGAGGGGCCCGCGGCGTTCTGGACGAGCAGCAGGAGGTGGTGCCGCCAGGGCAGCCCGGGGTCGATGCCGCGTGCCGTCCGGCGGGCCGCGAGGGCGAAGGCCCGCGCCGCCAACTGCCGTGCCGTGGCGTCGTTCGGGGTGCACAGGCGGGCGTAGGCGAGGACGGCCGCGTGATGGCGGGCGCGGAGCTCCTGGAGCGCCGGATACGCGGTGGCCGTGTCGGCGCGCAGCAGTTCGGTGAGCCGTGCGTCGGACGCACCCGTGTGGATCCCACGGTCACGGTCCCCACCGTCGTCGGCCCGAGCCATCCGCCTGCCTCCTCGCAGCCGTGCGACCCGCCGGAGACCTGGCCTACCGGCGAGTATGACGGCTCATAGTGGAGGAAGGGTGGCCATGGGGAAAGGGTTTCTGTGGGTAACCCGTGAGCCGTGTGCGAGCCGCGCACGAGTCGCGGACCAGCCGTGTGCACCGCGCTCTGAACGCACTGTGCCCGGTGTCCGGCCGACATGTTCGGCGGGGCACCGGGCACAGCGCAGGTCAGCGCGCGGGAGGCGCCGATCCTCAGGTGGTCACTCCTCGACCGTCAGCCCCTTGCGGAGCCGGATCAACGTCCGCGACAACAGCCGGGACACATGCATCTGCGAGATGCCGAGTTCCTCGCCGATCTCCGACTGGGTCAGGCCCGCGACGAATCTCAGGGAGAGGATCTTCCGGTCCCGCGGCGGGAGTTCGGCGATGAGGGGCTTCAAGGACTCGACGTACTCGATGCCTTCGATCCCGTGGTCCTCGTAGCCGATCCGGTCGGCCAGCGCGCCCTCGGCATCGTCCTCCTCGGGCTGGGCGTCCAGCGACGAGGCGGTGTACGCGTTCGACGCCGCCATGCCCTCGACGACCTCGTCCCTGGTCAGCCCGAGACGCTCCGCCAGTTCCGCCACCGTCGGGGCGCGGTCCAGCTTCTGGGCCAGCTCGTCACCGGCCTTGGCCAGGTCGAGCCGGAGTTCCTGGAGGCGGCGCGGCACCCGTACCGACCACGACGTGTCGCGGAAGAAGCGCTTGATCTCGCCGATGATGGTAGGCATCGCGAAGGTGGGGAACTCGACTCCGCGGCTGAGCTCGAAGCGGTCGATCGCCTTGATCAGGCCGATGGTGCCGACCTGGATGATGTCCTCCATCGGCTCGCTGCGCGAGCGGAAGCGGGAGGCGGCGAACTTGACCAGCGCGAGGTTGAGTTCGACGAGCGTGTTACGGACGTACGAGTACTCGTGGGTCCCTTCCTCCAGCGACTCCAGCCGCTCGAAGAGGGTCTTGGAGAGGGCCCGCGCGTCCACCGGCCCCACCTCGTCGAAAGGGGGGATGTCCGGAAGCCCGGCGAGCGCGTCGTCCTGCCCGAACTCCTGACCGAAGCCGGGTTCGGAACGTCCGTCGCTGTTCAGCTCGATGGGATCCAGATGTTCCGGTGGGGGTGCCGACGTCGCGCTCTGGGTATGCGATGCGTCGAGCCGGGGTGACATGATGTCCTCCATCGTTCTCGGCATATGGCTGCCGAAGCCTGTGCGTGCACTGCGGTGTGCGGCGCCTCCAAAGCCGGCCGAGTCGGTTACGTGTCTCTACTAGCCCTACCCGCTTTCGTGAGCCCACCGCAAGTGCGCTCTGGTCCGAAATGTCCGATTCTGGGTGGATGTTCGGGTGTTGGGGGGCGCAGGGAAGGCGTAGTGTTCGAGAGCGTCAGTCAGCAGCCACGACGTCGGGAGTGAGGCACGGCATGGACCGCGGGACGGTCGGCAGCGCACAGTCTGGCCGACTTCTGGTCGAGGTGCGGGAAGAGGGCTCCAGTGCCGTCGTGACCCCGGCGGGTGAGTTGGATCACCACACCGCCGATTTGTTGCGTGAGCCACTGGAGGACTGCCTCGGGAAGGGCTTCGGTCGGCTCGTCGTCGACTGCTCGCGGCTCGAGTTCTGTGACTCCACGGGGCTGAACGTGCTGCTCGGGGCCCGGCTGAAGGCGGAGGCCGTCGGTGGCGGGGTGCATCTCGCGGGCATGCTGCCTGTGGTCGCACGCGTGTTCGAGATCACGGGGGCCGAGGCGGTCTTCACCGTCCATGACTCGCTCGACGACGCCCTGGCCGACGAGGCCGACGGGTCGGGTTGACCCCTCGCGTCCGGCCCTGCATCAGACGTCACATCATTCGTGCCGAATACAGGGGTGTTCCCTCGGCCCGGTCGGGCAGGAGACATCCTGAAACCTGTCGGCTGTGATGTCGGCCACCGGGGGTCGGGGGCCTGTGACCGACGTATCGGGCAAGGATTGTGTACTGGCGTACTGACTCTGCGTACTGACTTCTGAATCGTGTGAACGTTGAACTGGTGAATCGGTGAGGTGAAGCGCTGATGAGCACCACCCGGCCTTTCTCGCCGGGCGACCGCGGCCCTGAGCCCAGCGGCGCTTCCGGGGTGTCCGAGGGGGACGTGCCGGCCACGGGGGGCTCCGACGAGGGTGCCCCGGCGGCTGGAGGAAGGCCCGACGGGGGCGCCGTGCCGCCCTTGCGGCCCGAGGCGGCCGAGGCGTCCGTCCAGGCCGCCGCGGGGCGTCAGGTCCGTCGGCTGGACTTCGGTGACCAGAGCGGGGTCGTCCCGCTCGCCCGTGACTTCGCCCGCCAGGCGCTGTACGCGTGGGGCTGGCTGCCCGCCGCCACCGCCGACCAGCGCGCCGCGGCCGAGGACGTGCTGCTCGTCGTCTCGGAGCTGGTCACCAACGCGTGTCTGCACGCCGAGGGACCGGACGAGCTGTGGATCGCCTGCGACAACAAGGTGATCCGGATCGAGGTCTCCGACAAGGGCACGGGCCAGCCGGCCCCCCGCACCCCGCACCGCGCGGGCCGCCCCGGCGGTCACGGCATGTTCATCGTGCAGCGGCTCTGCCTGGACTGGGGCGTCATGCGCACGCCCGGGGTCGCGGGCAAGACCGTGTGGGCGGAGCTGGGCGCACCGGCCTAGGGCGCCCGTCCGGCCGTACGGGAGGAAATTCGTTTCCGCGGTGCCGAGGTGCCGTTCTACCCTCCCTGCAACGCGCTGACGGAGACAAGTAGCCCGGGTCCGCGAGCCGAGAGAGCCGCCCCTCGCTGTGAAGGCGGCCTCGCGACCGGGGTGAATCCACTCCCGAGTGCGGGGAGGAAATGCCCCGCCGGCCGGCCCCCGTCACCGGGCCCGAACGAGTCCGTCGTACGGCCACGCAGTCGGCGTACGACGGTGAAGGCGTGGTGGCACCGCGAGCACCCTCTCGCCCACGCCCCGAGGGATCACCCCCGGGGCGGCGTGTGCCGCACCGGCCGACCGGACGGAGCGCGCACGATGCTCGACGTCACCCTCATCCGAAACTGTCCCGACCAGGTCCGCGACGCCCTGCGCAAGCGCGCCGTCGACCCCGACATCCCCGGCTTCCTCGCCCTGGACGCCGCCTTCCGCGAGGCCCGCACGGCCGTGGAGCGGCTGCGCGGTGAGCGGCGGCGCATCTCGGCGGAGATCGCCGTACGGCGCCGGGAGGGCGCCGCGGCCGACGGCCTCCAGACCACCGCCAGGACCCTGACCGGCGAACTCGGCGACGCGGAGACCCGCCTCGCCGAACTGGCCGGCCCGCACCAGGAGTTCCTCGACGCCCTGCCCAACCTCCCGGACGACGACGTGGCGGCCGGAGGCAAGGAGAACAACGAGGTCGTACGGGTCGTGGGGGCCCCGCCCGCCCTCGGGTTCCCGGCCAGGGACCATGTGGAGCTCACCCAGGACCTCGGCCTCGTCGACCACAAGCGGGGCGCGGCCCTCGCGGGCAACGGCTACTGGATCTACCGGGGCGATGGCGCCGCGCTGGAGTGGGCGCTGCTCAACCACTTCCTCGACGCGCACCGCCGCGCGGGGTACGAGTTCGTGCTGCCGCCGCATCTGCTGACGTACGAGGCCGGGTACACGGCCGGGCAGTTCCCCAAGTTCGCCGACGAGGTCTTCCGGGTCGACGAGCACTTCCTGCTGCCCACCGCCGAGACCGCCCTGGTCAACCTCCATCGCGGCGAGACGCTCGACGAGCGGGAACTGCCGCGCCGGTACGTCGCCTACACGCCCTGTTACCGCAGGGAGAGCGGCAGTCACCGGACGGCCGACCGCGGGACGCTGCGGGGCCACCAGTTCAACAAGGTCGAGCTGTTCCAGTTCGCCCGGCCCGAGGACTCGGACGCCGCGCAGCTCGAACTCCTGGCGCGGGCCGAGGAACTGGTCGCGGAGCTCGGCCTGCACCACCGGGTCACCAAACTCGCCGCCGGGGACATCAGCCCCGCGCAGGCCAAGACCTACGACGTGGAGGTCTGGCTGCCCAGCCTGGGCGCGTACGCCGAGGTCAGCTCGGTGTCGAACGCCCGTGACTACCAGGCCCGGCGCGGCGGCATCCGGTACCGCCCGGCCGGCGGCGGCAGGGCGGTGTACGTCCACACCCTGAACGCCTCGGGCCTCGCCACCAGTCGGCTGCTGCCCGCGATTCTGGAGCAGCACCAGCGGGCGGACGGGACGGTGGCCGTGCCCGAGGTGCTGCGGCGGTGGGGGCTGCCCGACGTGCTGCGCCCGGCCCGTCCCTGAGCCACCGCCTGGGTTACCTGGGGTCACCCCCTCCACCCGAGCCTCGTCAGGTGCACGCCGGATCGCCACAACTCCGGCGTGCCCCGTGTCTTCCTTCCTCAAGGCCCCGGGCGTACCTTGACGGCCGATCTGATATGCCGTCAGGAATTCCGTCAGGAATGAGGGGACCGTGTCGAAGCAGAAGCGAACCGCCGCGCTCGCGACCGCCGCGGCCCTGGCCGGCTCGGCGGTGCTGATGGCCGCCCCCGTGGCCCGGGCCGAAGTCGTCGACGTCAACTACGCCTGCAAGACGCCCATCGGGGACAAGAGCGCCGTCTCGCCCATCGACATCAAGGGCGTCAGGAGCGGCAGCGGCTACAAGGTCACCATGTCGTGGCAGAAGGGCGTCTCGTCCAGCCCCGTCGAACTGGGCAAGGGCGCGATGAACCCGAGCGCCACCATCAAGCTGGGCGGCGCCGACAGCGGCACCCTGGCGGTGACCGGCCCGGCCAACCAGGAGGCGATTCCCGCCAACACCCCCATCAAGATCAACGACTTGACGGGCACGTACACCCCGAAGAAGACCGGCAAGGTCACCTTCACGGCGGGCGTGCTCACCATCAAGGCGCTCGGCACCACGACCACCTGCACGCCCACCAACAGCCCCGGACCGTCCCTGACCCTCGACGTGACGGGCGCGGGCGGCGGCGGGGGCGGCGGCGGGGCCCAGGGCGGCTCCGGCTCAGGGGCCGAGCTCCCGCAGACCGGCCCCGAGGACTCGGCGATCGCCCTGGGCACCCTCGGCGGCACGGTGCTGCTCGCGGGCGCGGCGGGTGCGCTGTGGCTGACGCGGCGGAGCCAGGCAGCACGCCGCTGACCGTTTCGTACAGCACGCTGGAGCCGCCGATGTCGTCAGCCGTCCGTGTCCTGTGCCTGTCCCTGTTGCTCCTGCTCGCGGTGCCGCCTGCCGCGACGGCCGCCGAGCGGTGGTCCCTCGCGCCCCTGGGCGGCGGACGACCGTCCTTCTACGGCGAGGGTCCGGCGGGGACGCTCCTTGAGGACTCGGTGTCCGAGACCAACCGGAGCGGCACGCCGGTCACGGTCCGACTGCGCGCCACCGGTGTCAGGTTCGCGGACGGCACCGTGCGCGTCCCGGCCCGCACCCGCGCCGACGTTCCCTTCACGGTGACCGTCCCGGCCGCCGACCGCACCGTCGAGATCGTGGCCCGTGACACGGACGGGGATGAACGGCGGGTGCGGGTCCAGCTCCGGGTCACGGTCCCGGAACTGTCGGCGCTGACCGTCGAGCAGGTGCGGGTGAGCGGGGGCCGTATCGAGTACGAGCTGGTCAACCGCGGTACGACGCCTCTCACTCCGAAGCTGGCCGTCCACGCCGACGGCGTCCTGGGCCGTGTCCTCGACCGGGCGCCGCGCACCCTCACCGTCGACCTGCCCCCGGGCAGCCGGACGAAGCTCGACGAGCCCTGGCCCGACCGGCCGGCGCTCGACGCGGTCGAGGTGCGGCTGACGGTGACGGCGGCGGGCGGGGCGAGCGACACGGCGGTGGCTGCGGCGCGGTTCGTGCCGTGGGACGCGGTGACGGGGAGCGCGGGGGCGCTGGCGGCGGTGGGCGCCTTCTTCGTCGTACGGCATCGAAGGTGCCGTGGGCCATGCGGCGGCGAGACCGCCGGAGCGGCACAACCACCCTATGAGCAAGCCGAGTTGACGGGGGCGAGGACGTGAACGGCAGGGTGCGAATGGCTGTGCTGGTGGCCGTGCTGGCGCTGTTGCTGGCGCCGATCCCCGCCACGGCCGCCGATCCGCCCGCCGTGAAGCTCTCCAGTTCCCAGGCGGGCACGGGCGGTTCGATCACCGTGACCGGCAGTGGCTGGCGGGCGCATGCCCTGCTGATGATCCTCATCTGCGGCCGGTCCGTGCCCTCGACCGGCGTCCGCGGCGGCACCAACTCCTGTGCCAACGCGGACGGCAGGGCCGTGACGACGGACGCCGAGGGCCGCTTCAGCAGGAAGCTGCCGGTGGCCGAGCCGCCCGTGCCGTGCCCGTGCGTGGTGCACGTGGCGACGGTGACCGGGGCGAAGGCCGAGGCCGACGCGATCTTCCAGGTGGCCGGACACGCGGTCGAGCCGCTGCCCGCGGAGCCGGCGGGTGGCCGCCTGTCGGTCCTCACGGACACCCGGCTGGACGGCTCCGCTGGCCTGCTCACCTGGTTCGGCGCCCCGCCGGCGCGCACGCTGGTCTTCACGGTCGGCAATGTCGGCACCTCAGCCGTGAAGAACCCGCTCTTCCAGGTCGGCACCTCGCACGGAGTGTTCGCGCCGCAGTGGGAGGAACAGCAGTGGCGCGGCACGATCCAGCCGGGCCGCAAGGCACGGATCGAGCTGCCCGTGGAGCTCGCCGCCGGCGCGCACGGCGACTACACCGTCTCGCTGAAGTACGGCGGCAAGGTGATGGCCGAACAGCCCTGGGGCGTGGCCCGGCCCTGGGGCGTGACGCTGTTCTGGATCCTGGTCTGTCTGGTCGTACCGGCGGCGGTGTTCCGCGTCGGAATGGCGGTGGTGGACCGGGTACGGCCGCGGCAGACGGCCCGCCGACGCGGGCTCCGGCTGCCCGAAGCGGCCCTGCGCCTCCCGGGGCTCAGGCCCCGGGAAGAGGCGAGGCACGCCCTCCCCTCCTCCTCGGCCCTGCCGTGGTTCACCCCGGACAACGACCCGGGCACGGCCGGCCGGCTCTCCGCACCGCACGACGACAGCCCTACGAGCCCTACCACCCCCACCAGGAAGGGACCCCCGTGAGCAAGCCAAGGAGAGTCAGACCGGCACGTCCCCGCAGAGCGACCGCGGCGGGCGCCGCCCTGATGCTGGGCGGCGCCGGTGTGCTGCTCGGCGTGGCCGCCGCGCCCGCGCAGGCGGCCGAGGTGGCGTACGCGACCGAGTGCATCCCGCCCGCCATCTCCGGGCTGCCGCCGGTCCAGGGCACGACCAAGGTGGAGATCACCGCGCCGGCGGAGGCGAAGGTCGGCGACGAGGTGGAGATCGTCTGGAAGTTCGTCCAGGCGGCGTCCAAGAACCCCGACATCCTCGACCTGGGCGAGAACACGATCCAGCCGTCGGGAACCCTGAAGGCGGCCGGCGCGCAGACGTCGGACGTGGCCATGCAGGGGCCCCGGGAGAACCCGCCCATCCCCAAGGGCGGCGACATGAAGCTGTCGGACATGAAGGGCAAAGTGAAGCTGACGGCACCGGGCGAGGTGTCGTTGACGCCGGGCGCGTACAACATCAACGTCAACAAGCCGATCTCCACGGACACCAAGTGCTCGCCGAAGGAGACGGTGAAGCCGGCGGCGACCATCAAGGTGACGGCCGCGGGCGGGAGTTCGGGCGGTACGACGGGAGGCGAGCCGACCACCGATCCGACGGAGCCCACGGCCGACCCGACGGAGCCCACGGGTGAACCGACGCCGAGTGCGAGCGAGACGGGCGGGGACGACGGCGGGACGAGCACCGGTGGCGGAACCGGGGGCGGGGGCGGCCAGACCGACTTCACGGGCAAGGAGGTCCAGGTCCCCTACGAGTGCAAGACGCCGATCGGCGACAAGGAGGCCACCTCGCCGGTCCAGATCGACGCCACGAAGAACGGCGGGAGCTTCGACCTGACGGTCCAGTTCAAGAAGTCGGTGATGGACAGCCCCGCCGACATCCCCGAGGACTCGGTCAAGCCGTCGATGGAGGTCGCCCTGGGCGGCGCCGACAAGGGCACGGTCCATGTCGAGGGCCCGGCCAACTCCGAGGCCATCAAGTCCGGCGACCCGATCGAGATCCCCGACCTCAAGGGCACCTACAAGCCGGGCGCGAGCGGCGAGTCGACCCTCTCCCCGGGCGTCCTGACGATCGAGGCCCTGGGCACGACGACGACGTGCACACCGGCCAGGACGGAGGTCTCCCTGACCCTCGACACGACCGAGCAGGCGAGCGGCGCGTCCGGCGGCGGCTCGACCGGCGGTTCGGCGGGGGGCTCGGCAGGGGGCTCGTCGACGGACGGCGGCCTGGCGGCGACGGGCGCGGAGGACCAGGGCGCGCTGAAGGCGCTGGGGCTGGTGGCGGGGACGGCGCTGTTGCTGGGCGGTGCGGTGTTCACGTTCATGCCGGGACGCAGGGCGCGCTAGCCGGACCCGCTCGCGACCTGGTCCACCACGCACGAAGGCCGTCGCACCCGCGTGGGTGCGACGGCCTTTGGCGGCACAGTGCTCGCTGGAGGTCGCCTAGTGGACGTCGCCCATGAGCGCCTTGACCTTCTTGCGGTACATCCACACCGCGAAACCGGCGACGACGGCGAGGACGGCCTCTATCGCGACGAAGCCCTTCTGGTCGAGGTTCACCCCGCCGACGGCCGGGTTGGACAGCAGACCGGTGACGGAGTCGCCCGCGCTGACCGCGAGGAACCAGACACCCATCATCTGGGAGGCGTACTTCGCCGGAGCCATCTTCGACGTGACCGACAGACCCACCGGGGACAGCGTCAGCTCACCGAGCGTCTGCACGAAGTAGATCGCCACGATCCACATCGCCGCGGCCTTCTGACCGTCCTCGGCGATCGACAGCGGGATGAGGAACACGAAGAAGGACGCACCGACCAGGAAGAGACCGGACGCGAACTTCACGACCGTGCTCGGCTCCTTGCCACGCCGGTTCAGCCACACCCAGAGCCAGGCGAACACCGGCGCGATGGCCATGATCAGGACCGGGTTGACCGACTGGTACCAGGAGACCGGGAACTCCCAGCCGAAGACGGTGTTGTCGGCCTTGGAATCGGCGAAGATCGACAGCGTGGTGGCGTTCTGGTCGTAGATCATCCAGAAGACGGCCGCCGCGACGAAGAAGTAGATGTACGCCGACATCCTCGACTGCTCGACGGAGCTCAGGTCCTTGTCGCGCTTGATGCGGGCGATGACCCAGATCGGCACGACCAGGCCGAGCAGCGTGAGCGGGATCGTGGCCCAGTTCTCCGTGAAGTGGCCGGAGAAGCCGACGACGGAGTAGAAGACCACGGCGGCGGTCAGCCACAGCAGGCCCTTGCGCAGGGTGCCGCGCTTCTCGTCGGCGTCCATCGGGGTCGGGACGATGCTGCTGCGCTCGCTCAGGTGGCGGGTGCCGAGCAGGAACTGGACCAGGCCGAGCGCCATGCCGAGCGCGGCCAGCGCGAAGCCGAAGTGCCAGTTGACCTTCTCGCCGACGGTGCCGATGATCAGCGGCGCGGCGAAGGCGCCGGTGTTGATGCCGATGTAGAAGACGGTGAAGGCACCGTCGCGGCGCGGGTCGTTCGGGCCGTCGTAGAGGTGGCCGACCATCGTGGAGATGTTGGCCTTCAGCAGACCCGAGCCGATCGCCACGAGGGCGAGGCCCAGGTAGAAGACGCCGGCCGACGGCAGCGCCAGGGTCAGGTGGCCGAGCATGATGACCAGGCCGGCCAGGGCGACCGTCTTACGGGGACCGAGGAAGCGGTCGGCGACCCAGCCGCCGGGGAGGGTGAGCAGGTACACCAGCGACACGTACACCGAGGCGATGGTGATGGCGGTCGGGCCGTCGAGGTGGAGGCCGTCGTCGGCCACCAGGTACAGCGGGAGCAGGGCCTTCATGCCGTAGTAGGAGAACCTCTCCCACATCTCGGTCATGAAGAGAGTGGCCAGTCCGCGGGGGTGGCCGAAGAAGGTCTTCTCGGATCCGGGGGTGCCCGGGCGGGCCGAGTCCTTCGTCAGGCTGGACGCCATGGTCGATCCTTGCTGGTCGGGACGCGCATCGACGTAGAACGGTCACGCGCCCGGTGGGGGGCGGCCGGCACCGGCGGGTACGGCCGCCCGCCCCACGCCCGAGGGGGAGTTCCGCTTCGGATCGCGAAGCGGAAGACGGCGACCGCCGGGATCCACGCCCCCGCCATCGGGGGCCCGGCCACAGGTCATTCCTTTTCAGTCCGCACATAAAAGAGACCCTCAGCGTCAAGTGCCGCCGAAGGTCGCCGCAGTGCTACAGGCGTAGATTCACCATACGTCACGACACCGCCTGATATGGAAGGACTTGAGACCGGGATCACAGGTGTCGAGGGAACCGCATGCGCCCTTTCCAAGGTCCTTTACAGGATCGCACCTCACGGGCATAGGTCTGTACCACAGCAGGCTCAGGTAAGAGGCTCACCAAAAGCGAGTAAGAATCAAGGGGCCCGATCACACCCCGGCTCTTGTCATGGGCGGACTACCATCAGCTCATGACCCGTGTACTGCTCGCCGAGGACGACGCGTCCATTTCGGAGCCGCTGGCCCGCGCACTGCGCCGGGAAGGGTACGAGGTCGAGGTGCGGGAGGACGGCCCCTCCGCGCTCGACGCCGGAAATCAGGGCGGGATCGACCTGGTCGTACTGGACCTCGGTCTGCCCGGCATGGACGGCCTCGAGGTCGCCCGTCGGCTGCGCGCCGAGGGCCACACGGCCGTGCCGATCCTCATCCTGACCGCGCGCGCCGACGAGGTGGACACCGTCGTCGGCCTGGACGCCGGCGCCGACGACTACGTCACCAAGCCGTTCCGGCTCGCCGAACTGCTCGCGCGGGTCCGGGCCCTGCTGCGGCGCGGCGCCGCCGAGCCGCAGCAGCCGCCTGCCACGCACGGGGTGCGGATCGACGTCGAGTCGCACCGCGCGTGGATGGGCGACGAGGAACTCCAGCTCACCGCCAAGGAGTTCGACCTGCTGCGGGTGCTCGTGCGCGACGCGGGACGGGTCGTCACCCGGGACCAGCTGATGCGCGAGGTCTGGGACACGACCTGGTGGTCGTCGACCAAGACGCTCGACATGCACATCTCCTGGTTGCGCAAGAAGTTGGGCGACGACGCGGCGAACCCCCGCTACATCGCGACCGTGCGGGGCGTCGGCTTCCGCTTCGAGAAGAGCTGAGCGAACCGCCGAGCGTCACGCCCGCACAGGTACGTGAGCCGCACAGACAGATAACAGGACAATGCGCCGCCGACTGATTCAGTCCACCCTCGCCGTCGTTCTCGTCGTGATCGCCGTCTTCGGCGTGTCACTGGTCATCGTCGAGACACGGACGATCACCAGTACCGCCCAGGAGCGGGTGGACACCGAGGCGGTGCGGCTGGCCAGCATCGTGGACAGCCGCCTGCTCGGTGAGGAGACCGTGGACGCCGCGGTCCTGCGCGACCAGATCCAGGGGGATCGTTACGCCGAGATCCGGATCCCGGGCAAGTCACTGATCGAGGTGGGCACCAAGCCCACCGGTGACGTCATCAGCGCCGAGGAGACGGGCGAGGAGGGCGAGACGGTCACCGTGCAGGAGCCGCGCTCGTCGGTCACGCGCGAGGTCGGCCGGACGCTGCTGATCATCGCGGCGGTGGCGTTGCTGGCGGTGATCGCGGCGGTCCTGCTGGCGGTGCGCCAGGCGAACCGTCTCGCCTCCCCCCTCACCGACCTGGCGGAGACGGCGGAACGCCTCGGTTCGGGCGACCCGCGCCCGCGGCACAAGCGGTACGGCGTCCATGAGCTGGACCGGGTGGCGGACGTCCTCGATTCCTCCGCCGAGCGGATCGCCCGCATGCTGACCGCGGAACGCCGCCTGGCCGCGGACGCCTCCCACCAGCTCCGCACCCCGCTCACGGCGCTCTCCATGCGCCTGGAGGAGATCACCCTCACCGACGATCCCGACACGGTGAAGGAGGAGGCGACGATCGCCCTGACGCAGGTGGAGCGCCTCACGGACGTGGTCGAACGCCTCCTCACCAACTCCCGCGACCCCCGCAACGGCTCGGCCGTCACCTTCGACCTCGACGAGGTCATCCAGCAGCAGCTGGCGGAGTGGCGCCCCGCGTACCGGGGTGTGGGGCGCGCGATCGTCAGCTCGGGCAAGCGCCACCTGGAGGCCGTGGGCACCCCCGGCGCGGTCGCCCAGGTCCTCGCCGCCCTCATCGAGAACTCCCTCATGCACGGCGGCGGCACCGTGGCCCTGCGCACCCGCGTCACCGGCAACCAGGCGGTCATCGAGGTCACGGACGAGGGCCCCGGCATCCCGGCCGACCTGGGCGCCCGCATCTTCGAGCGCGCCATCAGCGGCCGCAACTCCACCGGCATCGGCCTCGCGGTCGCCCGCGACCTCGCGGAAGCGGACGGCGGCCGCCTGGAAATGCTCCAGACCAAGCCCCCGGTCCTGGCACTGTTCCTCTCCCGCACACCCCCGCCGAAGCTGAGCCAGGAGTCGGGGCAGACGGTCAGGTAGCCCGGGCCTCTGCAGCCCGTCTGAGGGCCCCCTCCGGGGGAGTTCGAGGACGAGGCCCTTCGGGCCGAAGCGGGGGTCCAGGGGGCGTCAGCCCACGCGCTGCCGAACCCGCGTCTTCTGGTCCCGCCGCCCCCGCTCCAGGAACGATTCCGCGCCGCCCGCCGAAGGCTCCTTCGCGGGCAGCGCCCTGAACACCCACGTCCGGTACGACCAGAACCGGAACAGCGTCGCGACACCGATGCCGAGGAACTTGAAGATGTTGCTCTGCAACGGGCTGTCCCAGCCGAAGCCGTACGTCGCCGCGTACAGCACGCCGTTCTCGATCACCAGGCCGACCACGCTGAACAGCAGGAACAGTCCCAGTTCCTTGGTGCGGCGGCTCTTGTCGCGATCCCGGTACGTGAAGTACCGGAACCCGAGGTAGTTGAAGATGATCGCGACCACGGTCGCGATGACACTCGCCCGCACCACCTGGAGGTCGGTCACATGCCGTACCAGGTTGAACACGAGGAGATTGACCAGGAGCCCCGCTCCACCCACCGCGCCGAACTTGGCGACCTCACGCACCAACTGGTCGAAGCGCTGCCGGACGGCACTGCGAGGTGCCGGAGGAGGCGCCGATTGAAGCCCCGAGGAACCACGTCCCATGGTCGTGAAGGCTCCTGTCGATCGGTTTGTCGGTCGGTTTCGTCAACTCAGCCATGCTAACCACCCCCCTCGACGATTGCCTGTGGGCAAGCTCATAGGCCGGAAAGAGACCGGGAAAACTCCGGTAAGAGGCCCTACGAAGCGGTATGGAACCAAGGCGGCGACGGACGGAAACCGGCCGCCGCGGCGTGGCCGATACCCTGGGGGCGTGACGTTCCCGGTAGTCGGCATGGTCGGCGGGGGCCAGCTCGCTCGTATGACACACGAGTCGGGCATCCCGTTGGGCATCAGGTTCAAGCTCCTCAGTGACACCCCTCAGGATTCCGCGGCGCAGGTCGTCAGCGATGTCGTCATCGGCGACTATCGCGACCTCGACACGCTCCGCGAGTTCGCGAGGGGCTGCGATGTGATCACTTTCGATCACGAACATGTACCCACCGAGCACCTCAGGGCTCTGGAGGCGGACGGCATCCCCGTGCGCCCCGGCCCCGACGCGCTCGTGCACGCCCAGGACAAGGGGGTGATGCGAGCGAGGCTCGACGCGATCGGGGTGCCCTGTCCCCGGCACCGCATCGTGACCGATCCACAGGACGTGGCCGCCTTCGCGGCCGAGGGCGACGGCTTCCCCGTCGTCCTCAAGACCGTCCGCGGCGGCTACGACGGCAAGGGCGTCTGGGTCGTCGACTCACCCGAGGAGGCCGCGGAGCCGTTCCGCGCCGGCGTCCCGGTCCTCGCCGAGGAGAAGGTCGACTACGTCCGCGAACTCGCGGCGAACGTCGTCCGCTCCCCGCACGGCCAGGCGGTCGCCTACCCCGTGGTGGAGTCCCAGCAGGTGGGCGGCGTCTGTGACACGGTGATCGCCCCGGCCCCCGACCTGGACCAGACCCTCGCGCTCAAGGCCGAGGAACTCGCCCTGACGATCGCCAGGGAACTGGACGTCGTCGGCCACCTCGCCGTGGAGCTGTTCCAGACCCGCGACGGCCGCATCCTCGTCAACGAGCTGGCGATGCGCCCGCACAACTCGGGCCACTGGACCCAGGACGGGGCGATCACGTCCCAGTTCGCCAACCACGTCCGGGCCGTCCTCGACCTCCCCCTCGGCGACCCGCGCCCGCGCGCCAGGTGGACGGTCATGGTCAACGTCCTCGGCGGTGACTACCCGGACATGTACTCCGCGTACCTGCACTGCATGGCACGCGACCCCCAGCTCAAGATCCACATGTACGGCAAGGACGTGAAGCCCGGCCGCAAGGTCGGTCATGTCAACACCTACGGCGACGACCTCGACGACGTGCTGGAGCGCGCCCGTCACGCAGCCGGCTACCTGAGAGGCACGATCACCGAATGAGCCCCGTTGTTGGCATCGTCATGGGGTCGGACTCCGACTGGCCCGTCATGGAGGCCGCCGCGCAGGCCCTGGACGAGTTCGAGATCGAGTACGAGGTCGACGTCGTCTCCGCGCACCGTATGCCCCGCGAGATGGTCACGTACGGCGAGCAGGCGGCCGAGCGCGGCCTGAAGGCGATCATCGCCGGGGCCGGCGGCGCCGCCCACCTCCCGGGCATGCTCGCCTCGGTCACGCCGTTGCCGGTGATCGGCGTCCCGGTCCCCCTGAAGTACCTGGACGGCATGGACTCCCTGCTCTCCATCGTGCAGATGCCGGCCGGCGTCCCGGTGGCCACCGTCTCCGTCGCCGGCGCGCGCAACGCCGGTCTGCTCGCCGCCCGCATCCTCGCCGTCCACGACGAGGACCTGCTCCAGCGGATGCGCGACTTCCAGCAGGAGCTGAACGACCAGGCCACCGAGAAGGGCAAGCGGCTGCGCGCCAAGGTGGACGGCGCGAGCGGCTTCGGCTTCGGCTCGGGGAAGTGACGACGATGACCTCCCTGGAGGCAGCCCGGGAACTCCTGCGCGAGTTCCCGGTCGTCGACGGTCACAACGACCTCCCATGGGCCCTGCGCACACAGGTCCGCTACGACCTGGAAGCCCGCGACCTCGCCACCCACCAGGGCGCCCACCTGCACACCGACATCCCGCGCCTGCGGGAGGGCGGCGTCGGCGCGCAGTACTGGTCGGTGTACGTCCGCTCGGACTACGCCGGCGACAAGGCGGTCAGCGCCACCCTCGAACAGATCGACTGCGTACGGCAGTTGCTGGCGCGCTACCCGGCCGACCTGCGCCCCGCGCTGACGGCGGCGGACATGGAGGCGGCGCGTGCGGAGGGCCGTATCGCCTCCCTGATCGGGGCGGAGGGCGGCCACTCCATCGCCGACTCCCTCGCCACACTGCGGGCGTTGTACGCGCTCGGGGTCCGCTACATGACCCTCACCCACAACGACAACATCGCGTGGGCCGACTCGGCGACGGACGACCCCGGGGTGGGCGGTCTGTCCGCCTTCGGCCGCGAGGTCGTGCGGGAGATGAACCGCGCGGGCATGCTCGTCGACCTCTCGCACGTGGCGGCGACGACGATGCGCGACGCCCTGGACGCCTCGTCGGCACCCGTGATCTTCTCCCACTCCTCCTCGCGCACGGTGTGCGACCACCCGCGCAACATCCCCGACGACGTCCTGGAACGCGTTCCGGGCAACGGCGGCGTCGCGATGGTGACGTTCGTGCCGAAGTTCGTGCTCCAGGCGGCCGTCGACTGGACGGTCGCGGCGGACGAGAACATGCGCGCGCACGGCTTCCACCACCTCGACACGACCACCGAGGCGATGAAGGTGCACCGCGCCTTCGAGGAGACCAACCCGCGCCCGGTCGCCACGGTGTCCACGGTCGCGGACCACCTGGACCACATGCGCGAGGTCGCCGGCGTCGACCACCTCGGCATCGGCGGCGACTACGACGGCACGGCCTTCACGCCCGACGGCCTGGACGACGTCTCCGGCTACCCCAACCTGCTCGCCGAGCTGCTGGACCGCGGCTGGTCGAGGACGGACCTGGCCAAGCTGACCTGGCAGAACGCCGTACGGGTGCTGGGGGCCGCGGAGGACGTGGCCCGCGATCTTCAGGCGACGCGGGGACCGTCCAACGCGACGATCGAGGAGCTGGACGGCTGATCGTCGAGGGCGGGGTAGTCGGTGTAGCCGGTCGCCCCGCCCGTGTACATCAGATACCGGTCCCGCACCGGGTTGAGCGGCGCCCCGAGCGCCAGCCGCCGCACCAGGTCGGGGTTGGCCAGGAAGGGGCGGCCCAGTGCGATCAGGTCGGCCCCTTGGGCGAGCAGCCGCGCCGACGCCGTGCCGATCGCCTGCGCGGTCAGCTCCGGGAGCAGGGGGTTGGCCATCAGGGTCCCCGGCCACAAGGCGCGGATCCGCCCGAACAGCGGGTCCGCCGGGTCGGCGTGCACGAGGTGCAGATACGCGAGCCCCGACCCGCCCAGCGCCTCGACGAGCGCCGGGTAGAGCACGTCGGTGTCGGTCTCCTCGATGCCGTTGACGGTGCCGCGCGGCGAGATCCGTACGCCCACCCGTTGCGGCCCGATCGCGGCGGCCACCGCCTCGACCACCTCCCGCACGAACCGGATCCGCCCGGCCACCGAGCCGCCGTGGCCGTCGGTGCGGCGGTTGGTGTTGCCGGCCAGGAACTGGTGCAGGAGATGACCGTTCGCGGAGTGCACCTCCACGCCCTCGAAACCGGCGTCGAGGGCGTTGCGGGCGGCCGAGGCGAAGTCGGCGACGGTGGCGCGGATGTCGTGGGCGCTCATCTCCCGGGGGACGACGGCGGGCCGGTGCCCGTCCGGCGTGAAGATCGTCTCCGGGAGCGGCAGCGGCGAGGGCGAGAGTGGGGTCACACCGCTGGTGGCGGGATGGCCCACCCGGCCGCCGTGCTGGAGCTGGAGGAACATCGGCCCGCCGCCTGCCGCCCGCACGGCCTCCGTGACCCGCCGCCAGCCGGCCACGTGCGAGGGGGTGTGGATCGCCGTGATGTTCGGATACGTCTGCCCGGCCGCGTTCGGCGTGGAGGCCTCGGCGATGATCAGCCCGGCCGAGGCGCGCTGGGCGTAGTACGTGGCCATGAGCGGCGTCGGAGTACCGTCCGCCGCCGCCCGGTTCCTGGTCAGCGGGGCCATCACGAGGTGGTTCGGCAGATCCAGGACGCCCAGGCGGGCCGGGGCGAGCAGGGGGTGTACGGCTGCTTCCGCGTCTGTCGTGTGCGTCATGGCCGTACCGTAGAAGCTGACATCAATGTCAGATTCAAGCCCGGACGGGCGAGGGGGTCGCGGCATGCGGATCGGCGAACTGGCCCGGCGCACCGGTGTGAGCGAGCGGTCGCTGCGCTACTACGAGACCCAGGGGCTGCTGCGCGCCGAGCGCACCCCCGGCGGGCACCGCGACTACCCGGAGGCGGCCGTCGACCGGGTCATCCGGATCCAGGAACTGTTCGCCGCCGGGCTGCACAGCAGCCGGATCGCGCAGCTGCTGCCCTGCATGCGGGACACCGACGGCGGCCCCTCCGTGATCGCCACGCCCCGGCTGGTCGAGGACCTCACCTCCGAGCGCGACCGCATCGACCGCATGATCGCCGACCTGGTCCGCTCCCGGGAAACCCTGGACGACGTCATCGAGGCGGCGCGGGAGCGCTGACCCCCGCGCGCGTTCCCCCGGACGTGCCGTTCCACGCGGGTCGCCGCCGCGTACCCCCGAACGCGCCACCCACCAGGAAGCCCCGCCGGGTCCGTGCGACGGTGAACCGTACTGCTGATCAGGACATCGATCACGTACGGAGACCGCCATGGCAGACCTCAGGTACGAACTGGACCCCAGCCCAGAGGTCGGCGAGCTCGATGACCTGCCCGAACCCCTTCCCGGGACGACGCCCCCGCCGGTCCCCGACTCCGGTGAGGGCACCGGCACCGGCCTCCTGGACCGTGCCCACGCCCTCCTCGCCGACCATCCCGTCGCCGACGGCTACAGCGGGCTCCCGTGGGCGCTGCGCCACCTGTCCTGGTTCGACCTGGAGCTCGGCGAGAGCGCCGTCGACACCGACGTCCCGCGGATGCGCGAAGGCCACGTCGCCGCGTTGTTCTGGGCGCTGCACCTGCCCGAGGGGCTGGCCGGGGACCGGGCCGTCGGCGCCACGCTGGACCAGCTGGACCTGGTGAAGACCGTCGTGGGCGGCCATCCCGAGGGCCTGCGCCTGGCCTGCACACCCGGGCCGATCACCGACGTCCGCCACAGCGGCCGGATCGCCGTCCTGCCCGGCCCCGCCGGGGCCACCGCGATAGGCGACTCGCTCGGCATTCTGCGCTCCCTGCACGGGCTCGGGCTGCGCTCCCTCACGCTGTCCGGGGTGTCCTGGGCGAGTGAGGCGGGGCTGACCCGGTTCGGCGAGGAGGTGCTGCGCGAGATGAACCGGCTCGGCGTGCTGGCCGACCTCTCCGGCGCCTCCTACGACACCGTGCGCCGGGCGTGCGCGGTCTCCAAGGCCCCGGTCCTGTGCGCCCGCTCCGCCGCCCGCGCCCTGCGCCCGCACCCCGCCAACCTCCCCGACGAGCTGCTCGCCGGGCTGGGCGCCGCCAAGGGCCTGTGCATGGTGCCGCTCACGGCCGAGCAGACCGGCCCCTCCGTCCGGGACGTCGCCGACCATCTCGACCACGTCCGTGCGGTCGCGGGCCCCGAGTCCGTCGGCCTGTCCGGCACCTACGACGCCGGGACCGCCCACCCCCAGGACCTCGCCGACGCCTCCTGCTACCCGAACCTCGTCGCCGAGCTGTTGCGCCGGGGCTGGCCCGACGCCGATATCGCCCTGCTGACCTGGGGCAACGTCCAGCGGGTCCTGCGCGAGGCCGACTTCACGGCGCGGGAGGCACAGCGCCGCAGGGCGCCGTCGACGATGAAGATCTCCGAGCTGGACGGATAGCCGGCCCCGAGGAGGGTGTGATCACGGTTGCCCGATCCGGCAGAGGCAGAACGGATGCCCCGCCGGGTCGGCGTACACCCGGAAGTCCTCCTTGTCCTCCGCGTGCACCAAGCGCGCACCCAGCCCCAGCACCTTCTCCTGGGCGGCCTCGACCTCCTCCCACGTGGACCCGGCGTCGAAGTCGAGATGGAACTGCTGGGAGTTGCGGTCGGCCCGCGGCCACTCGGGCGGGGTGAGGCCGGGCGCCGACTGGAAGGCCAGCCGCGGCCCGTCCGGCAGCCGGAGTACGACCCAGTCGGGGTCGTCGTCCTCGGGCGTACCGCCGCCGACGCCGGCGTAGAAGCGGGCGAGGGCGCGCGGGTCGGGGCAGTCGATGACGACGGAACGCAGTCGTGCCGCTGGAGCCATGGGTTCCTCCCGGGATCAGGGGGTGTTCAGCCGGCGGGATCGGATCAGCAGGCGCACAGGCAGAACGGGTGCCCGGCCGGGTCCGCGTAAACCCGGAAGGTCCGCGAGCGGTCCTCGGCGTCCAGCGGCTTCGCCCCCAGTGCCAGCACCTCCTCCTCGGCCACGTCCAGGTCCTCGACGGTCAGGTCCAGGTGGAACTGCTGCGAGTGCTCGGGCGAGGGCCACTGCGGCGGTACGAATCCGGGGACGGCCTGGAACGCCAGCGTCGGCCCGCCGGGCAGCTTCAGGTCCAGCCAGTCTCCCTCGTCCACGATGTCGCCGCCGAGCACGCGCGCGTAGAAGTCGGCAAGGGCGCGGGGGTCGGGACAGTCCAGGACGACGGCTCCCACTGAGGCGATGGCCATGACTTCCTCCTCGAAGTCTTGGTTACCCTGGTGGTTACCCATATGAAGCGGTAACAGGTAACGTGGTTACCCCATGCTCCCGTATTGGCAGTAACGTCGCAAGGGGATTCGGACAGTGAGGGATAGCGTTCAGCCATGAGTGAGAGATCGCCCGCCCCCGGGGGCCTGGAGCTGGTCCAGTCCCTGGTCAACACGTTGGACATCGAGTCGGGCGCCGACTCGCTGGACACGGCGGAGGGCCGGGCGCGCCTAGGGCTGGCCGAGGAGGACATACCCGGCGCGCGGGAGCTGCGGGAGTCGCTGCGGGTGGCACTCCTCGCCCACGCGGGCCATCCGCCGCACGACGCGGTGACCCCGCTCGGCGACCTGCTCGCGGCGAGCCCGCTGGTGCTGGCGGTCGACGCCGTCGACGGTTCGGCCACCCTCGCTCCCGCGGCGGCGGGCCCGCTCCTCTCCCGGGTGGCGGCGGCGATCGCGCAGGCCCTGGTCGAGGGCACCTGGACCCGCCTGAAGGCCTGCGAGGCGGTCGACTGTCACTGGGCGTACTACGACCGCAGCCCGGCGGGGCGCGGCCGCTGGTGCTCGATGCAGGTGTGCGGTGCGCGCGCGAAGATGCGGCGCTACCGGGCCAGGTGAGCGGGCGGACCGTCGGCCGCCGACCGTCGTCCTAGTCCCCCACCTCCTCGCGGTTCCGCGACGCCCGCGAGCCCACCAGCAGCAGGCACAGCACCGCGACGCCCGCGACGATCCCGGTCAGGACGAGCAAGGGGTCCAGCGGGCGGGCCGTGGCCGCGGTGACCTGGGTCTGTGGCATCGAGGCCGGTGTGGACGTCGGTGACGACGAGGCCGGCTGCGCGGCCGCCGGGACCGAGGTGGCCGGCGTCGACCGGGCCGCCGAGGACGCCGGTGAGCGCGCAGCCGCCGTCCGGCTGGGGACGGTCGCGTGATGACCCGACGACTGGTTTCCAGAGGTCTGGTTCCCGGACGACTGGTTCCCCGATACCGCCCCGGCCCCCGGGTGGTCGTGCGTCGGTGCGGCCGCCGAAGTCGCCGGTGGCGCCGGCTGGACCACGATCCGGGCGGTCATGTTCGGGTGGACGGTGCAGTAGTAGGCGTACGTCCCCGGCGTGGTGAACGTGAAGCTCCAGCTTCCGCCCTTGTTCAGCATGGGGGAGTGGATCGCGGCCGGGCCGGACGTGGTCTTCACGTCGTGCGGTGCCGTGTCCTGGTTGGTCCAGGTCACCGTGGAGCCGGCGGTGACGGTCAGGGTCGCGGGGCTGAAGGCGTACCCGCTCATGGCCACCCGGTACGTCGCCGCCGCGGCCTGGCCACCCGGCACCACGAACAGCAGCCCGAGCAGGACGGACAGGGCGAGCACGGCCCCCTGGACCGCTCGCCTGGGCGCCCTCACGCGAACTCCCCGGCGACCAGCAGCCGCAGCCGGGTGGCCGGAAGCCGGCCGAACCTGTAGCCGGTCGCGCGCCGCAGCAGCCGGTACGGCAGCCGGGCCACCCCCACGCCGAGCAGCCGGTCGTCGGCCCGCTCGACGACCCGCAGCCGCAACAGCACGGGGAAGCCGGTGCCGTCGATGCCGAGGTCGCCGGTCAGCTGGACGGTGCCGGCTGACGCGTGGGCGTGGGCGTGGTCGGGGGTGAGGACGAGGGCGCCCTTGAGGTGGGCGTCGTCGAACTCGAAGCGGAGGGTGGGGTGTTCGTCGGTCTCGGGCACGGTGAGCGAGGCGGCGGCGAGGGCGAGGCGACGGCGGCGTAGGGGCGACGGGCCGCAGAGGGCGGTGAGTTCGACGAGTGAGCGGTCCGGGGCCACGGTGTAGCGGCCGGGCAGCGGCAGCCAGGGGGCCGCGCCGGGCGCCCCGGATGGGGTCGGGTCGATGGGCAGGGTGACGGTTGTCATCCCGTTCTCCTTGGAAAGCGGTTCCGTCGGGGCGGCGGTGATGGGGACAATGGGGGAGCGCCGGTCCGGCCGACTGAGCCTCGGCCGGACCGGCGTCCGTCTTCCGCGCGGGCGGTGTCAGCAGCTGTTGGTGAGGAAGTCCTCGGTGGGGGCGAGCATGTGCTCGGCCCAGACCGTGTGCATCTGCACGTAGCTGTCGACGTTCAGCAGATCGGCGACCTGCTGCCCGGGCGACTCCTCCAGGTGCGCCTTGTTGACGTGGTTCAGCAGCACGCTGAGCGTGCTGTCGAGGATCGTGCCGCCGCCCTCGGTGGCGGGCTTGAGGATGCTCTCGATCCACACCGTGTGCAGTTTGACGTACGAGTCCAGCGCCAGCGCGTCCTGCACCTGCTGGCCCGGGGAGCGCTCCAGGTGGGCCGCGTTGAGGTGCTGGAGGATCGGCAGCAGCACGTTCTGGACGCTGGTGCACTGCTCGTCGCCGTCACCGGAACCACCACCGGACGTACCGCCCGAGGTGCCGCCCGACGTACCGCCGGTCGAACCACCGGAGGTGCCGCCGGACGTTCCGCCCGTACTGCCCCCCGAGGTACCGCCCGAGCTGCCACCGGAGCCGGATCCACCGGAGGAGCCACCGCTCGACCCGCCCGAGGACCCGCCGGACGAACCGCCCGACGAACCGCCGTCGTCCGCGGCGACGACCTTCACAGACGCCACCATGTCCGGGTGCACCGCGCAGTAGTACTCGTACGTACCGGTCGTGGTGAAGGTGTACGACCACGAGTCGCCCTGCTCCAGCGTGCCGGAGTCGAACTTCTTCGGGCCCTTGGTCGTGGTGACCGTGTGCGGCACGCTGTCGTGGTTGGTCCAGCGGACCGTCTCGCCGACCTCGACGACGAGTTGCTTCCCGTCGCCGAACTTGTTGTTCATGATGTCGACCTGGTGGTCCGGCGCCGCATCGGCCGCCGGCCGGGCCGCCGCCGCGGCAGCCGCGGGCGCCTGAGCCGCGCCCGCGTCCGCCGTGGAGGACGCCCCGGAGGCCGAACTGCCCGCGGCCGCCTGGAGCAGCCCCAGGCTGAGCACCGCGGTCAGCGCCGCGCCGAGTCCGGCGACCAGCAGACCCCGGTTGCCCGAGGGCGCCCGGCGGCGCGGCGCCGCGTCGCTCTCATTACGTTCTTTCAACACAACTCCTTTGATTTTCCTGGGAGTTCACTGGCCAGGATTGGTCGTGACCAGCAGACTCGTCACGGCGAGCACGACGAGGACGAGCCCCGTCTCGGCCGCGACCGAGTAACCGAAAGGCCGCACGGTGGCGGCGTCGCCGCGCAGCAGCACGGCGAGATCGAGGCGGGTACGGACCCACTGACGGCTGGCGAGGGCGACGAGCAGGACCACGCCGAGGACGCCCGTCTTGAGCAGCAGCAGATGTCCGTACGAGGTGTGCAGCAGGGCGTCGTACGACCCCACGACCTGCCACGCCAGCACCAGCCCGGCCACGACGATGCCCGCCACGCTGACCGCCGCCAGCCGTGAGTAGCCCGGCACGACCCGCGCGAGCTCCCCGGCCCGGCGCCGCGGCAGCACCGCCAGCGCGAGCATCACCAGCCCGCCGATCCACAGCGAGACACCGAGCAGATGCACCAGGTCGGCGAGCGCGCCCCAAGTGGGCTCACTACCTTCCGAGTTGTGGCCCGCCATGCCGGTCGCCCGCAGCAGCCCGAGGCAGACGGCGAGCGCGCCGACCCGCCAGCCGGGGGAGCGCGAGGTGCGGGGCCCGCCCTGGAGCAGCGCGCTCAGCACCACCGCCGCGAGCACCCACAGCAGCACCCGGGAGGCGAGCACGACGCCGGGCTCGGTGGTCAGGACGTCCGCGTACGTCTCGGCGCGCAGGGCGTCACGCAGTCCGCCGAGTGCGCCGTACGCGCCCTGGAGTCCGATGGCCGCCACCGACGTCAGCAGCCCGCACGTCCAGGCCAGTCCCAGCAGCGCCCGGGCCCGCGGCTCGTGGGCGCCGCGCGGCCACAGCAGCGTGACGAAGGCGAGGCCGCCGACGAACAGCGCCAGCGCGAGATAGCCGGCCCAGCGGGCGGCGACGAGGCCCTTGCGCACCAGGGGGGACGGGGCGGGCGCGGCCTCGTCGCCGCGGTCCTGGGCGGCGGGCGCGCCGATGCCGAAGTCCAGCCGTCCCGACGAGGCGTGTCCGTCCTCCTCGTCGACGACCGACCAGACGACGGCGAGGTCGCCGTCCGCCGGGTGCCCGAGGGCGGCCCGTACGGCCGTGCCCTTGTGCCCCGGCACGAGGGACACCGGAAGCCGGTCGCCGTCCAGGGTCATCACCCGCACCTCGGCCACGTCGACGGGCTCGTCGAAGGTGAGGATGAGCTGGTCGGGAGCCCGCCGCAGTTCGGCGCCGTTCGCGGGGCTGGAGGTGACCAGCTCGGTGTGCGCAAAGGCCTGGGCGGTGCCCGAGAGGACGTAGAGGAGCGGCGTGAGGGCGAGAAGCGCGAGGGTGCGGCGCAGGGTCATGGCGTCGCCTCCGGGGAGGGGCTGATGCCGCCGAGGAGGGACGGGAGCGGGGCGAGGCCGACGCAGGGGGAGACCTGCGGGGTCGGGGAGGCCTCGGCGCCGGGGGCGAGGAGACCGAGGACGGGCTCGGTGAGGCCGGTCAGGAGCGGTCCGGCGAGGCGGACCTCACCGTCCTCGCAGGTGGCGGCGGAGTCGGCGGGCGGGGTGGTGCCCGGCGCGGACGGGGAGGGGGAGGACGGGCGCCCGGAGTCGGAGGGGGCCGGGGAGGCGCCGTGGCCCGCGTGGCTCGCGCCGGTGCCGCCGGAGGCGCCGGTGTGGCCGGCGTGACCCGTGCCCGTGCCGCCGGGGTAGTAGACGCCGGTGACGGGCAGCGCCCCGGTTCCTGCCCCGCCTCCCGCGACCGCACCCGGGTCGTCGCCCGGGGCCTGCGGTGCGGCGGGTTCGCCCGGGGACGAGGGGGAGGTGGCCGTGGGCGGCGGGGCGGCGATCGCGTCGGAGGCGGTGGCGGGGGCGCCGATACCCGACGCGTAGCCCAGCACGACCACCACGGCGCCGACGAGCGCTCCCGCGACCAGTTCGTCACGGTGGTCCTGCGGCCACAGGGCCCGGCGGAACAGGGGCATGGTCACTCCTGGCATGGTCTGTTCAATCGGATGAACGCCGACCAGTGGAGTGGCACGCGAATTCCGCGCGACTACGCGTCAGTTAAGCGGTTGTTGCGGTGCCTCTCTTTCGGGGGGACCCCCGCTGTGAGACCGGGTGAGACCGCTGCTATTCCGTGCAATTGTAGCTGTGGAGAATTCGCGTGCGGTCATTTCCTTTCCTCCACGCTACTCGAATAGAATTCGCAGGCACGTGAGGATTTCGAGGAGATCGGCATATGCCTTTGCGTGGCCCACTGTGGGGGCCGGGCACGGGCGGCAACGGGCCCGCCCCCAGGGGGACGGGCCGTGCGGGCACAATTGTCCTGCCGGGAGGCCTCGCCTTTTCTCAGGCGGTCGGCCGCCCCATTGCCCGATAGCTCCAGCCGGCCTTGCGCCACACCGCCGGATCGAGCGCATTACGCCCGTCCAGAACGACCCGTGCCGCCGCGACTTCACCGAGTTCTTCCGCGTCCAGCTCGCGGAATTCCCGCCATTCCGTGAGATGCAGGACGACATCGGCGCCCCGCACCGCGTCGATCGCGGTGTCGGCATAGCCCAGGGTCGGGAAGAGGCGGCGGGCGTTGTCCATGCCCTTGGGGTCGTACACCGTGACCTGGCCGCCCTGGAGGTGGATCTGCCCGGCGACGTTCAGCGCGGGCGAGTCCCGTACGTCGTCCGAGTCCGGCTTGAAGGTGGCGCCGAGCACGGCGACGCGCTTGCCCAGGAAGGGGCCGCCGCCCAGCGCCTGCCGGGCGAGCTCCACCATCTGTCCGCGCTGGCGCATGTTGATCGAGTCGATCTCGCGCAGGAAGGTCAGCGCCTGGTCGGCGCCCAGCTCACCGGCCCGGGCCATGAAGGCGCGGATGTCCTTGGGCAGGCAGCCGCCGCCGAACCCGATCCCGGCCCGCAGGAACTTCCTGCCGATCCGGTCGTCGTACCCGATGGCCTCCGCGAGCTTGGCCACGTCGCCGTCGGCGGCCTCGCACACCTCCGCCATCGCGTTGATGAAGGAGATCTTGGTGGCGAGGAAGGAGTTGGCGGAAGTCTTCACCAGCTCGGCGGTGGGGAAGTCGGTGAGGACGAAGGGGGAGCCGTCGGCGACCGGCGTCGCGTACACCTCGCGCAGCAGCTTCTCGGCGCGCTCGCTGCGCACGCCGACCACGATCCGGTCCGGGTGCAGCGTGTCCTCGACGGCGAAGCCCTCGCGCAGGAACTCCGGGTTCCAGGCCAGCTCGGCGTCCTCGCCGGCCGGCGCGTGCTCGGCGAGGTAGGCGGCGAGGCGGTCGGCGGAGCCGACGGGGACGGTGGACTTGCCGACGACGAGCGCGGCGTTCCTCAGGTGCGGGGCGAGCGAGGCGAAGGCGGCGTCGACGTACGACATGTCACAGGCGTACTCGCCGTGCCGCTGAGGTGTGTTCACGCACACGAAGTGCACATCGCCGAACTCGCCGACCTCGGCCCAGTCCATGGTGAACCGCAGCCGCCCGGTGGACCCCTCGATGCCTGCCACATGCTTGCGCAGCAGTTCCTCCAGCCCCGGCTCGTACATCGGGACCTGGCCGCGCCGCAGCATCTCGATCTTCTCGGGCACGACATCCAGCCCCAGCACCTCGAAGCCGAGCTCGGCCATGGCCGCGGCGTGCGTCGCGCCGAGGTAACCGGTGCCGATCACGGTGATCTTGAGGGCCATGGGGACTCCAGAAAAGGGTATGGGGGAGGTGCGCGCCCGAGCATAGTCGGAGGGTCCGAAGGGCAATCTCCCCGCTGTCGCCAAGCTCACGTATCACTCCCGTGAGCCGCCCCCTAAAATTTGAGTTACTTAACGGTAATTAGCGTCGGCATCGCATGTGCTACCCAGCGTCCTTGGAGCGTGAGAGACCTTGGCCGGATCGGCTGACTTCGACCTGTACCGCCCGTCCGAGGAGCACGACATGCTCCGTGACGCCATCCGCTCGCTGGCCGAGGCGAAGATCGCGCCGTACGCCGCCGCGGTGGACGAGGAAGCCCGCTTCCCGCATGAGGCGCTGAAGGCGCTGGTCGCGGGCGACCTGCACGCGGTGCACGTGCCCGAGGAGTACGGCGGCGCGGGCGCGGACGCGCTGGCCACGGTGATCGTGATCGAGGAAGTGGCGCGCGTGTGCGCGAGCTCCTCCCTCATCCCGGCCGTGAACAAGCTCGGCTCCCTGCCCGTGATCCTCTCCGGCTCCGAGGAGCTGAAGAAGAAGTACATGACCCCGCTCGCCAAGGGCGACGGCATGTTCTCCTACTGCCTCTCCGAGCCCGACGCCGGTTCGGACGCGGCCGGCATGAAGACGAAGGCCGTCCGCGACGGCGACCACTACGTCCTGAACGGCGTGAAGCGCTGGATCACCAACGCGGGCGAGTCCGAGTACTACACGGTGATGGCGGTGACCGACCCCACGAAGCGCTCGAAGGGCATCTCGGCCTTCGTCGTGGAGAAGTCGGACGAGGGCGTCTCCTTCGGCGCCCCCGAGAAGAAGCTCGGCATCAAGGGCTCCCCGAC
Organism: Streptomyces sp. NPDC057623; assembly: GCF_042800355.1. Taxonomy (NCBI): domain Bacteria; kingdom Bacillati; phylum Actinomycetota; class Actinomycetes; order Kitasatosporales; family Streptomycetaceae; genus Streptomyces; species Streptomyces sp. NPDC057623. The sequence continues at coordinate 50,690 of NZ_JBHVGZ010000037.1, forward strand.
CCGTGAGGTCTACCTGGACAACGTTCGCATCCCGGCGGACCGCATGATCGGCGAGGAGGGCACCGGCTTCGCCACCGCGATGAAGACGCTGGACCACACCCGCATCACCATCGCGGCGCAGGCGCTGGGCATCGCCCAGGGAGCGCTGGACTACGCCAAGGGCTACGTCCAGGAGCGCAAGCAGTTCGGCAAGGCGATCGCCGACTTCCAGGGCATCCAGTTCATGCTCGCCGACATGTCCATGAAGATCTCGGCCGCCCGCGCCCTGACGTACCAGGCGGCGGCCGCCTCGCAGCGCGTCGACGCCGACCTCACCTACCTGGGCGCCGCCGCCAAGTGCTTCGCCTCGGACGTGGCCATGGAGGTCACCACGGACGCCGTCCAGCTCCTCGGCGGATACGGCTACACCCGTGACTACCCGGTGGAGCGGATGATGCGCGACGCCAAGATCACGCAGATCTACGAGGGCACGAACCAGGTCCAGCGGATCGTGATGGCGCGGAACCTGCCGTAACGCGCGTCCTGCCGCGACGAAGGTGATCGGATCGGCGAAAGCCCCGGTCCGGCCGTGCAGGCCGGGCCGGGGCTTCGTCGTCGGAGGGCGTACTCCCCGAGATCCCCGAGATCCCCGAGGTCTCCGGGGCTCAGTCCTCGAACCCCTCCGCCGCCCGCTTCTCCCGCAGCTCCACGATCGCCCGCCGCCGCGCCAGCCGGTGCGTCCGGCGGATCTGGGCCTCCTGGTTGCGTCGCCTGTCGCGCTCGGACTCCGCTATCACCGGCGGGACCCGGCGCGGCTTGCCGTCGGCGTCCACCGCCGCGAAGACCAGGTAGGCCGAGCCGACCTGGGTGGGCGGGGCCGATTCGTTCCAGCGCTCGGCCAGGACCCGTACGCCGACCTCCATCGAGGTCCGGCCGGTCCAGTTGACCTGGGCCTTCACATGGACGAGGTCGCCGACGCGGACCGGCTCCAGGAAGGCCATCTCGTCCATGGACGCGGTGACGGCGGGACCGCCGCTGTGCCGGCCGGCCACCGCGCCCGCCGCGTCGTCGACGAGTTTCATGATCACCCCGCCGTGCACCGTCCCCAGAAGGTTGGTGTCGTTGTGGGTCATGATGTGGCTGAGGGTGGTGCGGGACGCGGAGGTCGGCTTGCCCGGGATCTCCGGAGTGCCCGACTGCGCGGCGGTGACCTGGTCTGTCATGGCCTCCACCTTATGCCGACCCGACATTCGCGGACTTTGTGTTGGCTTCGCAACAGCCGTGCCTCTATTTTCCCCCGAACCTTGTAAGGCACCCGGCCCTGCCCTGCACACTGGGGCGCATGAATGACTGGCCCGGTGGATGGTCCGACGACAATCGCGGCAACCGCTACGGACGCGGCAGCTCGAGCGCACAGCCCGAGGGCGCGCGCGTGATGCGGCAGGTCCGCCGTGGCCCGGCGGCCCCGCCCGGCCAGGGCTACGGCGGGGTGCCGCAGCAGCCGTCGTACGTGAACGGCCAGGGCCACGGCGGCTACGGCGACGACGACGGGTACGACAGCGGCTACAACACCGGGCAGGTCTACGGCGGCTCCGGCGGCCCGGACGGCCCCGGCGGCAGAGGGACGCGCGAGCCGCGTCCCGCGCCGAACTGGCGGCGCCGGATCAAGGTCACCTCGATCACGGTCGTGACGCTGCTGGTCGTGACGAGCGTCGCCACCTACTTCTGGGCCGACGGCAAGCTCAACCGCGAGGTCGACCTGTCCAAGGTCATCGACCGGCCGGAGGCGGGCGAGGGCACGAACTACCTGATCGTCGGCTCCGACAGCCGTGAGGGCATGTCGGCCGAGGAGAAGAAGGAACTGCACACCGGGTCCGCCGAGGGCAAGCGCACGGACTCGATGATGATCCTGCACACGGGCAGCAACGGCCCGACGCTGATCTCGCTGCCGCGTGACTCGAACGTGGAGATACCGACGTTCGTGGGCTCCGATTCCGGCAAGACGTACCAGGGCACGGGCCGGCAGGTGAAGCTGAACGCCGCGTACGCCGAGGACGGCCCCGAACTGCTGGTCCGCACCGTGGAGTCCAACACCGGGCTGCACATCGACCACTACGTCGAGATCGGCTTCGCGGGCTTCGCGAACATCGTGGACTCGGTCGGCGGCGTCGAGATCGACATCCCGCAGGACATCAAGGACTCCAAGTCCGGCGCGGACTTCAAGAAGGGCAAGCAGACCCTGAACGGCGAGGAGGCCCTCGCCTTCGTCCGCACCCGGTACGCGCTGGCCGGCTCCGACCTGGACCGTACGAAGAACCAGCAGAAGTTCCTGTCCGCCCTGGCCAACCAGGTCGCGACCCCGGGCACGGTCCTCAACCCCTTCAAGCTGTACCCGACCATGGGCGCCGGACTGGACTCGCTGATCGTCGACAAGGACATGGGCCTGTGGGACCTGGCGTCCATGTTCTGGGCGATGAAGGGCGTCAGCGGCGGCGAGGGCAAGTCGATGAACATGCCGATCTCGGGCAACTCCGCGAACGGCAACCTCCAGTGGGACACCGCGAAGGTGAAGACACTGGTGGAGCAGCTGAAGAACGACGAGACGGTGACCGTCTCCAGCAACTGAGCACCGACCAGAGCATCGAGGGCACCCGGGTTCCGGGTGCCCTCGACTGCGTCAGGCGGTCGTCACATCGTGGCGCCCGCCATCGCGCGACAGGTGCTCGCGCAGCGGCGACACGCCTCGGCGCAACGCATCATCTGCGGATCGTCCGGCATGGACATACACGCCTCGGCGCACATCTCGCAGGCCTTGGCGCACATCGCGCACATCTCGGGCGACATGGGCGAGCGGCGCATCATCATGTCCGCGCACATGCGGGTCGTCTCGGCGCAGTCCATGAGCGCCCGCATGATCTGCATCTGGGCCTGGCCGCCCATCTGCATGCAGGAGCTCATGGTCTCCTCGCAGATGCCGTGGCAGGTCATGCACGCGTCGACGCAGTCCTGCATCTCCTTGCTCATGGCAGACATGGTTCCGGGCTGGGTCATGGCTCCTCCTGGGGGTGCGGGAGCCCGGGAGCGGGCCCCGTGCCCTTCCGTCCTACGCCCGCCCATCGCGCCGCGCCATCGGGCGGACACGAACAATTCACACCAGATGCCGCACGAGCCAACGTGCCCGGCATTCCGTCGGAGGCCGCCGCAGGGGGCCATTGAGGTTATGGCCGCCGCCCATTCCGCGATTCAGCCGACTCCGGTGCCTCGGGCGCCTCGGGTCCGGGGCGTGCCTGCTACGAGCACCCCGCCTCGTCCCCCCGCACCACGATGGACTGCCCCTGCGTCGGGTCCTCCGCCCGTACCTTCCGGACCTTCTTGAAGTCCGACCCCACGATCACCTTGAGCGTCGGCCCCAGCCCCTTCACCGGCCGCAGTTCGCTGCCCGGCAGCGCGGCCGCCAGTGACTTCGCCGAGCGGTCCCAGCCGGGGTCGTGGGCGACGACCGTGCGCTTCACCGCGCGGGCCGTCGCGGTCACCGGGCGCTCCGTCGTGCGGAACCCGGTCGCCGCCAGTGCCGCGTCGACGCGCTTGCCCAGGTCGTTCTCCCTCGTGCCGTTCTCCACCTGGACGTGGATCTGCTGCGGGGCGACCTCCACCGGGACCGCCTTGCGCTTCGGCCGGTGCGCGGACAGCGGCTTGTCCTCGCGCAGGGCCCGGAAGAGGCGTTCGGCCTGGGCGGTGTCCCACTTCACCGTGGAGCCGATGCCCTTGACGGTGTAGCCGAGCTGCCCGATCGGCACGGTCGTGAACTCCGACGACGACGGCGAGAAGTTCCGCATCGCCCGCCCGAGGTCGAGCAGCTCGCCCGTGCCGAAGCCCTTGTCGGCCCGCACCGAGCCCAGCACGGAGCGCGTCACGTCCCGGAACCGCATCGGGTTCAGCAGGATCCCGGACGACGTCGCCCGCTCGATCAGCGCCGCCATGAACCGCTGCTGGCGGTGCACCCGGCCCAGGTCGGCGTCGCTGTCGACATGCCGCGCGCGGACGTACTGCAACGCCTCGCCGCCCATCAGCCGGTGCCGGCCGGCCGGCAGGTCCAGCCCGGTGTAGGAGTCCTTCAGGGGCTCGGCGGTGCAGATCTGCACGCCGCCGACCACGTCCACCGTCTTCATGAAGCTGGTGAAGTCGACCTCCAGATAGTGGTCGATCTTGACGTGGGTCATGTGCTCGACCGTGCGCACGGTGAGGTTCGGACCGCCCTCCGCGTACGCCGCGTTGATCTTGATGGGATGGGCCTTGCGCCCCTCACCGGCGGGCACCTCGGCGTACGAGTCGCGCGGCAGGCTCACCACGCTCGCCCGCTCCCGGTCCTCCGAGATGTGCACGATCATGATCGTGTCGGTGCAGTGGCAGGGGGCGCCGCCGAGGCGGTACTTGCGCCGCTCCTCCGCACTGATGCGGTCGCGGCCGTCCGTGCCGACGAGCAGGACGTTCATGCCGTGCCCGGCCTGCGGCCGGTTCTTCATGTCCTTGAACGGGTCCACGCGCGCGATCTTCGCGTCCAGGCTGGTGACCACCGCATGCCCGATCCCGGCCGAGGCGAGGACCACGACCGACAGCGTGGTCACCGCCCGCATGGCCCACCGTGGCCGCCTCCGCCTTCGTGGCGCGACCGGCCGTGCCCCGCCACGGGACGGCTGCCGGCTGCGCTGCGGCGGGGCGGAAGAGCGGCGGGGCGGCGTGGGCATGGGGGGATACCTCCGCTGGGGTTGCCCTGGGGGCCGTACGTGGGATCCGTGAGCACCGTAGGCCCATACGATCTGCTGCCCGGGGCAGCGACCCCGGCGGGGCGCACCGCTGTCCCCCGTTCGCGGTAACGTGAGCCCCCTATGAACGCCAATCCCGACGTGCAGCTCCCCGCCGTGTCCGTGATCATGCCCGTCCTCAACGAGGAGCGGCATCTGCGCGGAGCCGTCCAAGCGATCCTCGCGCAGGAGTACGCCGGCGAGATGGAGGTCGTGATCGCCCTCGGTCCGTCCACGGACCGTACGGACGAGATCGCCGCCGAGCTCGTGCGAGAGGACCCTCGCGTCCACACCGTCCCGAACCCCACCGGCCGCACCCCCGCCGCCCTCAACGCCGCGATCAAGGCCTCCCGGCACCCGATCGTCGTCCGCGTCGACGGCCACGGCATCCTCTCGCCGAACTACATCGCCACCGCCGTACGGCTCCTGGCGGAGACCGGCGCGCAGAACGTCGGCGGCATCATGCACGCCGAGGGCGAGAACGACTGGGAGCACGCGGTCGCCGCCGCGATGACCTCGAAGATCGGGGTCGGCAACGCGGCCTTCCACACCGGCGGCGCGGCACAGCAGGCCGAGACCGTCTACCTCGGTGTCTTCCGGCGCGAGGCGCTGGAGCAACAGGGCGGCTACAACGAGGAGTTCATCCGCGCCCAGGACTGGGAGCTCAACTTCCGGATCAGGGAGGCGGGCGGGCTCATCTGGTTCTCGCCCGAGCTGAAGGTGTCGTACCGCCCGAGGCCGTCGGTGAAGGCCCTCGCCAAGCAGTACAAGGACTACGGCCGCTGGCGCCACGTCGTCGCCCGCTACCACGCCGGCTCCATCAACCTGCGCTACCTCGCCCCGCCGACAGCGGTGTGCGCGATCGCGGCGGGCCTCGTGGCGGGCGCCCTGGTGACCCCGTGGGCCCTGGTGATCCCCGGCGGCTACCTGGCGGCCATCACCGCCGGCTCGCTCCCGGCCGGCAAGGGCCTCCCGCTGAAGGCCCGCCTCCAGATCCCGGTCGCCCTCGCGACCATGCACATGTCCTGGGGCTACGGCTTCCTGACCAGCCCGCGCTCGCTGGCGAAGAAGGTCATCGCCTCCCGCCGCCCGGTGAACCCGGTCACCACGTGAATCCCGGGTTCACCTTCATGCATGCCTTGGTGTCGGAGGCGTTCAGTGCCTCCGCCGTGTCCGGCGTCTTGTCGTCCTCCTTCGGCGCCTTGTACGCCGTACCCTTGCGCCAGTCGGCGCCGACGACGAGCGTGACGCCCGAGACGTCCGTGGACTTCTTCACGGCGCTGGTGGGGATGCCGAGGGCCTTGGCGACCCGCTGGGCGTCGCCCTCCAGGTCGGCGCTCGGATAGCGCACCAGCGTCGTGTCCTCGACCGGCGTGGTCGAGGCGTCCGCCACGGCCTGGGTGAAGCCCTTGTCGACGAGCAGCCCGGCGATGGTGGTCGCGCGGCCGGAGGCCGGGGCGAGGGTGTCGGTGCGGGTGCCGTTCTGCACCTGCACGGCGATCGCGTCGTCCGCCGCGGCGGGATCGGTGGAGGTCTTCTCCTCGGCGGGCTTCTTCTTGTCCTTGCCGTCGAGGGCGATGTCGTCACGCACCAGCCGGAACAGCTTGGCCGCGTCCTCCGTCGGCACCACCCGGCCGGTCTGGATCGTGTCGTACTCGTTCGGCATCGTCGTCATGGTGATCCGCGACGTCGGCACCTTCTTGAGCTCGCCCGCCAGGTCGTACAGCTTCGCGACCGTGCCGAGGCCCGGGTCGACGGTGAGTGCCTCGGTGGCCGCCTCGGCGAGCGCGCGCAGCTTGCCCGGGTTGCTCAGCTTGGCGCTCTTGCGCAGCTCGCGGACCATCGAGTTCATGTACTGGTGCTGCGCCTTGGCGCGGGCCAGGTCGCTGCCGTCCTCGAAGCCGTACCGGGTGCGCAGCCACTGGAGGGCCTGCTCGCCCTTGACGTACGTCGTGCCCTTCTCCAGCTTCAGCCCGGAGCCGTGGCCCTCGCTGTCCTTGGATTTGATGTTGGCGTTCACGCAGACCGGGACGCCGCCGATCGCGTCCGCCATCGACACCACACCGGAGAAGTCGATCATCATGAAGTGGTCGATGTGGATGTCGGTCAGCTTCTCCCACGTCGCCACCGAGCACCCCGGTCCGCCGCGGCCGAGCGACCGGTTCGTCATCTCGCGCTCGCGGGCCTCGTAGACGTCCCCGCTGTCCGGGTCCGTGCACTTGGGGATGTCGACCAGCGTGTCGCGCGGCATGCTCACCACCGACATGTTGCTGCGGTCGGCGGAGACGTGCAGCAGCATCTGCACGTCGGCGAGCGGGACGCCGCCGAACGTCTCCTTGGCGCCGCCGAGCTTCTGGTTCTCCTTGCTGTCCCGGGCGTCCGAGCCGATCAGCAGGATGTTCATCGGCGTCTGCCCGGCCGCGTTCGCCTCGGTCCTGGCGGCGCGGTCCTTCGCGTCGCCGAGGTTGAGATCGTCCTTCTTCAGGTTGCCGTTCAGGTGCTGGTAGTAGAGATACCCGGCACCCGCGGTGCCCAGTATCACCACCGCCAGAACCGTCGCCGACCAGCGCAGCGCACGCCGTCTGCGGCGCCTGCCGTCGGCACCCCGGCCGCCTCTGCGACCCCCGCCACCGTGCCGGCCGCCCTGGTCGGCCGGCGTGTCCTGGTCGGCCTGCGGGGTGAGGGACATGGTGTCCTCCACCGCGGGGGCCTCCCCCTGCACACTGCTCTGCGCCAACTCTCTGCCCTTCCCCACCCTTAGCCCGACACGGCTTCGCTCCGCCCCGGACCTCCCTGTCCGGTGCGCAGTGCACCCTGTCGGACCACTCTGTCCGGCACCGGTTCGCAACCTTTCAGACCCCTGTGGGCCCGAACCGGGTTGGCCACGTGTCGGCAAAATCCACGCCCGGTACGGCCGTGCGCCGTGCCCGGCCGACGCCGGCCGGCACACCGGTGTCGTGTGTCAGACCAACGAGCGTCCGGCACAGTTGCGTTCCCCGCGGCAGATTTCGTGCGCCGCGGATTGCGCGTGCCGTGGACGTCGTGACGGGAGCGGGCTCGCCTCACCCCAAGTCGGAGGCGAGACAGGCCCGTTGGGCCGCTACTGCGCGCACTCGACCTTGTCGGCCGTGGACTTCTCCACGTCGGGCGCCTTCGTCGGAGCCGTGAGCGACACGCCCGCGCCCTTGAAGTCCTTGCCCAGCGTCAGTGTCATCGTGGGCAGGCCCTGGGAGTTGGTCACGCTCTTGCCGGGCTTCATCGCGGAACCGGAGAGCCCCATGATCGCGGCGAGCCGGCGAGCCTGGTCCGCCTGGTCCGGCGCGTACTCGAGCGTCGTCTTCGACAGCGTCGCCGGAGCGTTGCCCGCGTTCTCGGACTTTTCCACGCCCTCCTCGGTCTGCAGCCAGGAGAGGGTCTCCTGGGCGCTGCCCGCGGGGGCCCCGCCGTTGAAGACCTGCACCCGCACCTCGGAGGCGTCGGCCTTGGTGCCCTTCAGCCGGGCGGCCACGGCGGCGGCTTCCTTCTTCTTCTGCTGCTTGACCTCGGTGAAGGAGACGTCGTTCTGGATCGCCTCGAAGACCTGCGGAGCCGTCGTCTCGTTGAGCACGACGGTCGCCTTCACCTTCTCCGCCGGGTTGTCGATCACCGGAATCGTGGTGAAGGTCAGGTTCTTGGTGTTGAGCTTGCCCAGCTCCAGACCGAGGTCCTTCAGCTTGTCGATGCTGTCGAGGTTGCTGTCGACGGTCAGCGCCTCGGTGCCCGCCTCGGCCAGCTTGATCATCTTGGTCGGGCTGGTGAGCGTGTCGTTGGACTTCAGCTTGCGCATCAGCGCGCTGAGGAACTGCTGCTGGAGCCCGATCCGGCTCAGGTCGCCGCCGAAGCCGACGGAGTGCCGGGTGCGGACGAAGGCCAGTGCCTGCTCGCCCGCGATGACGTGCTTGCCCTCCGACAGCTTGAGGTGGGAGTCCGGGTCGTCGATGTCCTTGGCCAGGCACACCTCGACGCCGCCGACCGCCGTCGTCAGTGTCTTCACCGCGTTGAAGTCGGCCACCATGAAGTTGTCCGGCTTGATCCCGGTCAGCTCGGTGACCGTACGCATGGTGCAGCTGGGCGTACGGCCCTCCTGGCCGAGGCTGGTGTTGAAGCGGACGCCGGTCTCGCCCGGGATGACCTTCTGGGTGCCGTCCTCCTGCGCGGTCTGGCAGTCCGGGATGTCGACGATGAGGTCGCGCGGGATGCTGAGCGCGGTCGCGTTCGAGCGGTCCTTGGAGACGTGCAGCAGGATCGTGGTGTCGGCGTGCCCGGCGCTGCCCGAGTCGCCGTACTTCTCGTTGCCCGCGCCCGTGCGCTTGTCCGTGCCGATGAGCAGGATGTTGATGGCCTTGTCCTTCGAGAAGCCACCGGTGCTCGCGCCGTCGTCGGAGACGGACTGGATGTTGTCGTTGAGGTGCTCGAGATAGAGGTACCCGCCCACCGCGGCGGCGACCACCACGAACGCCGTCACACCGCCGGTCCAGAGCAGGGCCTTCTTCGCCTTGCTCTTCTTCGCCGGCCGGCGGCCGCGCCGCCCTGCCGACGGCTCCTCGGGCGCGCCTCGGCGCCTGCGCTGCGAGGGGACCTCACGGCCGGGCGCGGTGCGGTCCGGGCGGGGCTCGCGGCCCTCACGGTCCGGGGCGGCGGTCCGGTTGCGTACGGCACCCCGGGCACCTCCGGCGGCCGCCGCGTTCCCGGCGCTCGGGCCGGCCGCGCGTGCGGCGGCGCCGGCCCGGGACGCGGATCTGCGGGGCCCCGGCACCGACGATTGCGGAGCGGAAGGGGTCAGTCGCAGTTCGTATTCACCGGTGTTCGGATTGAGCACCCACTGGTCTGCGGGGTCGATGTCGTCCGCCCGCCCACGGCCTTGCGCGTCCACGGTTGTCTGAATCCTCCGTCGGGGCCACGCGGCGCCTACCCCCTCCAAGGCGCTCGGGTCTCGGTCAAACAGTGCGCAAGCCTAACTACGGCCGGGTGCACCGGATCGCTCACACTATCCGCCCAGTTCAGCGTCGGGCGACGACGGTGACAAATTCCACTTCCCTACAACTGGGCAATCCGTCGCATTTCTTTGAACTGGGGTTCGCCGACTTGGTGAGCGCTTTACCTACAGGGCTTCTCGGCGGCGGTGTTGCCGCGGAAGGTGGGTGTCGGGGAGGCGGGGTCGGCGGGGTCGTTCGACTGGCCGCTACTGGACTTTCGGCCGTCATTATGCGAACTCCTGTGCGAAGAATCGCGTGGAGGGTCCTGGGATGTTTCGGGTGAATTCACGACTTTCACCGGGGCGTCGATCCGCAGCCGCTCGAAGAGACGCTCCGCTTCCGGCTCCACGAGTTGGTCGCGATTGGCGTTGTGTATGTACGACTCCCGGGGGACCGTGAGAAATTGCACGCGTTCGGTGGGGATGTCGCGGACCCCGCGGGCGAGTTCGTACAAACCGCGCAAACTGGCCAGGGCTGGGTCGGTGGTGAGGGAGGATGTGGCGGCGTCCAGGACGGGGTAGAGCCTGACCGGATTGAGCAGGACGTCGTTGCTCTGCACCTTGTGCACGAGCGCCGCGAGGAAGCGCTGCTGGCGCTCCATGCGGTCGGTGTCGCTGCCGTTGCCGAGGGATTTGCGGGCACGGACGTAACCGAGCGCCTGCTCCCCGTCGAGTGTCACCTTCCCGGCCGGGAGCCGCAGTTTGGCGGCCTTGTCGTTGATGGGCTCGGCGAGGCAGATCTCGACGCCGTCGACGGCGTCGACCATCTCCTTGAAACCGTGGAAGTCGACGACCATGTGGTGGTCGACACGGATGTTGGTGAGCCGCTCCACGGTGCGGATCGTGCAGGCCGAGCCGCCCTTCTGGAAGGCGTAGTTGAACATCGCGAACATGGGCTCGGTGCGGCTGCCGTCGCGGCGGCGGCAGCCGGGGACGTCCACCATCAGGTCGCGGGGTATCGAGACCGCGGTGGCGCTGCGGCGCTCGGCGGAGAGGTGCAGCAGGATGGTGGTGTCGGACCGCTCGGTCCCGGAGTCGCGTCCGTAGCGCCGGTTCGCCTGGCCCGCTCGCGAGTCCGACCCGATGAGCAGGATGTTCTGGGCGTCGCGCACGAGTGAGGTGGGGCGCTCCTTCTCGTACCGGGCCAGTTCGGCGGCGGCGGCCTCGTCGGGCGTGATGTTCGAGTCGAGCTTGGCGTACACGGCCCACCCGGCGCCGCCGGCGGCGACGAGCACCAGCGCGACGCCGAGCGCTCCGCGCCGCGCCCACCGCCGTACGGGGCCCCTTCTGCTGCGCGCGCGTGCGGTGTCGGTCACGGCTGGGTCCACCCCTCAGTGCGAGCTGCGTGTGGTGTGGGCTGCTGTTACGACCATGGCGTGGATGGCGGGCGGGGGGAGGGTGGTGGGGGGCTGAACGGGTGACGGATGCTGCCGGCGGGTGGGTGGGATGCCTGCGGCGCCTGTGCGGGTTCGGTGGGGGTGCGTGTAGCGCGGTTCGGTGGGGTTGTGGGTCGGGGCCGCGTCGGGGGGTGTCCGTCCTCGGTCCGGTGGGCTGGCCTTGCGCGAGAGGTGCCGTGTCTTGACGCCGGACTCTGCGGGCGGACACCCCCCCGACGCGGCCCCTTGCCGCCGTACGCGGCCGCCGGGCCCGTGGGGGTGCGCGCCGTCCAGGGCGCAGGGCGTACGGCCACTTCTTCGGCGCCGGGTCCGGCATCTCCAGCCCGTCCGGCGTTTGAGGACGAGGCCCCTTCAGGGCCGAAGCGGGGTCTGGGGCGGCAGCCCCAGTGGGGTGGGACAGCGCCGGGCAACCCGGCATGGGTACGGCGCCGGAGGCTACCGCGCTGTGGTGGTCACGCGTTCGCTGTCGATGCGCTTGGCCAGGGCGTCCTCGGTCAGGGAGTCGAGGTGGCGGCACAGGACGACCGAGCCGTCGGTCGCCAGGGCGGCGTACAGCCCGGCGTTGAGGCCCTCCCAGGTGTCGTACGGCAGGGCCGAGAGGATCCGTGAGCCGGGGCCCGTGAGGCCCAGTCCCGTCGCCTCGGCTCGGGCGCGCTCGACGACCTCGGCGCCGCTGAACTCCCGGCCGGCCACGATGAGGGCCGGGTCCTCGGGGTCGATCGGGGCGTACGGGGCGAAACGGTCGCCCTGGCTCGGCACTTCCACGGCGTAGTCGGCGAATCCGGCCGGCGGCTGCGGGAAGCGGCCGCCCAGTGGCCGTAGGGCCAGCGCGATCCGCTCGCCGCGGCACGTCTGCGCGGCTTCCAGGCTGTCCGGGCCGCTCACGACCACGTCGGCCGCCGCCGGGTCCCCGCCCACGTCCGCGATCGCGCCCACCGACGAACACGCCAGCAGCCACACCGCCGTCTGCCAGTGCGCGGGCAGCAGCAGGGTGACCCGGTCGCCCGGACCGGCGCCGAGGTCGCCCTGGAGCAGATTCGCGGTCTTGGCCACCCAATTGGCGAAGGTGGCCACGGACAATTCGACGCGTTCCCCGGTGGCGTCGTCGTAGAAGGTCACCAGGGGGCGTCCGGGATCCGCGGCGAGCGCGGAACGCAGCAGGTCGGCAGGGGTGCGATCGGTGGCGTTCACCCGCGCAAGCGTACGCGGGCGGGCGGGTGCGCACCCCCGGGTGGGGGCAGCCGCCCGCCACCGGTTCGGACGTATCGCGGGTCGACGCTTCGTCAGTTCCCCGTTGGACAGGTTTGTATGACTATGTCCAACATCAGGGGTATGCGTCGATTCCTTGCTTCCTCGATCGGTGTCACGTGCGCGGCCGCTCTCGCTCTCCCGCTCACCCCATCCGCCGCCGCCACGGCCGCGAGACCGGTGCTCGGAGCGGAAGTGGCCACAAGCGGGAGGACGGTGGCCGGCCCGCCGGTGCGTCAGGAGGGCGCGGAGCCGTCCGTCCCCGGCAGCACCCAGTCCCTTCCCCTCGCCGCCCTCACCGGTGACCGCGATGTCGGCGACCCCGCCGAATGGGGGCTCTCCCCCCGGGGCGTACGGCACTTCTCCCTCGTCGGCGTCACCTGGGACACCCCCGACAACGAACTGCACGGCCGCGTCCAGGTCCGTACCCGAGCGGTCGGGACGGGTGCCTGGTCCGGCTGGCAGGACCTCGATACGCACAACAGCGCACACGCGGCCGACCCGGGCACCGACGAGCCCACCTCGGGCCGGGTGCGCGGCTCCACGGCGCCGTTGTGGGTCGGGGAGTCGGACGGTGTGGAAGTGCGGGTCACGGCGGAGACCGGGCCCCGGCCGACCGACGGACCCGAGGGCGAGGACGGGGTCCGGGGCGGCGACGACTCGGCGGCCCACCCTGAGGCCGCCACGCTCCCCGCGGGCCTTCGCCTCGAACTCGTCGACCCCGGTGAGCCCGCCCCGGAGAAGGCCGACACCGCCGGCGCCACCCGCCCCGGCTCACTGAACCCCGAGACCGTCGAGACCGCCGAGGTCCTCGTCGCCTCCGGTGCCAACGCCGAACTCGCCCCCGTCGGTGCCGCCGAGATCCCGGCGCTCGGCCGGGCCGCGACCGAACGGGAGCTGATGGCCCTGCGCGGCAACGAGCTGACCGAGGCACAGCGGGCGAAGCCCTACATCGGGCCGCGGCCGCGCATCGTCACGCGGCGCGGCTGGGGCGCGAACGAAGGATGGCGGGAGCGGCAGTTCGTGTACACGAAGAAGGTCAAGGCGGCCTTCGTGCACCACACGGCGACCGGCAGCAAGTACTCGTGTTCGCAGGCCCCCTCGCTCATTCGCGGTATCTACCGCTACCACGTCGCGAGCATGGGCTGGCGCGATGTCGGCTACAACTTCCTCGTCGACAAGTGCGGAAACATCTACGAGGGGCGCGCCGGGGGAGTGGCGAAGGCCGTCCTGGGCGCCCACACCCTCGGTTTCAACTCCAACAGCATGGGGATCGCCGTCCTCGGCAGCTACGGCGCCACCAAGCCGACCAAGGCCTCGGTGAAGGCCGTGGCCCGCCTCACCGCCTGGAAGCTGGGCCTTTACGGCGCCAATCCGCGCGGAAAGACATACCTGACGTCCGGCGGTGGCAATCTCTACCGAAAGGGAAAGAACGTACGACTGAACGTGATCTCCGGCCATCGGGACGGCTACTCCACGGAGTGCCCCGGACGGCAGCTCTACCGCAAGCTCGGCTCGGCCCGCGCCTCGGCGGCCCGTTACCAGGGTCGCTGAGCCGACACGGAACCGCGGAGTACCGCACTGCCGTCGAGGGGGCCGTACAACGGTCTGCATACACTGGCCGGTCGAAAGACAGTTCGGCCGGTCCCGGCAGGAAGCAGAGACGACAGGTGACAGAAGCGATCCTCCTGGTCGGCGGCAAGGGCACTCGGCTGCGCCCGCTCACCGTGCACACGCCGAAGCCCATGGTCCCGGCGGCCGGGGTTCCGTTCCTCACGCACCAGTTGGCGAGAGCGAGAGCGGCGGGCGTCGACCACATCGTCCTGGCGACGTCGTACCTGGCCGAGGTCTTCGAGCCGTACTTCGGCGACGGCTCGGCCCTCGGTCTCCACCTGGAGTACGTGACGGAGGAGGAGCCCCTCGGCACGGGCGGCGCGATCCGCAACGTGGCCTCCCGGCTCCACTCCGGCCCCGACGACCCGGTCCTGATCTTCAACGGCGACATCCTGACCGGCCTGGACATCAGGGCCCTGGTCCGCACGCACGAGACGACGGGCGCGGACGTCTCCCTCCACCTCACCAAGGTGACGGACCCGAGGGCGTACGGCCTGGTCCCCACGGACGACACGGGCCGGGTGACGGCGTTCCTGGAGAAGCCGCAGACCCCCGAGGAGATCGTCACCGACCAGATCAACGCGGGGGCGTACGTCTTCCGCCGCTCGGTCATCGACACGATCCCGGCGGGCCGCCCGGTCTCGGTGGAACGCGAGACCTTCCCGGACCTCCTCTCGGCCGGAGCCCACCTCCAGGGCATGGTCGACTCGACCTACTGGCTGGACCTGGGCACGCCCGCGGCGTTCGTCCGGGGCTCGGCGGACCTGGTCCTGGGCCGGGCCCCGTCCCCCGCGGTCCCCGGCCGCTGCGGCGACCGCCTGATCCTCCCCACGGCCCGGGTGGCCCCCGACGCCAAGCTGACCGGCGGCACCGTGGTGGGCGAGGGCGCCTTCGTGGCCGAGGGCGCCCGCGTCTTCGGCAGCACCATCCTCCCGGGCGCCGTCATCGAACCGGGCGCCATCATCACCGACTCCCTCATCGGCACTCGGGCCCGCGTGGGCGAACGCTCCGTCCTCACCGGCACCGTCATCGGCGACGGCGCGGTGATCGGCGCCGACAACGAGCTGATGGAGGGCGTACGGGTGTGGTGCGACGCACGGATCCCTGCGGGGGCGGTGCGCTTCTCACCGGACCAGTAGGACATCTTCAGCCCGTCCGGCGTTTGAGGACGAGGCCCTGCGGGCCGAAGCGGGGGTCCAGGGGGCGGCAGCCCCTTGGCGGGGTCGAAGGGGCGGAGCCCCTTCAAGGGATGGGACGGGTAGGGGCGGCGGGGGCGAGGAAACCCTGGCGCCCCCGCGGCGGCCCCCTCACAACCGCCCGATATCCCCCCGCGGCATCCGCGGAGCCCGCCGCGCCGGCACCCGCCCACTCAACAGAATCAACCGAGCCGCCCGATGCCGCTGCCCCGCATACGGCTCCAGCAACTCCAGCATCACGGAGTCGTCCGCATCCCGATCCCCCGCCAACGCGAACCCCACGATCCCCGGCAGATGCAGATCCCCCACCGTCACCGCATCCGCCGCCCCATGACTCCGCTGCACAACCTCCGCCGACGTCCACGGCCCGATCCCCGGCACCACCTCCAACCGAGCCTGCGCCTGAGCCGGAGGCATCCGCACCGCCTCCTCCAGCCGCGCGGCAACCCGCACGGCCCGCAGAATCGTGGACGCCCGCTTGTTGTCGACCCCGGCCCGATGCCACTCCCAGGACGGAATCAGCCGCCAGGCCGCCGCATCCGGCATCACGCACATCCGCCCGGGCGCGGGCCCCGGCGCCGGCTCCCCGAACTTCCGCACCAGCAACCGCCACGCCCGATACGCCTCATCGGTCGTGACCTTCTGCTCCAGAATCGACGGAATCAACGACTCCAGCACCAGCCCGGTCCGCGTCAGCCGCAGCCCCGGCCGCCGATGCCGGGTCACCGCCAACAGCCGATGCCGCGGCACGAAGGCGGACGGCTCGTCAGCGGCCCCGAGCAGCTCCGGCAACTGCTCCAGCAGCCAGTCGGCCCCCGGCCCCCATGCCTCGCCCCGCACCTCGTCACCCCGCCCGGTGAGCCGCAGAGTCCCGGCCCCGGCAGGCGTACGGCAGGCCCGCCACACGGACCCGTCCGGCATCGCCCGGAACGTCGGATCCCCCGGCCCCCGCTTCAGCGGCCCCAGCACCAGCCCGAGATCGAGCGGCCCGTCCGGCACCACCGTCCGCACCTTCCCCGGCGCGGCAGCCTGCCGCGGCACACCCGCGGGTACGGCGACATGCCCACCGCGCACGGTCGTACGCGTGGGCCGCGGAGCGAAACGTCCTGCCACGAGTGAGGTCCTAGGAGTGCCGGAGGGGTTTGCGTGAACACCGGAGCGAGCGGTCCTACGAGCGTAGGCCCTGCGCGACCCGCGTCAGCGAACCTCGATGAAAGCCCCCGCATCCCGCTGTGCCCGAGCCCGCGGCCGCTCCGCCGGATGACCGACCGCCACCGCCCCCATCGGATCCCAGTCCGCCGGCAGCCCGAGTGCCTCCCGCACGACCTCACGGCAGAACATCGTCGACGACACCCAGGCCGAGCCCAGCCGCTCCCCGGCCAGCGCGACCAGGAAGTTCTGCACCCCGGCGCCGGTCGCGACGACGAACATCTCCCGCTCGGCACCGTCCCGCCGCACGTCGCCGTACGTGTGCGAACCGTCCATGACCAGGCAGGGCACCACCAGATACGGCGCGTTGCGCAGCACGTCCCCGCGCCGCACCCGCTTGGCGATCGACTCCTCGCTCTTGCCGTCCCTCCGCAGATCGGCGATCCACGCGTCCCGCATGGCGTCGAGCAGCCGCGTCCGCGACTCCTCCGACTCCAGCAGCACGAACCGCCACGGCGTGGTGTGATGCGGCGCCGGAGCGGTGACAGCCGCCGCGACCGCCCGTCGTACGGCCCCGGGGTCGACGGGCTCGTCCGTGAAGGCCCGTACGGTACGCCGCTGGGTGACCGCCTCCCGTACGGCCTCCGACGTCCCCAGCCGGAACATGTCGTCACGCGCGTCGCGCACCAGGGGGCGCGCACCCGTCCCGTGGTCCTCGGCCACCGTGTGGGCCAGCCCGCGCACGACGGCGACGGGCAGTCCGGCGGCCTTGCCCTTGACGAGGTCACCGGCGGCGGCCAGCTCGTCCGCGGTCGCCACGACGGTCGCGCTGAGCGGATTGCCGTACGCGTCCGTGCCCCCGCGCAGATCGTCGAGTACGCGGATGCCGGCGGCGCCGATCGCGACATCGGTGAGCCCGGCGCGCCAGGGGCGCCCGAAGGTGTCGGTGACGACGACGCCGACCTCGACGCCGAGGGCGTCCCGCAGCCCGTCCCGGATCGCCCGCGCGGACGCGTCCGGATCCTCGGGCAGCAACAGCACGGTCCCGGCGGGGGTGTTCGAGGCGTCCACCCCGGCGGCGGCCATCACCAGGCCCTGCCGGTTCTCGACGATACGGAGAGGGCCGCGGCGCGCCACGACCCGTACGGTCTCCGCGTCGATCGCGGCCTCCCGGTCGGCCGCCTCGACGATCCGCCCCTCCGCCTTGGACACGATCTTCGAGGTGACGAGGAGGACGTCCCCGTCGACGAGGCCGGGTGCGGCGGTGGCGATCAGCTTGGCGAGGTCGTCGCCCCGCCGGACCTCGGGAATCCCGGAGACGGCCCAGACCCGGTAGCCGTCGGCAGACACCTCGCTCAAGCCCCCCGCACCTCCTCCGCCAGCGTCAGCGCCTCCCGGGCCATCCGCGCGGTCGCGTCGAGGTCGGTCATCATCAGCGGTACGGCGCGGCAGCGGATCCCCGCCGACTCGACCTGCTCCACGCAAGCCGCGTCCACGGTGTCGACGAGCCAGCCGTCGAGGAGTCCGGAGCCGTAGTGCTCGGCGACCGCGGAGGCCGTCGACTCCACGCCGACCGCCGCGAGCACCTTGTCGGCCATCCCGCGCACGGGCGCGTCCCCGACGATGGGGGACAGGCCCACCACCGGGACGCCGGCTTCGGCGATCGCCTCGCGGATGCCGGGGACGGCGAGGATCGTGCCGACCGAGACGACCGGGTTGGACGGCGGGAAGAGGATGACGTCGGCTTCGGCGATCGCCTCCAGGACGCCCGGCGCCGGCTTGGCCTGCTCAGCGCCGACCGGCACGATCGCCTCGGCCGGCACCGAGGCGCGCAGCCGCACCCAGTACTCCTGGAAGTGGACCGCCTTGCGTTCGCCGTCCACCTCGACCGCGACATGCGTCTCGACGCGGTCGTCGGTCATGGGGATGAGCCGGACTCCCGGCTTCCAGCGGTCGCAGAGCGCCTCCGTCACCGCGCTCAGCGGGTATCCGGCGCCGATCATCTGCGTCCGCACGATGTGCGTGGCGAAGTCCCGGTCGCCGAGCCCGAACCACTCCGGCCCCACGCCGTACGCCGCGAGCTCGTCCTTGAGATGGAAGGTCTCGTCGGCCCGGCCCCAGCCCTGCTCCTCGTTGATGCCGCCGCCGAGCGTGTACATCACCGTGTCGAGGTCGGGGCAGACCTTCAGCCCGAAGAGGTGGATGTCGTCCCCGGTGTTGCCGATGACCGTGATGTCCGCGTCCGGCGCGGCCTGCTTCAGACCGCGCAGGAACCGGGCACCACCGATGCCGCCTGCCAGAACCACAATGCGCATGGAAGCAGTCTCGCAGGCGGGTACGACAACGCGTCAGGCAGTCACCGGACGCGGCTCGGGACGCGCCGCGCAGGCCGAAGCCGTGTGCATGGGCATCTCGGTCAGGCCCGGGTAGTACACGTGCAGGCTCACCGCCGGCTCCAGCGCGTCGTTGACCACCTCGTGTGTGTACCCCGGTGCGAACACCCGCTGAGCGCCGGCCTCCAGCACGCGCGTGCCGCGTTCCGTGCGCTCGGTCAGCGTGCCGTCCAGAACCGTCAGGACACCGGAGGACCGGCCGTGGTCGTGCAGGCCGCTGCCCTGTCCGGGCACCCACGACAGCAGCCACACCTCGTAGCCCGGGCCCGTGTGCAGCCGGTGGTACCAGCGCGTGGTCGCGTCGTACCGGACGAGGTGCTCCCACTGCGACCGGTCGTCGGCGATGGAGCGCGCCAGGCCGACGAACTCGGCGACGGTGGCCGGGTGCTCGCGGGGTGTCTGGAGGAGGTGCGGGACTTCGAGGAGGTCGCCCGCGATCTGGAGGTCGCTGTCGCTGTTCATGGGGTGCGTGGTTCCTCAGTGAAGGAAGGTCAGAGGGAACGAGAGCCGAGGGACGGGTGGCTCGGCCTACAGCTGGAGCAGGTGTGGCTCAACAGCTGGGACAGCAACAGCTACAGCGAGCGCGGGCAGCACCGTGGGACCCGGCGGTGCGGGTCGAGGTGGGTGCCGAGTTCGCGAGCATGCCCACAAGGACATCGGTTTGCACCTCAGGTGTCAACTCGGCGCCCGTTATGTGGGACATGTTTCACCTCATCCGGTTCATCTCTGTGGCGAAAGGTTTGTTCATGGGTTAGTCGGGACACATGGCGCACAACCGGGCGCATGAGCGTCGTTGTGATCCTGTGATCCGACTGTGATCCGGTTCGCTTCCGCGCGCGTGTGCAACGAGATCGAACTTCTGGGCGTCCTTTTCCGTACAGGCTCTGAACGGGGTCGGGCACCCTCCCGGGCCTCGTCTGCTTGTCAAGGTTTATGCCGATTTGAACACTTTCCGCTAGCCTTGGTTCCGCAGAGTGAATAAGGGGCTCAATAGCAGATCTCGGCTTGACTCGCCCGGAGCAGCACACTTGTAATTTCACTCGTGTCGTTCAGCCGGAATCGGTAACGGCTACATCACGGGGACGCGAAAGACAGACGAGGGGCGCACATGACCGAGCTGGTGCAGCAACTGCTGGTCGACGACGCGGACGAGGAACTCGGCTGGCAGGAGCGCGCGCTGTGCGCCCAGACCGATCCCGAGTCGTTCTTCCCCGAGAAGGGCGGCTCCACCCGCGAGGCCAAGAAGGTCTGCCTCGCCTGTGAGGTCCGCTCCGAGTGCCTTGAGTACGCCCTCGCCAACGACGAACGATTCGGCATCTGGGGCGGTCTGTCCGAACGTGAGCGCCGACGCCTGAAGAAGGCGGCCGTCTGAGCGGCGCGCCGGGCCGCCCGGCCGTCGCAGGCCGAGCGGCAGGACCGAACCGCACATACATACGTCTCGAATATGTCTCGAACGGCCCGTCGCAGGTGGGTTATCCACAGGCGGCGGGCCGCCGTGATGCCCAGCCGATAGTGTGGTCGCTCGTCCGAGACGCCGCGCTGTCCCCTCGGGACACAGGTGTCCACCGCAGTCCATCGAACCGGGGCCCGTACCTCGATGTCCGTGCACAGCCACACGGCAGCCCATCACGACGTCGCTGCCACACCTGAGTTCCCGCGTCATGTGGTGACCGCGGTCCTCGTCTCCCACGACGGCGCCCGCTGGCTGCCCGACGCGCTCGCCGGGCTGCTCGGCCAGGAGCGCCCCGTCCAGTTCGCCATGGCGGCCGACACCGGCAGCGGGGACCACTCCGCCCAGCTGGTCACCGACGCCCTCGGCGACGAACGCGTGCTGCACCTCGCCCGGCGCACCGGATTCGGCCAGGCCGTCGAGGAGGCCAACCGCTCCGCCCCCGTCCTCACCCCGGACGAGCTGACGTATCTGAAGCGGCCGAGCGGCTGGGACCCCGTCACGCGCACATGGCGCGACGACGCCTACGACATGCCCGACCTCCCTCACGGGGAGCCGGTGCAGTGGCTGTGGCTCCTGCACGACGACTGCGCCCCCGAACCCGACGCCCTGGCCCAGCTGCTGCGCGTCGTGGAGAACGAGTACGAGCTGGGCCGCGACGACGTCGCCGTGGTCGGCCCCAAGCTGCGCGGCTGGTACGACCGCCGGCAGCTCCTGGAGGTCGGCGTCACCATCGCCCACTCCGGCCGCCGCTGGACCGGCCTCGACCGCCGCGAACAGGACCAGGGCCAGCACGACCACGTCCGGTCCGTGCTGTCCGTGTCCACCGCCGGCATGCTGATCCGGCGCGACATCTTCGAACAGCTCGGCGGATTCGACCGACGGCTGCCCCTGATGCGTGACGACGTCGACCTGTGCTGGCGCGCCACGGCCGCCGGCCACCGCGTCCTCGTCGCCCCCGAGGCAGTCGTACGACACGCCGAGGCGTCCTCCCGCGAGCGTCGCACCGTCGACTGCGTGGGCCGCACCGCCGCCTCCCCGCACAAGGTCGACAAGGCCGGCGCCGTCTACACCCTGCTCGTCAACACACGGACAGCCGCGCTGCCCTGGGTGCTGCTGCGCCTCGTGGTCGGCACCGTCCTGCGGACCCTGGCCTACCTCGTGGGCAAGGTCCCCGGGCAGGCCCTCGACGAGATCCGCGGCCTCGTCGGCACGCTGCTGCGCCCCGAGCGGATCATCGCCGGACGGCGCAGGCGCGGGAATCCCGTGATCGACAAGGGCGAGCTGCGGGCGCTGTTCCCGCCGCCCGGCGCGACCGTGCGGGCCACCGTCGAACAGGCCGCGAGCAGTCTCTTCGGCAGCTCCGACCCCGAGGCGGCCGCCGGCGCGGGACGACACGGCAGCGCGATCGAGTCCGGGCCCGGCGGCGACGACGCGGACTTCCTGGAGGTCGAGCAGTTCGCACGCCTCAAGCGCGTCGCCCGCAAGCCCGGCCCGGTGCTCTTCCTGGTGCTGCTGTTCGTCTCACTGATCGCCTGCCGCGCCCTGCTCGGCGGCGGTGCGCTCGCCGGTGGTGCGCTGTTGCCCGCGCCGGCCGACTCCGGTGAGCTGTGGTCGCACTACCTGGACGCCTGGCATCCGGTGGGCGCGGGCGGCACCTCCTCCGCGCCGCCCTATCTGGCGCTCGTGGCGATGCTCGCCTCGGTGCTGCTGGGCTCGACCGGGCTCGCGGTCACCGTCCTGCTGGTCTGCTCGGTGCCGCTGGCCGGCCTCACCGCCTACTTCGCCTCCCGCCCGCTCGTCGAGTCGCGTCTCCTGCGCGCGTGGGCGGCCGTCGTCTACGCCTTCCTGCCCGCCGCCACCGGAGCGCTCGCCGGGGGCCGCATCGGCACCGCCGTCCTCGCCGTCCTGCTGCCGCTCCTCGCGCGGGCCGGCATTGCGGCGAGCGGCCTGACGAACAGCTCCGGTGCGCGTGGCAGCTGGCGCGCGACCTGGGCGTACGCCCTGCTGCTGACGATCACCACGGCCTTCACGCCGATCGTGTGGCCGATCGCCCTGGTCCTCGGGATCGGGCTCCTGGCGGTGCGGCGCGCGGACATCACCGCGTACGGCCTGCGCTTCCTGGCCCAGGCCGGGGTGCCCCTGCTGGTTCTCGCGCCCTGGTCGCTGTCGCTGCTTCCGTTCGGCTTCTTCCAGGAGGCCGGCCTGGAGTACGGCTCCTCGGCCGCGTCCCCGCTGGACCTGCTGGGCGCCAGCCCCGGCGGGCCCGGCACCGTCAGCGGGCTGATGCTCATCGGCGTCGTGCTGGCGGCGCTGGCCGCCCTGCTGCGCTCCGAGCGCCAGTTCGGGATCTGGGCGGCCTGGGCGGTCGCCCTCGTGGGCCTCGTCTTCGCGGCCCTGTCCAACAGCTCCGCCTGGGCCGGTCCGGCGACCCTCGTCTACGGCATCGCACTCCTGGCCGCCGCCGCGCTCGGCGCCGACGGGGCACGCGCGCGGGTGGCCGAGCAGAGCTTCGGCTGGCGCCAGCCGGTCGCCGCGCTGGTCGCCTTCGCCGCGGCCGCCGGCCCGCTGCTCGTCGCCGCGGGCTGGATGATCGGCGGCGCCGACGGGCCGCTGGAGCGCCGTGACCCCGTGCAGGTGCCCGCGTTCGTCGCCGAGGAGAGCGGCACCCGCGACCAGGCCCGCACCCTCGTCCTCGACAGCGACTCCTCGGCCCACGTCGGCTACATGCTCGTGCGTGGCTCCGGTGCCCGCCTCGGTGACGCCGAACTCGCCGCCGCGGACGGGGAGAACGCCAGGCTCGACAAGATCGTCGCCAACCTCGTCGCCGGCTCCGGCGCCGACCAGGCCGACCAGCTGGGCGCGTTCGCGGTGCGCTACGTCTTCGTCCACAAGGGCGCACCGCGCGAGGTCGCGCGCGTGCTGGACGCCACGCCCGGACTGTCGCGGCTGAGCGAGCAGAACGGCAGCGCGTTGTGGCGGATCGACCGGCAGGTGTCGCGCGCGGCCATCGTCGCCGGGTCCGATGCGGCCGAGCCCCAGCCCGTCGCCGCCGGGCCCACTGAGATCCACACCACGATTCAGGGTGGCTCCGACGGCCGCGTGCTGCGCCTTGCCGACAGCGCCGACGACGGCTGGACGGCCACGCTGGACGGCAAGCCGCTCACCTCGACCACGGTCGACGGCTGGGCCCAGGGCTTCGAACTCCCCGCCGAGGGCGGCAGGTTGGACGTCACCTACGACGACCCGATCGGTCACACCGCCTGGCTGTGGGTCCAGGGGTCCCTCGCCCTCGTCCTCGTCGTGATGGCCCTTCCGGGACGTCGCCGCGACATCGACGACGACCTGCCCGAGGAGCCGGCCGTGCCCGCCGAGGACATCGCGGGCGAGGGCCGACGGGCCCGTAGGCTGCGTGCCCAGGCCGAGGCCGAAGAGCCCGGCGAGGGTGCCGAGTTCCCGCCTCCGCCGCAGCAGGCGCCGCACGCGACGATTCCGCAGCAGCAGTCCCACGACCAGTGGGACGCACCCAGCCATGCCGGTACCGAGTACGGCGGCTACGGCGGGGAGCAGTACCAGAGCAGCCGGCAGTACCCGGCGGACGGCGCCTACGACCAGGCGTATCAGGCGGATCCGTACCAGAGCGGCCAGTACGACCCGTACGCGTACGGGGGGCAGTCCGCCACGGCGCCGTACGACCCGTCGTACGACCAGACGTACCAGCAGGGCTACGACCCCACGTACGACCCGGCGCAGCAGCAACCGCACGGCAGCGAGCGTCCCGACGGGAGCCAGCAGTGAACCGCACCACCCTGTCCCTGATCGCCGGCGGCACCGCCCTCGCCGCCGTCACCGGGCTAGCGGCGCTCACCACGCCGGACGCGTCGAGCGCGAACGCCGCCCAGGCGGCCGCCGAGCTGCCCGTGGAGCGGACGAGCCTGCTGTGTCCGGCGCCGAGCACCTCGGACCTCGCCGAGACGACGTACACGTCGTTCACCCCCGCCACCAAGGGGACGGGGAGCGATGGGAAGGCGGAACTCCGGTCCGCGGCGCAGGAGTCGCGCGACAAGGCGGACGGCAAGGGCGAGAAGGCCGACGACGCGGGCGGGACCGGGAAGGCGGACAAGCCGGTCCTGGAGGCCAAGGAGCCGGGTACGCCGGTCACCGGCGACACGTCGGGTGCCGACTCGCCGGCGCTGGTCGGCACCGCCGACGGCAGGTTCGCGCCCGGCTGGACCGTGCAGGAGACCACGGAGGTCGCCGCGGGCACGGGACGTGGTCTCCAGGGGGTCAACTGCACCGCACCCGACACCGAGTTCTGGTTCCCGGGCGCCAGTATGGCCGCCGACCGCACGGACTACGTGCATCTGACCAACCCCGATGACTCCGCCGCCGTCGTGGACATCGAGCTGTACGGCAAGGACGGTGCGCTCGAGACCACGGTGGGAGAGGGGATCACGGTCCAGCCGCACTCCGGTGAGCCGATCCTGCTGTCCACGCTGACCAGTGAGAAGCAGGACAACGTGACCGTGCACGTGAGTGTGCGCAGTGGTCGCGTGGGTGCTTCGGTGCAGGCGCTGGACGACAAGCTCGGCGGCGACTGGCTGGCCGCGTCCGCCGATCCCGCGGGGAGCCTGGTGCTGCCCGGCATCCCGAAGGACGCCACATCCGTGCGCCTGGTCGCCTTCACGCCGGGGGACGCCGACGCGGACCTGAAGGTGCGACTCGCGGCGCCGTCCGGGCCGATCACGCCCGCCGGGAACGAGACGTTGCACGTCAAGGCGGGCATGACGAGTGCGGTGGATCTCGGTGACGTCATGCGGGGCGAGACGGGGTCGCTGGTCCTGACGCCCACGGACCGGTCCGTGCCGGTCGTCGCGGCGCTGCGGGTGGTGCGCGGAAAGGGGACCGGGCAGGAGACGGCCTTCATACCGGCGAGCCGACCGGTCGGCCCCCGTGCGACGGCCGTGGACAACCGGGCGAAGGGCACGACGCTGTCCGTGACGGCGCCCTTCCGTGCGGCGAAGATCAAGGTGACCGCGTCGGCGGGGAGCGACGGCGGTACGGCGGCGACGAAGACGTACACGATCAGGTCCGGCACCACCCAGGACGTGCAGGTGCCGGTGCCGAGCGGTCTGAAGGGCACCTACGCGCTGACGGTGGAGTCGGTGTCGGGCGGCCCGGTCTACGCGTCCCGGACGCTGGCGGCGACGACCGAGGGGGTGTCCGGCTTCACCGTGCAGACGCTGCCGGACGATCGGGGGATGGTGGCTGTGCCGGAGGCCGACGAGGACTTGTCGGTGCTGCAGAGATAGGGCCCCGGCCGACGCCGTCAGTCCTCTCCGTAGCGGGGGTCCACCGTCTCGGGTGTCAGGCCCAGCAGCTCCGCCACCTGCTCTACGACGACCTCGTGGACCAGGGCCGCTCGCTCGTCCCGGCCCTTGGTGCGGATCTCCACCGGGCGGCGGTAGATGACCACCCGCGCGGGGCGGCCCTCGCGTGCGGGGACGGTGCCGCCGAGGGGGACCGCCGCGTCGTTCCAGGTGATGCCGTCCAGGCGGGGGACCTCAAGGACCAGGAAATCGATGTCGCCCAGCTGGGGCCAGCGTCGTTCGAGGCGTTCCACGGAGTCCTGCACCAGGTCGGCGAAGGCGTCGGCACGGCTCGCGGCGAGCGGCACCTGGGGTGGTGCGATCGGTCCGCGCATGCCCCGCCCGTGACGATCACGACGGCGGGGCCCGGGGCCTGCGGCACGGGGCGGTACGGGGGCTTCCATCACTGCTGAAGCGTAGTCCTCGCGGCCGGTGTGTGTCCGATCCGCAGGTCGTGGCAGGGGTGACGTTCAGCCGCTCGTACGGCATGTCGGCAGATGACCATTCCAGCCAAGGTTGGGCTCGATTCCGTATCTCTCCGAGACCGTCGATGGCGAGGTAATTGACGGGGTTTGTGGTGAGTGGTGACCAACCTCGAGGATGTTCGGCATCTCGGAGGCCGGCTTCCACGCAGGTCAGCGAGTTGGGACAGAAGGGGTGTGTGGGGTGTTTCACAACACGACACGGTGGGGTGACCTGGGGGAGAGTCGTCGCGGCCCGCTCAAGAGTGCGGTACCGTCCAACGTCGTGAGCCCTGTACGTCGCTGTTCGCGCACCGCTTGCGGCCGCCCCGCCGTCGCGACGCTGACGTACGTCTACGCCGACTCGACCGCGGTCCTCGGCCCGCTCGCCACCTACGCCGAACCCCACTGCTACGACCTGTGCGCCGAGCACTCCGAGCGTCTCACCGCCCCCCGCGGGTGGGAGGTCGTGCGGTTGCTGGACGGCTCGGCTCCGGCCCGTCCCAGCGGCGACGATCTGGAAGCGCTTGCCAACGCCGTGCGCGAGGCGGCCCGTCCGCAGGAGCGCGCGGCCCAGGCCGGCGGAGGCGGGGGTCGCGGGGCCGATCCGATGGAGGTCGCGCGGCGAGGGCATCTGCGGGTGCTGCGGTCGCCCGACAACTGACGGCCGGTTTCCCCCTCTTCGCTGCCTTCCTTCCCCTTCCGGCGCTTCCTTCTCGCGCTTCCCCGCGTGTTCGTTTCGTTGAGTGACGCACAAGCATTGACGTGTGGTTGGCGCGGACACGACCATTCCGTAGGCCGGAACGAGAAATCGCTTTCCGCATGGCGGAATCCGGGGAGGTGCCCGTGTACGTCCAGGAACTGGAACCCGTCGCAGGCTCGCTGGGCCTGTCCGCCTTGGTGGCGGCGCTGCCGCTCGTGATCGTCCTTGTCCTGCTGGGCGGGGTCCGGATGAAAGCCCATCTGGCGGGGCTCACAGGGCTCCTGGCGGCCGTTCTGGTCGCCTGGCTCGCGTACGGCATGCCGCTCGGTCAGACGCTCTCCAGCGCCGCCCAGGGAGCCGTCTTCGGGCTCTTCCCCATCCTGTGGATCGTCGTCAACGCCCTGTGGGTGTACCGGATGACCGTCCACACCCGGCATTTCGACATCCTGCGCAGGTCGTTCGGGCGGCTCTCCGACGATCCGCGCATCCAGGCGCTCGTCGTCGCCTTCTGCTTCGGGGCCCTGCTGGAGGCGCTCGCCGGATTCGGGGCGCCCGTCGCGATCTGTTCGGTCATGCTCGTCGCGCTGGGCTTCGAACCGGTGCGGGCGGCGGTCGTCGCACTGGTCGCCAACACCGCGCCGGTCGCCTTCGGCGCGATGGGAACGCCGGTGGTGACGCTGGCTCAGGTCACCGGGCTTCCCCTGGACGACGTCGCCTCCGTGGTGGGGCGTCAGACGCCCTTGCTGGCCCTGGTCGTGCCGCTGGTGCTGGTGGGGCTCGTGGACGGGCGACGAGGGCTGCGGGAGACCTGGGTGCCCGCTGTCGCGTGCGGAGTCGCCTTCGCCGTGGCCCAGTTCGCCGCTTCCAACTACGTCTCCGCGCAACTCGCCGACATCGGCGCCGCCTTGGCCGGTGCGGGCGCCCTGGTCGCCGTACCGCACGCGCGCGTGCCCGCCACCGAGGCCGTACGCGCGTCCGTGCTGACCGGGGCGCGCAGCGAGGAGTTGGACGAGGACGATCCGCGGCGGGAAGTCCTGCGGGCCTACGCGCCGTACGCGCTGATCGTCGTGATCTTCTCCCTCGCGCAGATCCCGGTGATCAAGGACTGGCTGGCCGAGGCGACCCAGACGTACGACTGGCCGTTCCTGAACGTCGTGAACGCGGACGGGGAGCCGGTCGGCGGGAACGTCTTCAGCTGGCCGATCGTCTCCACCGGCGGCACGCTCGTGCTGCTCGCCGGGGTGTGCACGGCGGTCGTGCTCGGAGTGCACGCGCGCGTGGCGGTCAGGGAGTGGGCCGCGACCGTGCACGAGTTGAGGTTCGCCATCCTGACCGTGACGTCCGTGCTGGCACTCGCCTACGTCATGAACCTTTCCGGACAGGCGGCCACCATCGGCTACTTCGTGGCCGCGGCAGGCGCCGGGCTCGCCTTCCTGTCACCGGTGCTGGGCTGGTTCGGTGTGGCCGTGTCCGGGTCGGACACCTCGGCCAACGCGCTGTTCGGCGCGTTGCAGGTGACGGCGGCCCGCGAGTCGGGGCTGTCGCCGGAACTCCTGGCCGCCGCCAACAGTTCAGGTGGTGTGCTCGGCAAGATGATCTCGCCGCAGAACCTGACCATCGCCTGCGCGGCCGTAGGGCTCGCGGGCCGGGAGGGGGACCTGCTGCGGCGGGTGCTGCCGTGGAGTCTGGGCCTGCTGCTGGTGATGTGCCTGATCGTCGTCGGCCAGAGTTCACCCGTGCTGGGCTGGATGCTGCCCTGACGTCCGCGCTGACCTGAGGTTACGGCTCGGAGTTCACTCAGTGGCCGCACAGCCCGCTGTCAGTGGGGGCGGGTAGTTTGGGGTGACCGACAGGACTTTCAGGAGGGTTGGCCGTGGCTGCTGATCTGTCACAGCTCGTGAAGGCGTACGACGTGCGCGGGGTCGTCCCGGACCAGTGGGACGAGGCACTGGCCGAGCTCTTCGGGGCCGCCTTCGTCGAGGTGACGGGCGCGAGCGCGATCGTGACCGGGCATGACATGCGGCCCTCGTCCCCCGGCCTGTCCGGGGCCTTCGCGCGCGGGGCGGCGGCCCAGGGCGTCGACGTCACCGGGATCGGCCTGTGCTCCACCGACCAGCTGTACTACGCCTCGGGCGCGCTGGGCCTGCCGGGCGCGATGTTCACGGCCTCGCACAACCCGGCCCAGTACAACGGCATCAAGATGTGCCGCGCGGGCGCGGCCCCGGTCGGCCAGGACACCGGCCTCGCGCAGATCCGCGAACTGGTCGAGGGCTGGACCGACTCGGGCGCCCCCGCACCGGCCGCGCGGACGGGAACGATCACCCGGCGGGACACGTTGGAGGACTACGCCGCCCACCTCCTCTCCCTCGTCGACCTGACCTCCGTCCGCCCCCTGAAGGTGGTCGTCGACGCGGGCAACGGCATGGGTGGCCACACCGTCCCCACGGTCTTCTCCGGCCTGCCCCTCACCCTCGTCCCGATGTACTTCGAGCTGGACGGCACCTTCCCGAACCACGAGGCGAACCCGCTGGACCCGGCGAACATCGTCGACCTCCAGAAGCGGGTCCGAGAAGAGTCCGCCGACCTCGGCCTCGCCTTCGACGGCGACGCCGACCGCTGCTTCGTCGTCGACGAGAACGGCAACCCCGTCTCGCCGTCCGCCGTCACCGCCCTGGTGGCCTCGCGCGAGCTCGCCAGGCACGGCGGCAAGGGCACGATCATCCACAACCTGATCACGTCCTGGTCGGTCCCGGAGGTCGTCAAGGAGAACGGCGGCACCCCGG
Source organism: Streptomyces sp. NPDC057623 (assembly GCF_042800355.1). NCBI lineage: Bacteria > Bacillati > Actinomycetota > Actinomycetes > Kitasatosporales > Streptomycetaceae > Streptomyces > Streptomyces sp. NPDC057623. Next base: position 80,248 of record NZ_JBHVGZ010000037.1, read on the forward strand.
TCCGCACCCGCGTCGGCCACTCCTTCATCAAGGCCGAGATGGCGAAGTCCGGCGCGATCTTCGGCGGCGAGCACTCCGCCCACTACTACTTCAAGGACTTCTGGAACGCCGACACGGGCATGCTGGCCGCCCTCCACGTCCTCGCGGCCCTGGGCGGCCAGGACGGCCCCCTGTCCGGGCTGGTGGCCCAGTACGACCGCTACACCGGCTCCGGCGAGATCAACTCCACCGTCACCGACCAGGCCGGCCGCCTGGCAGCCGTCAAGGCCACCTACGAGGCTCGGGAGGACGTGGAACTCGACGAACTCGACGGCCTGACCGTCACGGCCGCCGACTGGTGGTTCAACGTCCGCCCGTCCAACACGGAACCCCTGCTCCGCCTCAACGCGGAGGCCCGGGACGAGACGACGATGGCGAAGGTACGGGACGAAGTACTGGAGATCATCAGAGGCTGACGGCTGGCGTTCGAGGACGAGCTACCGCCATCCCGAGTACGCACACCCGCAGGAGGCTTGACCTCGTGGTCAGAGGCGGTCACTTCTCAAGGCCGGTGCGGGCACTTCAGCCCGTCCGGCGTTTGAGGACGAGGCCCTGAGGGCCGATAGCGGGGGTCGAAGGGGCAGCGCCCCTTCAGGGATGGGACGGGCAGGGGCGGCGGGGGCGAATCCCGCGGCCACGGCCCCAACACCGCCCAACCCCGGCACCCCGCCCCCACCGGCGGTACGCTGACCTGGCACATCCGCACACACGCACGTACCACGCACACCGCCCCAGAAGGGACCAACCATGCCGCTGGAAGCCGGCCTCCTGGAGATCCTCGCCTGCCCGGCCTGCCACGCCCCGCTCAAGGAGCAGGACGCCGAGCTGATCTGCACCGCCCAGGACTGTGGCCTGGCGTACCCCGTCCGCGACGGCATCCCCGTCCTGCTCGTCGACGAGGCCCGCCGCCCCGCGTAACGCGACGCGACGGCCACCGCGAGGCGATCGTCATCGGCCAAGGACGCGCCGCCCCCGGCGTACAGGAGTCCGGCCCCGGTACGACAGATGTCAGCCACCGGCACGGAACCGAACGCCGACCGACACCGCGACCGATACAAAGCCGGTGTCACGGACCGGTACAAAGAAGACCGGTGTCACAGACCGGTACAAAGAAGAACTGAAGACAACCCGCGACCGAGCAAAGCCCCCCAGCGCACAATCCCGCGCAGGACCCCGCCCCCAAGACGACCCGGCGATCGGAGGCTGCCGCCCATGCTCGACGAATCGCTGCTGGACACGCCGGAGGCGCTCGCCGAGGCCGACCGCCGTGCCCTGCTGCGCGGCGCGGCCGAAGCAGGCGCCCGTGTCCGCACCGCCGCCCGGCACGCCGCCGAGGCCGGCGTCCACGACCTCAAACCCGACGGCCGCCCCCGCGCCATCATCCTCGCGGGCCCCGGCACCGCCGCCGCCTGCGTGGCCGACCTCCTCGGCACGCTCGCCGGCGTCACCAGCCCCGTCACCCGACTGGCCCCGGCCGGTGTCGCCCCCGCCGCGGGCGCCCTGCGCTGGGAGCTGCCCGGCTGGGCCGGCTCCGTGGACCTGCTGCTGATCACCACCCCGGACGGCACCGAGCCGGGCCTGTCCCTGCTCGCCGAGCAGGCCTACCGCCGCGGCTGCACCGTCGTCGCCGTGGCCCCCGCCCGCTCCCCGCTCACCGAGGCGCTGCACAACAACCACGGCCTGTTCGTGCCGATGGCGACCGCCCCGTATGAGCAGGACGAGGCCGACGCCGCCTCCGCCCCCGGCGTGCTGTGGGCGCTGCTCATCCCGCTCCTCGCGCTCCTCGACCGCACCGGCATGATCACCGCCCCGCCCGAGGCCGTCGAGAAGGTCGCCGACCGCCTGGACCACATCGCCGAGCGCTGCGGTCCCGCCATCGCGACCTACAGCAATCCCGCCAAGACCCTGGCCGCCGAACTCGCCGACGCGCTCCCGCTGATCTGGACCGAGGGCGTCTCCGCGGGCCCGGCGGGCCGCCGCTTCGCCGCCGCGCTCGCCGAACTCTCCGGCCACCCCGCTGTCGTCGCCGAGCTGCCCGAGGCACTCGCCTCGCACAACGCCCTGCTCGCCGGCAAGCTCGCCGCGAGCGCCGATCCCGACGACTTCTTCCGCGACCGCGTGGAGGAGGCACCGGCCCTGCACGCGCGCGTGGTGCTGCTGCGCGACCGCCCGCTCGGCGGCCTCACAGCCGCTCCCGCCGCCCGCGACCTGGCCCTCAGCCACGACACGCCGATCAGCGAACTGGAGCCGGAACCCGGCGGCGAGCTGGAGACCCTCGCCGAACTGATCGCCATCACGGATTTCGCCGCCGTTTACCTGGCGCTCGCCTCGGGAGCCTGATCTGTCTCAGGGCGCCCCGGCAGCCGTACGACAGAGGAACCGAACAGGAACCGAGAGCCGTACACAAGGCGAACCCGTGTCCGCCACGAAGAGAAGCCGTCGTACTCGCAGAGAGCAGGCAGAAACCCGCATGGACCGCCTCGACAACACCGTCCGCCCCTACGCCTGGGGTTCCACCACCGCGATCCCGGAGCTCATCGGGGCCGAGCCGACCGGCGAACCGCAGGCGGAGATGTGGATGGGCGCGCACCCGGGAGCACCCTCGCGCACCGAGCGCGGCACGCTCGTCGAGGTGATCGAGGCCGACCCGGAGCGCGAACTGGGCGCCGCGGCCGTGGCGAAGTTCGGCCCCCGCCTGCCCTTCCTCCTCAAGATCCTCGCCGCCGGCGCCCCGCTCTCCCTCCAGGTGCACCCCAACCTGGAGCAGGCCAAGGAGGGTTACGCGGACGAGGAGCGCCGCGACATCCCGGTGGACGCCGGCCACCGCAACTACAAGGACGCCAACCACAAGCCCGAACTGATCTGCGCGCTCACCGAGTTCGACGGCCTGTGCGGCTTCCGCGACCCCCTCCAGGTCGCCGGCCTGCTCGACGGCCTCGGCGTCGACTCCCTGAAGCCGTACGTCGACCTGCTGCACGCCCACCCCGAGGACGCCGCCCTGCGCGAGGTGCTCACGGCGATCCTCACCGCGGACCCGGCCGAAATGGCCCACACCGTCACCGAGGCCGCGGCCGCGTGCAGCCGCCTCGGCGGCGACTACGCCCCGTACGCCGACATCGCCCACCACTATCCGGGCGACCCCGGCGTCATCGCCGCGATGCTCCTCAACCACGTCCGCCTTCAGCCCGGCGAGGCCCTGTTCCTCGGCGCGGGCATCCCGCACGCCTACCTGAACGGTCTGGGCGTAGAGATCATGGCCAACTCCGACAACGTCCTGCGCTGCGGCCTCACCCCCAAGCACGTCGACGTCCCCGAACTCCTGCGCATCGTCCGCTTCGAGCCCAGCGACCCGGGTGTGCTGCGCCCGGAGGCGTCCCCGGACGGCGAGGAGGTCTACGAGACCCCGATCGACGAGTTCCGGCTGTCCCGGTACGTCCTCCCGGAGGGCACCGCCGCCCACGACCTCACGCGCGCCACGCCGCAGATCCTGCTCTGCACGGCGGGTTCCGTCCGCGCCGGCGAGCACGAACTGACGCCCGGCCGCTCCGTCTTCGTAGCGGCAGGCGAAAAGGCCGAAGTGTCCGGTGCCGGCACGGTCTTCCGGGCCACGGTCGTCGCCTGACCGAGGGCATCCGACGGCCCGGCGCACCGTTGTCGGACCGGGCTGCAACAATGGCCCACCGGCAAAGGACGGGCAAAGCCGATCGGGGGCCGCACGCTCCCCCCGGCGACGCCTGGACGGCGTACGTACGAAGGCCACGAGGCCACGAAGGCCACGAAGTCGAAGGGACAACGCGACACATGAGCGCGTCAGGCGGAACCAAGGCGATCGTGGCGGCACTCGCCGCCAACCTCGCGATCGCGGCATCGAAATTCGTGGCGTTCGCGTTCAGCGGCTCGTCATCGATGCTCGCCGAGGGCGTGCACTCGCTCGCGGACTCCGGCAACCAGGCCCTGCTGCTGGTCGGCGGCAAGAAGGCCCAGCGCGAGGCGACCCCGCAACACCCCTTCGGCTACGGCCGCGAGCGTTACATCTACGCCTTCCTCGTCTCGATCATCCTGTTCTCGGTCGGCGGCATGTTCGCCCTCTACGAGGGCTACGAGAAGATCAAGCACCCGCACGAGATCGACAACTGGTACTGGCCGGTCGGCGTCCTCGTCTTCGCGATCATCGCCGAGACCTTCTCCTTCCGCACGGCCATCAAGGAGTCCAACGTCCTGCGGGGCAGGAAGTCCTGGAAGGAGTTCGTCCGCCACGCCAAGGCCCCTGAGCTGCCCGTCGTCCTCCTGGAGGACCTCGGCGCGCTGGTCGGTCTGATCCTCGCCCTGGGCGGCGTCGGCCTGGCCCTGCTCACCGGTGACGGCGTCTGGGACGGCATCGGCACCGTCTGCATCGGCGTCCTGCTCGTCCTGATCGCGGTCGTCCTCGCCATCGAGACCAAGTCGCTGCTGCTCGGCGAGTCCGCGGGCCTCGAGGACGTCCAGAAGATCGAGGCCGCGATCGTCGACGGCGACGTGGTCACCCGCATCATCCACATGCGCACGCTCCACCTCGGCCCCGAGGAACTCCTGGTCGCCGCCAAGATCGCCGTCCGGCACGACGACACGGCCACCGAGATCGCCTCCGCCATCAACGCCGCCGAAGCCCGCATCCGCGAGGCCGTCCCGATCGCCCGCGTGATCTACCTCGAGCCCGACATCTACAGCGAGACCGAGGCCGCGAAGGGCGCCGACCGCGAGGCGACGCCCGGAGGCCCGGCGCCGCACGGCACCGGGCACTGATATTCCGTACGACGCCTTTCTGTACGACGGGGGCCCGCCGAACGACTCGGCGGGCCCCCGTCAGCATCCCCGGCCCACGAGTCCGCTCACAAGTGCTGGGGCCACAACGCCAGCTGAGCCGCCGGTCGCCGCCGCATGTTCCGTGCCACGACCCCGCAGACGACCCCGGCCAGCGCCAGCAGAAGACCGAGCAGCGCGGCCCCGCCGAGCAGCAACGGCATCGCGGAGCTGTCGGTCACCCGGCCCACGACCGCCCCGGTGGGCACCGTCCCGCCGTGATCCTCGGCGAAGAAGCGCGAATCGAGTGAGTTCACGCGATGGTCGCCGAGCAGGAACAACCGGCCTTCCGGCACCTTCACGTCGTACGGCCGACGCATCCCGTCGGCGATACCGTCCTGTACGTACGACTCGCTGAGGGACTTGCCGTTGACGGTGATCCGCTCCCGCGCCGTGCCCGCGTCCTCGCAGCAGACGACGTGGTCGCCGCCGACTCCGATGACGCGCTGCATGACGCTCACCCCGCCCGGGTAGCGCTCCGGCGCCGTGTACAGCACCACGTCGCCCCGCCGCACCTCGTCCCCGCCGACACGCTCGGCGACGATCCGGTCCCCGACGGCGTACGTCGGGGTCATGCTCTCGCTGGACACGGTCGACAGCACGTAGCCGGTCCGCAGCCACAGCACGGATGCGATCACGAGCAGCAGCCCCAAGGGGCCCAACACCCACGCCGTGACCCTGAGTCTTCGCGCCTGCCCCATCTGCACTCCCTCCCCATGCGGAACGTCCGCGGCGGCAGAGGGTGGCGGTCGTCCGTGAACGGCCCGTGCGGGCCCGCGGCGTGATGACCGCGGGCCCGCACCTCGGACTACTGGATCTCGCTCTTCGGACTACTGGATCTCGCTCAACACACCCAGCACCGCCCGCTCGTCGCCGGCCGCGAGCAGCCGCTCCCGGAACCCGGCATCCATCAACTTCCGTGACAGCAACGCGAGAATCCGCAGGTGCTCGTCGCCCGCTGCCGCCTCCGGTACGGCGATCATGAACACCAGCCGCGCCTTCGTACCGTCCAGCGAGCCCCACTCCACGCCCGGCGCGGACCGCGCGAAACCGACGATCGGCGCCGTCACCGCATCCGTCTTGGCATGCGGAATCGCGATCTCCTCACCGAGCCCGGTCGTGCCCTGAGCCTCCCGCCGAAGCGCGGTCGCCACCAACTCGTCGGCATCCGCCACCTTGCCGGTCCCGGCCAGCAGCCCTGCCATCTCGCGAATGGCGGACTCCTTGTCGGTGGCGTCGAGTTCGACCTTCACGGTCTGCTCGGTGAGATAGCCGGAGAGGACTTCGGCGCCATCGGCCGGGGACGTGGCAGGCGGGTTCCCGGTGTCCGCGGGCGTGGGTGCGGGCACGGGGGCGGATACGGCCTGTGGCGCTGGGCCGGCCCCCGCGCTCGGGGCACTCACAGCCGCCGCCCCGACCAACGCCGGCTCGGGCGTGGAGACACCCGTGCCGAGACCCGCGTCACCGCCCGGTGCACCGCCCCGCTTCCGCTCGCTGATGTCCACCAGAGCGACCGTCGTCAGCGCGGTGACGACCGTGCCGATCAGCACGGCCACGAAGAACATCGGTACGCCGCTCACCGCGCCCAGCACCGCCACGATCGGCCCGCCGTGCGGCACCGCGTCCTCGACGCCGGCGACCCCGGCGATCGCACCGGCCACCGCGCCGCCGAGCATGTTGGCCGGGATGACCTGCGCGGGTCGCGCAGCGGCGAACGGGATCGCACCCTCGGAGATGCCGAAGCAGCCCATGAACAGCGAGGCGAGCCCCGTCTCCCGCTCCTGCTCGGTATAGAGCCGCTTCCGTATCAGCGTGGCGAGGCCCTGACCCAACGGCATGACCGGGATCGCCGCCGCGCACATGCCCATGACCGTCTGGTTGCCGGTCGCGATCAGCCCCGCGCCGAACAGGAACGCCGTCTTGTTGACCGGCCCGCCCATGTCGAACGCGATCATCAGCCCGAGAATCGCGCCGAGCAGGATCGCACTCGTGCCGGTCATCCCACTGAGCCAGCTGGTCAGGTGCTCGAACACCCACGAGATCGGCTTCCCGATGACATAGATGAAGAACAGCCCGAGCGCCGTCGTCGCCACGATCGGGATCACGATGATCGGCATGATCGGCTGAGCGAACTTCGGGACCCTGACCTTCTTGATCCACAGGACCAGATACCCGGCGAGGAACCCGGTCACGATCGCCCCGATGAACCCGGCCCCCGCCTTGGAGTCGTACAACTCCCCGGTGTTGGCGATCCAGCCACCGATCATGCCGGGCACCAGCGCGGGTCGGTCCCCGATGGCATACGCGATGTAACCGGACAGGATGGGCACCATCAGCGTGAAGCCGATGACCCCGATGTTGTTGATGTCCATCCAGAAGGAGTCCTTCGGGATGACCAGACCGCCCGACGGGTCGGTGTGCCCGCCGAGCGAGAGCGAGATCGCGATCAGCAGCCCGCCAACCACGACGAATGGGATCATGTAACTGACCCCGTTCATCAGCGCCTTGTACCCGACGCTCCGCTCCTTGCCGCCACCGGACGCGGGAGCCGTGGGGGCGCTCCCTGGTGTGTGTACAGGCGCCGACATCACACGCTCGATCAGCTGCTCCGGGTGACGAATGCCCTCGGCCACACCCACGGTCAGTACCCGCTTGCCCGCGAATCGGCTCAGGTCCACGTCCTTGTCCGCGGCGACGATGATGCCGTCCGCGTGCTTGACATCGTTGTCATCGAGGACGTTCTCAGCCCCGATGGATCCTTGGGTCTCCACCTTCATGTCGATACCGCGGCTCTCGGCGGCCTGCGCGAGCTTCTCAGCCGCCATGTACGTATGGGCGATGCCGGTCGGGCACGCGGTCACCGCGAGCAACCTCAACCGCTTCTGCTCGCCGCTGCCGCCGCCCGTGGGGGGAGGGCCGGCCGGACTGGTCACGTCGATCTCCTAACGCCTTTGTCACGCGGAAACGCCGTCCCGGACGTCCCGCAAGATCGATCGGTTGTTCAGATCTCCCGGGCATCCTGCACCACCTCGCCGCAGACTCAAAGGCGCGAGGGCCCCACTTCATTCCGCTCCGGCGCCTCCTGTGCGCCCTTCGTCGGTGTCCCGCTATCGCCCCCGCACAGCACTCCCGCACACGACCGCCCCCCACACCTGCCGCTGCCCCCGGCGACCCTCCACCCTCCCCGCGCCGAGCCCTGTGATGGCGCGATCTGTGCGTAGGCGGACTGGGGACGGCCGGGCCTCCCGGTGTAGCTTGGGACAGAGCCAGACGTCGCTGCTGATGGCGGTCGGGCGGTCCTGAAGCGGACCGGCCGAGGGAGAGAGGGCCTCCGACGGACTGCGCTGCGCGCACGCGGGCATGCCTGTGTCCTCTTCGGGCACTCCTTGTGTCCGCCGCCGCGCAGAACAGCCGTACCCACCCTCGCCCCAACCCCGAGGAGCAGCTCGTAATGACGACTGTCGAGAACCGACAGGACTTCAAGGTCGCCGACCTCTCCCTGGCCGAGTTCGGCCGCAAGGAGATCACCCTCGCCGAGCACGAGATGCCCGGCCTGATGGCGATCCGCAAGGAGTACGCGGAGGCCCAGCCGCTGGCCGGCGCCCGCATCACCGGCTCCCTGCACATGACCGTGCAGACCGCCGTCCTCATCGAGACCCTGGCCGCCCTCGGCGCCGAGGTCCGCTGGGCGTCCTGCAACATCTTCTCCACCCAGGACCACGCTGCCGCCGCGATCGCCGTCGGCCCGAACGGCACGCCCGACAACCCGCAGGGCATCCCGGTCTTCGCCTGGAAGGGCGAGACCCTGGAGGAGTACTGGTGGTGCACGGAGCAGGCCCTGACCTGGCCGAACACCCCCACCGGCGGCCCCAACATGATCCTCGACGACGGCGGTGACGCCACCCTCCTCGTCCACAAGGGCGTCGAGTACGAGAAGGACGGCAAGGTCCCCTCCGTCGACACCGCCGAGTCCGACGAGCACCGCGTCATCCTCGAACTCCTGCACCGCACCATCACGGACGGCTCGCAGAAGTGGACCCAGCTGGCCTCGGAGATCCGCGGCGTGACCGAGGAGACCACGACCGGCGTCCACCGCCTGTACGAGATGCAGCGCGACGGCGTCCTCCTCTTCCCGGCGATCAACGTCAACGACGCCGTCACCAAGTCGAAGTTCGACAACAAGTACGGCTGCCGCCACTCCCTGATCGACGGCATCAACCGCGCCACCGACGTCCTCATCGGCGGCAAGACCGCGGTCGTCTGCGGCTACGGCGACGTGGGCAAGGGCTGCGCGGAGTCCCTGCGCGGACAGGGCGCCCGCGTGATCGTCACCGAGATCGACCCGATCTGCGCCCTCCAGGCGGCGATGGACGGCTACCAGGTCACGACCCTCGACGAGGTCATCGACAAGGCCGACATCTTCATCACCACGACCGGCAACAAGGACATCATCATGGCCTCGGACATGGCCAAGATGAAGCACCAGGCGATCGTCGGCAACATCGGCCACTTCGACAACGAGATCGACATGGCGGGCCTCGCCAAGTTCCCGGGCATCGTCAAGGACGAGGTCAAGCCGCAGGTCCACACCTGGACGTTCCCCGACGGCAAGGTGCTGATCGTCCTGTCCGAGGGCCGCCTGCTGAACCTGGGCAACGCCACCGGTCACCCGTCCTTCGTGATGTCCAACTCCTTCGCGGACCAGACCCTGGCCCAGATCGAGCTGTTCACCAAGCCGGACGCCTACCCGACCGGCGTCTACACGCTGCCCAAGCACCTGGACGAGAAGGTGGCGCGTCTCCACCTCGACTCGCTCGGTGTGAAGCTGACGAAGCTCCGCCCCGAGCAGGCCGCGTACATCGGCGTAGAGGTCGAGGGCCCGTTCAAGCCGGACCACTACCGCTACTGAGCCGAGTCGCTCCACCGAGACAGGCCCCCGCACCCCCGTGTCGGGGGCCTGTCCCGTTGGCCGTGCGGCCCGTCAGCCCGTACGGCCCCGATGCTCCGCATGGCCGGACCAGACCTTCAAGCCACCAAGAGCCATCAAGACCCAGGACCCCGATGCCCCGCGGCCGCTATTCGCTCCATGATCCGCACGATCACACCCCCCTCGCAGAAGAGCACTTCCACTGCGCCCCCGGCCCTTCCGGCTGGCGCTACGTCTCCCAGCTGACCACCCCCGCGGGCGATCACAGCGGCTCCGTCGACCTCACCCTGGACGAACTCGGCCGTCCCCTCCGACTCGAACTTCACGCAGGTGGCTGGCAGGTACGCGGTGCCGCCCTCGACGGCGTCACCTGGGTCCGTACCGACCCCACCGGGGTTCACGCCACGGAAGGCAATGTGCGCGCCCATGCCTTCACCGGGACGTCCCCCGCGTTCCTCATCGCCACCGCTCGTCTCCTGCGCCTCACCCCTTCCGACTCGGCAACCCGCGTCCGCCTCGTGGCCCTCACGGACCCGGTCCTGGCCCCGCGCACCGTGGACCAGTCCTGGGCCTTGGTGAACAGACAAACACACGCCACTGACAACGGCCCTCTGACCGTGGACGAATACCAGGTCACAGCCCTGGACACCGGCGAGCAGCACGCCGTACACATCGCGGGCGACGTGGTCCTCGCGGCACCGGGCATCGAGCTGGAGGACCTGGACTCGCCGCCGTCGACGTTCGCCTGAGCGGCTAGGCCGGCGGCGCGAAGCCGGTGGCGGGCCGATCGTCCGCTGGCGCGTCGCCGGGCGCAGGACTCGGCCGAACGGCCTCGTGCGAGGCGAGGGAGGCGCGATCCCCTTCCACCTGACCGGCGGGCTGACCACCGACCGGCACCACCCTCTCGCCGTACGGGACAGGCGGAGGCGACGCAGCAGCAGGCGGCATGACCGCTGGGCCGTACGCGCCCGCTCCGCCCGCGGCCCGACCGTTACCGAAGGCCCGTCGCGCCTCCCGTGTCTGTCGTTCCTGAAGAACCGCCGCCAGATACGCGGCCGGCGGCACGCCCTGCGGTGCCGGAGCGCCCGTGCGCGCCGCGACGTCCGTCGCAAGGCGCTCCGCCATGCTCCAGCCGACCTGAGGGTCGAGTTGCTGCATCCGTGTCAGGTACTGGCGAATGGCGAGCCAGAGGCCATCGGGAACCGCCGACAGGTCAAGCCCCGAAAACCGCCCGGCCAACCAGGGCGGAGGCGGGGGAACGAAGCCCGTCCGCGCGAGTGGCACTCGTTCCCGTACGACGAGCGTCCCGGCGAACACGTCACCGAGTCGCCGCCCGCGCGCGGACACCAGCGAAGAGATGACGGCTACGACGCCGAGCGTCATCAGAATCTCGATCACGCCTATGAGGCCACGCACCAGGGCGTGCCGGAACCGGATCGGTCCGCCGTCGTCGCGCACCACCCGCAACCCACACGCAAGCTTTCCGAGCGAGCGCCCATGGCTGAGCGTCTCGACCGCGATCGGCCCGCCGACCAGCAGCAGCACGAACAATGCGATCGACAGCGCGGTCTGTGCCGCCTCGTCCAGAGAAGCGGTGGCAGCCACCACACCAATGGTCACGACGATGTAGACGAGCACAGCCACGGCCAGATCCAGCAGCACGGCCAGCGCCCTGCTGGGCAGTTTCGCGGGGCGCAGCTCCAGCGCCACCGCCTCACCCGTCACCAACTCACTCACGCCGCCCGCCCTTCCCCTGCCCTGCCTGTGGAATGGCCAGTCTGCCAAGCTGAAGGCGCATCGCGCCGCAGTACGACAAGCTGACGTCCACGATGAGTCGCCGACGAACAGCCGGGGAGCAGGAAAGCAGATGGACCTCGATGTCTTCGTCACCGCCCACCGAGCCGAATGGGACCGCCTCGACGCGCTCCTCGGACGCCAGCGCCGCCTCACCGGCGTCGAGGCCGACGAACTCGTCACGCTCTACCAGCGCACGGCCACTCACCTGTCCCTGATCCAGTCCAGCGCCCCCGACCCCCAGCTGACCGGTCGCCTCAGCCAACTGGTGGCACGCGCGCGTAACGCCGTGACAGGAACCCGACGCGCCTCCTGGCGCGATGTCACCCAATTCCTCACCCACGGATTCCCAGCCGCGGTCTACCGTTCGCGCCACTGGTGGGTCCCCACAGCGCTCCTCTCCACCCTCGTCGCGGTGTTGCTGGGCTGGTGGATAGGCACCCATCCCGAAGTACAGGCCACCATCGCGGCCCCCAGTGAACTGCGCGAGCTCACCCGCCCCGGCGGCCAGTACGAGACGTACTACTCCAGCCACCCCGCGGCATCCTTCGCGGCCCAGGTCTGGACGAACAACGCCTGGGCCGCAGCACTCTGCCTGATCCTCGGCGTCTTCCTGGGCCTGCCGGTGCTCTGGATCCTCTTCCAGAACATGCTCAACCTCGGCGTCGGCTTCGGCCTCATGTCCTCGGCAGGCCGCTTGGACACCTTCCTCGGCCTCGTCCTGCCGCACGGCCTCCTCGAACTGACCGCGGTCTTCGTCGCGGCCGGCACCGGCCTGCGCCTCGGCTGGACCCTCATAGACCCGGGTCCTCGCACCCGACGCATAGCCCTCGCCGAGGAAGGCCGAGCCGCGATCGGCATGGCGATAGGACTCGCCCTCGTCCTCTTCGTCTCCGGCGCCATCGAAGGCTTCGTCACCCCCTCGGGCCTGCCCACCTGGGCACGAATCAGCATCGGCGTCGTCGCCGAAATGGCCTTCCTCGCATACGTCTATGTCCTCGGCGGACGTGCCGCCCGCGCCGGAGAGACCGGCGACGTCGAGGCGTCCGAGCGCAGCGCCGCCGTTCCGACCGCGGCCTGATGTGCGAACCCGCCTGTTCAGCTGCTAGTCTCCTCTTCGCCCCACAAGAGCCGTTGACACGGCGCGAGCGGGGAGGTAGATTCGAACAGTTGCCTGGAAGTGGATGCAGTCCCACCGGGCAGAGTGAGTGTCTGTCTGCTTCAGCGGAACGTTGATTCCCGAGAAGCCCCTCCCGATGATTTCGGAAATGAGTGGCTGGTCTGTCCGGCCCGAAACTTCTGATAAAGTCGGAACCGCCGGAAAGGGAAACGCGAGAGCGGGAACCTGGAAAGCGCCGAGGAAATCGGATCGGAAAAGGATCTGATAGAGTCGGAAACGCAAGACCGAAGGGAAAAGCCCGGAGGAAAGCCCGAGAGGGTGAGTACAAAGGAAGCGTCCGTTCCTTGAGAACTCAA